>NZ_JBLZPK010000044.1:8288-151217 GCF_049199905.1 Shinella sp. M27
TTTCAAAGCCCGATCATCGTCAGCATGACGAAGGTGGCGAAGAGGATGAAATGCGTCATGCCCTCGATGGCGTTGGTTTCGCCGTCGTTGAGGTTGATGGCGGCGGCGATCAGGGTGATCGTGACCATCACCGTCTGGGTCGGTGACATGGCCATGACGAAGGGCTGGCCGGTATAGAGCGCGATTGCTTCCATGACGGGAACCGTCAGGATGACCGTCGAGAGCGATGCGCCCATGGCGATGTTGACGACCGATTGCATGCGGTTGGCAAGGGCGGCGCGCAAGGCCGTCAGGATTTCAGGTGCGGCGGAGATTGCGGCGACGACGATGGCCATCAGCGCCGGCGGTGCGCCCGTCCCCTTGAGGCCGGCGCCGAGCAGCACGGACATGACTTCCGCCAGTGCGCCGATCAGTGCCACGCCGATGACGATGATGACGATGGAGAGGGTGGCGGGCTCACTTTCATCCGGCGACTTGCTCGGCAGGCCTTCCTTCCGCTCGGCGCGGGGATAGGCATAGCTGAAGAAATAGCTGTGCGGCCCGACCTGCATGCGCAGGAAGACGCCGTAGAGCGCGATCATCGCGCCGATGGTGAAGGCGGAATAGACATGCCAGCTCTCGCGCGGCACGAATTCCGGCACAACCATGGAAATGCCCATGGCCGTCAGGATCATCACGCCATAGGTCTTTCCCGAATCGTCATTATAGGGCTGCTCGCCGTGGCGTATGCCGCCGAGCAGGGCGGCAAGCCCGAGGATGCCGTTGATATCCAGCATGACGGCGGAATAGATCGTGTCGCGCACCAGCGTCGGCGAACTCTCGCCCTGCATCATGATCGCGAGCACCACGACCTCCACCAGCACCGCGGCCAGCGTGAGGATCATCGTGCCATAGGGATCGCCGACCTTGGAGGCGAGGATTTCCGCATGGTGGGCGATGCGCGTCGAAACAAGGATGATGGCCGCGACCAGCGCGAAGGCGGCGATCAATACCGGAAGGCGCCCCATCTCCAGAAGGCTGTGCTCCGCCGCATAGGCGACGATGGCGGCGGCGAGGCCGACGAACAGGAAACGTTCCTTCAGGAGGCTTAAGAGCATGGGTGGCGGGTTCCTCGACTATCTCCGTGTAGATGTAGACGAGGCGCGCAAAAAGAAAACGCCCGCGGAGCAGGATTCCGCGGGCGTCCGGTGGCTGTCACGCCTTTCCTATCCGGCCCTCGTGAGGCGAGGCCGATCGGAAGGGGCTGACTGCCACCGCGAAGGCGCAAAACGTCAGGCGACGTTTTCCAGCACCGGGTAGTCCGTGTAGCCCTTGGCGCCGCCGCCGTAGAAGGTCGCCTGATCCGGGGCGTTCAGCACGGTGTCGTTCTTCAGGCGCTCGACGAGGTCGGGATTGGCGATGAAGAGCTTGCCGAAGGCGACGAGGTCGGCCTTGCCTTCCTCCACGGCGTCGATGGCCAGTTCCCGATTGTAGCCGTTGTTGACCATCCAGGCCGCCTTGCCGCCGGCCGCCTTGTAGGCTGTGCGCAGGGCGGCATAATCAAAGGGCGTGTCGCCCTGCTGGTGCTCGCGCGAGCCGCCGGTGGCGCCTTCGATGATGTGCACATAGGCGAGGTCATACCTGGCGAGACCTTCGACCACATGGGTGAAGAGCGGCTGCGGGTTCGGGTCGAAGGCATCGTTGGCCGGGGTGACCGGCGAGATGCGGATGGCCGTACGGCCGGCGCCGATTTCCTTGGTGATGACATCGACGACCTGGAAGAGCAGGCGGGCGCGGTTTTCGATCGAGCCGCCATAGTCGTCCGTGCGCTGGTTGCTGCCCGAGCGCAGGAACTGGTCGATCAGATAGCCGTTGGCAGCGTGGATCTCGACGCCGTCGAAGCCGGCATCGATGGCCGCGCGGGCGGCGAGTCGATAATCCTCGAGGATACCGGGCAGCTCGTCCTTTTCCAGCGCGCGCGGCTCGGAGGTCTCGGCGAAGCTGCCGGTGCCGTCGGGATTGATCAGGTAGGTTTTCGACTTGGCACGGATCGCCGAGGGGGCGACCGGCTTGCCGCCATCGGGTTGCAGCGTGTCATGCGAGATACGGCCGACATGCCACATCTGCACGACGATCTTGCCGCCGGCCTTGTGCACCGCATCCGTCACCTGCTTCCAGCCCTCGAGCGCTTCCGGCTTGTAGAGGCCGGGCACGTCGGCATAGCCCTGGCCCTGGTGGGAGATGGCCGTGGCTTCGGTGATCAGCAGGCCGGCGGAGGCGCGCTGCTCGTAATAGGCGGCATTCAGCGTGTTCGGCACGGCGCCCGGCGAGCGGTTGCGCGTCAGCGGCGCCATGACGATGCGGTTGGCAAGCTGGATATCGCCGATCTTGATGGGGTCGAAGAGCGAGGTCATGGGAAGTCCTTCTTCTGGCTGGGAGAGTTTAGGCGCTTACAAGGCGCTGTTGATGTGGTGGAGAAAGGCCGCGATCTTGTCTTCGTCGCGTTTGAAGAACACCCATTGGCCGACCTTGCGCGTCGTCACGAGACCGGCACGCTGCAGGGTGGCGAGATGGGCGGAGACGGTGGACTGCGAAAGGTCGCAGCGTTTTTCGATCTGACCGGCGCAAACGCCGAATTCCAGAGGGTGTTCCTGACCGGCGAAATGGTTCTGCGGCTCCTTCAGCCAAGCCAAAATCTCCAGCCGCTTCGGATGGGCAAGCGCCTTGAGGATTTCGTCGGTGTCTGGTTCGGTCATGTCTATCGGCGCTCGGCGATTCGTATATCGGGTAGTATCGATATTGGGTTCGCGCTTTGCCGATACAAGAGGTGCCCCGAAAAATCTGAAAAAGAAAAATCGGCAAAAAAAGAGGGCCACAAGCGAAGCTTGGGCCCTGCAAGGTTGAAGGTTTTAGAACCTCCAGAGGGGAACAGCCAACGCGCGGCACTGGGAGGAGAAAGACCGCATGTGCATTGACTGACTAAGATATGGGGCAGGGCTTGCGTTTCTTCAAGAGAAGCGCGTGCCAACTTTCGCAGCAAGGTTGAAAATCTGTTTCACCTGTCCCAAGGCAAAAAAAGAGGGCCGCAAGATGAACTTGGGCCCTTTATAGTTTTGAAGGTAATAAAACCTCCAGAGGGGAACAGCTGGTGCGGTGGCACTGGGAGGAAAAAGCCACCGAAATGCATCAGCTGCGGGCGATATGATGGTTTTTTGGGCATACATCAATCTTTTAATGTGCATGCCAGCCATGCATGAAGCGCAGGCCTCTCAAAACGCCTTTCTCAGAAGTTCCAGTTGCGCGCTTTCGCCACGATGAAGTCTCTGAAAACCTTCAGTTTCGCGGAGTTCTTCATCTCGCTCGGATAGCAGAAATAGGTGTCGAAGGATGGGATATCGGCGCTGACGGGCAGCTGGATAAGTCCTGGATCGCGCCCGACAATATAGTCCGGCAGCATCGCGATGCCGATGCCGAGCAAGGCCGCGCGCTTGATCGAGGTCTGGCTGTTGATTTGCAGGACCGAGGGGCGAGGATTGTCGGAATCGCGCCCGGCGATCTCCAGCCAGTTCACATCCAGCAGATAGTTCGGCGCGGGTTCGCCAAAGGTGATGATCTTGTGGTTGTCGAGATCGTCGATCGACTGCGGCTCGCCGTAGCGGTTGATGTAGGAGGGCGCGGCGTAGATGTGCATGTGCACGGTGAACAGCCGGCGCTGGATGAGATCCGACTGCTGCGGTTCGCGCAGGCGGATGGCACAGTCGGCATGGCGCATGTTCACGTCGAGCTCCTCGTTGTCGAGGATGAGCTGCACCTGCATATCGGGATAGAGCGCCAGGAATTCTTGCACCTTGTCCGTCAGCCAGCCCTGGCCGAGGCCGACCGTGGTGGTGATACGCAGCTTACCACTCGGCTTCTCGGTGTTTTCTGTCAGCTGGACGCGCACGCCTTCGAGCTTCATCAGCACGTCATGGGCGGTGCGATAGAGGATTTCGCCCTGTTCGGTGAGGATCAGGCCGCGGGCATGGCGGTGGAAGAGTTTTATGCCGACATCCTGCTCGAGCGCGCTCACCTGGCGGCTGATGGCCGATTGCGAAAGATGCAGCTTGTCGGCTGCATGCGTGAAGGAGCCGGCCTCGGCCGCGGCATGAAAAATCCGCAGCTTGTCCCAGTCGAGCGCCATTCTATCCCCCATAGGTCTGTAAGGCGGGGAGCGCTTGCTTCCCGCCCGGTCGCTGATCTTGCTGTTCCCACGTGGGCGGTCGGACGATGCCGCCGCCCTTTGTTGGCGGCTTCTACTCGGCCGCAATTGCGACAGGCATATGACCTGCAAGGTATTTTTCGGTTTCCAGCGCTGCCATGCAGCCCATGCCGGCAGCCGTGACCGCCTGGCGATAGATGTCGTCGGTGACGTCGCCTGCGGCAAAAACGCCCGGGACGTCCGTCGCCGTGGAATCGGCCGCCGTCCACAGGTAGCCGTTCGGCTTCTGGCGCAGCTTGCCCTTGAAGAGGTCTACGGCTGGCGCATGGCCGATGGCGACGAACACGCCATCCGTCACCACGTCGCGCGTCTCGCCGGTCTTGACGTTGCGCAACTTCACGCCGTTGACGGAGGCCGGCATCGGCGGCTTCGGATCGGCGCCGAGATATTCCACGACCTCATGGTCCCAAACGATCTTGACGTTCTCCTTGGCGAACAGGCGTTCCTGAAGAATCTTTTCAGCGCGAAAACCGTCGCGGCGGTGCACGACCGTCACGGTCTTGGCGAGGTTGGAGAGGTAAAGTGCCTCTTCCACGGCCGAATTGCCGCCGCCGACCACGATGACGTCCTTGTTGCGATAAAAGAAGCCGTCGCAGGTGGCGCAGGCCGAAACGCCGAAGCCCATGAACTTGTGTTCGGTGTCGATGCCGAGCCACTTGGCCTTGGCGCCCGTGGCGATGATCAGCGCGTCGGCCGTCCATTCGGTTCCGCTGTCGGTGGAGATGCGGAAGGGGCGCACGTCGAGGTCGACATTTGTGACGAGGTCGTTGACGATCTCGGCGCCGACATGTTCAGCCTGCTTGAGCATCTGCTCCATCATCCAAGGGCCCTGAACCGGATCGGCATAACCCGGATAGTTTTCCACATCCGTGGTGATCATCAACTGGCCGCCCTGTTCCAGGCCGGCGATCAGCACCGGCTCCAGCATGGCGCGGGCGGTATAGATGGCGGCGGTGTAGCCGGCGGGACCGGATCCGATGATCAGGACTTTGACGTGCCGCTTGGAGGCGGAGGGGGTGGACATGGTCGTTCCTTCCAGGGCAAAAAGGCCCCTCAATCGGCCCGCCCGCGCGCAAGCGTCAGGGTTCGGGCCAGCGTGTAACTCTTCAATGCTCATTTATGAGGGGAGTGTACACAGTTTCAAGTGTTGTGGGCGCTTTGCCAACAGGCAAGCGAAGGCGCGTGACATATTTGTGCCGCTTGCGGTAACAATGTTGCGCTGATGCGGCGATTCGGGTCACTTCCGGTCGCCTTCCCGAAAGGTCTGTACACTTCCATGTTTCGCGCCGAACTCGACGCCATCGACATCCGTATCCTGAAGGAGCTTCAGGCCGACGGCCGGATGACCAATGTGGAGCTGGCCGCGCGCGCCGGCATTTCCGCGCCGCCCTGCCTGCGCCGGGTGCGCAAGCTGGAAGAGGCCGGCATCATCGAGGGCTATACCGCGATGCTGAATGCGCCGGCGCTCGGCTACGATCTCGTCGCCTTCTGCATGGTCGGCCTCAAGCACCAGTCCGAAGCCAACCTCAAGGCCTTTGCGGCGGCGACCGGCGAATGGCCGATGGTCCGCCAGGCCTGGATGGTCTCCGGCGACAGCGATTTCCTGCTACACTGCGTCGCCGAGAACCTGACCCGCTTCCAGGATTTCGTCATCGAGGAACTGACCGCCAACGCACAGGTCGATACCGTGCGCACGATGCTGACGATCCGGCAGGTCAAGAAGGTCGGGCTGGTCGAGCTGTAACGGTTGATGGGAGCTGCTTCTGAAAATAGTGTATAGCCCCTGACGACGGTTGGCTGATCCGGTCCGGATATGAGGAA
This sequence comes from Shinella sp. M27, assembly GCF_049199905.1. NCBI lineage: Bacteria > Pseudomonadati > Pseudomonadota > Alphaproteobacteria > Hyphomicrobiales > Rhizobiaceae > Shinella > Shinella sp. M27. Next base: position 14,347 of record NZ_JBLZPK010000044.1, read on the forward strand.
GCGCCATATGGCCTCAGCGCATGGTGATGGAATTTTCCAGCGCATCCGCCACAAGCTGGAAAAGAAGACGAGGCGACTGATCGGCAAGAGCCGGCGTCTTCTGGGCATCGCCTATGTCTCCCCGCTCGGTGAGGTCGATGTTTTCGATCTGCTGCGCGGCAAATCCATTGCCCTTGTCGGGAACGCCCGAAGCCTCTCCGAACGGGCCCAGGGTGCCGCCATAGATGCGCATGATATCGTCATCCGTTGCAACGCGGCTCCGGTTCCCGACTTTCGGTCGCATGGCGCTAAAACGGATATCATCGCGACAAGCATCGATTTCTCGGTTCAGGTGATGGAAGCCAGGAAGGCGCGCTATCTCTTCTGGATGTCGCCGCGCCGGGATGCCCTGCCGGGTTGGGTGCTCAAATGGCCGGGATTCTTCCTCTACCCGGATGCGAGCTATCTGACGCTCTTCAACGCGGTGGGCTCGCGCCCGACGACGGGTCTCATGGTCGTGGATCTCCTGGCCCGCTCCGATTGCTCCAAGGCGAGCCTCTTCGGCTTCGACTTCTTTCGCAGCCAGTCGCTTTCGGGAGAATGGCGCAAGGCGACGATGCCGCATGACTATGTGACGGAAGAACGCTACATCACGGATCTGCTGCGGAACGATCCGAAGTTCTCCCTCAATTGACATTCAACCAGGGCCGGTCCGGTGAGCGTGTAGGTGAGATGCAGAAAATTGGCGAATTCTGGGTTCCGGATATCGACGCGGCTCCCGGTGAGAACCTCGAGAAAAGTCGGCGCGGATTTGAAGGCCGGGCGGGCATCCAGATCGCGCATCTGGTGAGAACCCTTGAACTCGTTCCGGGACGGGAGCTTGCGATAGACGGCGGGGCGAATGTCGGCGCCTGGACCAAACTGATGGCGCAACAGTTCCGGCGGGTACACAGCTTCGAACCCAATCCGGATGTATTTGCCTGCCTTGCGCGAAATATCGAGGAATGGAATGCCTCCGATGTCGCCATTGCGTATCCTAAAGGCCTGTCGGACCGCCATGAACGTGTGGCCATCGGTACGAAGGATGGTGCGCGGACCGTGACAGGTCGCATTGTCGGGCAGGGCGATATCGAATGTGTGCCGATCGACAGTCTAGGACTGGAAGCCTGTTCGCTTCTGAAACTGGATCTCGAGGGTTATGAGGCGCAGGCGCTTACCGGCGCCATCGAGACGATCCGGCGCTACCGGCCGTGGATCCTGATCGAAAACAAGCGCAGCTTCCTCGAAAAGATCTTCGGAACACCGGCCCAGCGCTTCCTTGCGAAAAACGGCTACACGCTCGTGGAGAAGATCGGCAGCGAGGGGATCGACTGGCTTTTCAAGCCGTTATAGCTCCTGCCGCCAGCCGAGCGATCTCGTCGAAGAGGTGGCTGGCCTTCTGTTGACACTGGCGAAGTCCTGCCTCGATTGTCGCGAGCTCGTCTTCGGAATAGGCCGCATCCTGTGGTCTGCCGGCTTGGCTCTTCAAATCCTGCAGGGAAAGCAGTCTTTCCTTGCCGAGGCCGAAGTCTTCCAGAAGTGCGCTGATCTTCCAGGAATTCGAGTCCACCGCGAGGAAGGGCGTTCGCGCCACAAGGCACAGGCAGACCGAGTGGAAGCGCCCGGTCACATGTAGATAGCCGGTAAGCAGGTCCTGCATGAAGCCCGCTTCGGTCTTGTTGAACAGCACTCTCGGCTGTTTCAGCTGGAATGCCGCCGCGTGGAGGCGAATATAGCCCTCGCGGAAAGCGCGCAGCGGAAGCGGGAGATGCGCCTTGCTCGCCTTAAGCGCCTTCGTGATCGGCAGAAGATAGGCATCGGGCCGATCCTCGACGATTTGCAGGAGCGTCCGCGAGATTTCCTTCGAGATGGAGTCGCCGACGAGCAGGCGGTTTCGCTCGACGGGGACGGCCGGCATGGCGAAGGCTTCGCAAAGGGACAGGTCGGGCACGAAGCCCACCGCTTTTCCGCTTTGCCTTGCGGCAGAGGCGGCGCTGCGGGAATCCCGTGTCGAAATCAGCGCGATCTTCTCAAGATAGCGGCCCCAGGCGTCCGGATTGTCCTGGTAGAGGGCGTTGATGAGGGCGACCGGCTTGCCGGCGCAGGCGGGATGATCCACCACGCGCAGCACCATCTCTCCCCGCCGTGCACCGTGATGAAGCGTGCCCTCACCATTGATGACAACGACGTCGCTTTCAGTAAGGGCGGCTAGGAAGGCCGCATCCTTCATCCATTCGTGACGAACAGGGCTGCGCGCCGTGACAAGGATGCCGCGCGCGGCAAGGTTCTCCTCGATGATCCGCATCACCCGGAAACAGCCGAAATGGTTGTCGGACCGAGTGTCGTTCATGATGACGGCTTTGAGGGTCATGGGGCTGCGCCGGTCAGGAGTTCATCGGAATTATGTCCATACGGGAAGCGCGCCGCCTTGATCAAGTAGCCGCCGTAGCGCGCTCCCGTCGTATTGGCGGTTGCCGCAGATGGGCGCAGCTGGCTATAGCGAAGGGAAACGCTCTCTATATTGCGTGAGGGGCTGACGATGAAACTGTGGTCGGAACGACCGCCTTGGCGTTCGGTGGTTAAGATGGCTGCGGCGCTGCTCGGTAAGAGCAGGCGCCACGCTCATGCCTGGTTGCCCTATTTGGCATTGCAGGCGCCAGATGCGGAAGGCCACCGCGCCATCGTCTATCACGGAAAGGTGGTAGGGAGCCTGTTGCCCGCGACGGCTCTGCGCGAGCGCGCCGGCCCGTCGATCTTCATCGTGGGATCGGGGCCGTCGATCAACGACAACGATCTCGTCACTATGGAGAAACGGAGCGGCATCCTGCTGAATGGCGCGATCGGGCTGATCGGACAGGCGATCGCCGAGCCGCTTGCCATAGCGATCGAGGACGAGCGCTTTATCTGGCGCCATTTTGCGCTCGTGCGCGCACATGTTTCGCCCGAAACCATCCTGCTTCTTTCGACCGAGGTTATCAGAGCTATCTGTGAGATCGAACCGGCCTTCCTCGACGGCAGAAAGATTATCCTCATCGACAATATCCGAAAACCCTATCGGAAGATGCTTCAGTCGCCCGACAGCCTCTCGGCTCTGCCCTTTGTCGTCCTTGACGGCGAGCGCGAGACGGGTTTGTCGCTCGATCCTGATAAGGGGGTTTTCCAGGGCGGTTCCGTCGCGATATCGGCGCTGCAGTTCGCGATGTTCTGCGAGCCGCGCGAAATCGGCCTTTTGGGCATCGACATCGTCAATGCCGACCAGCCACGCTTTTACGAGCGGGCCGGACAGGTCGCGGGATCCGGCATCGTGCGGGCGCGGAGCCGTATCATGGCGCATTTCCGGCTGGCAAAAGAAATCTGTGCGCGGCGCGGGATCACGATCCACAACCATTCTGCTGTTTCGGCGCTCGCTGCCGAGGGTTTTGGCTATGACGATCGCTTTGCGCGGGAAAAAGACAGGCCCTGAACCTTGCCGATGTGGCGGGCCGATTGATCGCGGTCGGTCTCAGGCCTTCTTGCCGAGAAGACGGGCATAGATTGCGCCGAGTTTTTCTGCTTCGCCGGCAATCGAGAAATGCTCGAGTGCGTGACGAAGGGCGTTGTCGCCGGCCTGCTGGCGTCGCGCGTCGTCGTCCATCAGGGGCGCTGCCGCCTCGACCATTGCCGCAAGATTATCCGCCGGGATGAGAATGCCGGTTTCTCCGTCGCTGTCGAGCAGCTGCGAGAAGGCGCCGACATCGGTTGCGACGACCGGCACGGCGGTTGCCATGGCTTCGAGCGGCGTCAGGCCGAAACCTTCCCAGCGCTGCGGCGCGATGAACAGGTCGAGCGTGCGGTACCAGTCGTTGATATTGGTGTGTTCGCCGACGAAGAGAATGCGATCGGCCAGTCCGGCCTGCCGCACCTTTTCCTTCAGGACGTTTTCGAATTCGACATGTTGCGGTGTTGCACGCCCGGCGACGATCGCCGACCAGTCCGGGCGGTCCGGCAGCAGGCGCATCATCGTGTCGACGAAAAGGTCGGTGCCTTTCTGGTGGCGGACCCGGCCGAAGCAGCCGGCATATCGCCGGTTCGGTTCGAGGCCGAGCCTTCCCTGCAAGGCGGCCTTGTCGGGGGCAGGGGAGAAGCGTTCGGCATCGATGCCATGCATGACGACGGTCGAGGGCACGTCGAGATAGGTGGCGGTCTTGGCGGAGGTGGCGACGACGGCATCCATGCGCGAGACCAGCCACTTCGTCCATCTGCTGTGCTGGCGCTGCGAGGCCGAGGTGAAGAGGATGCGTAGCGGCATGCGCAGCACGTCGCGCAGCAGAAGGGCAAACAGCATCTCGACATTGCGGCGGGCGTGCCAGACGCGGCGTGTACCGTTGCGCGGCAGGCTCCAGAGGCGGACGAGATCGCGGTAGGGCATTGCCGGCAATATCGCCGGCAGTCCGGGTCCGAGCGTCACGACCTTCTGTCCCAGTGCATTTTGCACCGGGACGAGCTGGATGATCGTGGAGGTGACGCCCGACAGGCGACGTTTGAAATTCGGTGCGATGACGTCGACGTCCCGCATGTCCTCTACAAACGGCATGAGGCGGCTTTTATCCCCAGGTGACGGCAAGGATCTCGTAGGCCTTGGAACCGCCGGGCGCGTTCACTTCGATCGAATCGCCGACTTCCTTGCCGATGAGGGCGCGGGCGATGGGCGAGGAGATCGAGATGCGGCCCTGCTTCACGTCGGCTTCCTGGTCGCCGACGATCTGATAGACCTTCTCTTCTCCGGTATCCTCGTCGGTGAGCTTCACCTTGGCGCCGAACATGATCTTCGTGCCGGACATCTTCGAGAGGTCGATGACCTCGGCGCGCGCAACGTAGTCCTCGACTTCCGTGATGCGGCCCTCGTTGTGACTCTGGGCTTCCTTGGCAGCATGGTACTCTGCATTTTCCGATAGGTCGCCGTGGGCGCGCGCTTCTGCGATCGCCTCAATGATTCGCGGACGCTCTTCCTGCTGACGCCAACGCAGTTCTTCCTGCAGCTTGACGAAACCGCCGTGAGTCATCGGTACCTTTTCAACCATTTTATCCCGTCCTTCAGAGCGCGCCGCGCAGGCTCCCGCCTGCAAGAACGCAAAAGAAAACGGTCTCCGGAGAAGAATCTCCGGAACCGTCGAAAGCGTTTGAACGATCCTTATAGCAGATTGCGGCCGCAAAAAGCCAGTTTTTTTGCCGCAGGTAGCTTGGCACCCACAGGGCTTGGAACAATCCCTGGATGCTGCCGTTAGCAAAACATCGTGGGAGGCGCGTGGCATGACCATCGGCAATTCGATCGATCTCGAAGGCAGGATCAACGCCCATCGGCGGCTGCTGGTTGAACTCTTATCCGTGGTCGCGACCGTTCCCGAGGCACGTGCGGCGCTCATTGCGATGGCGCGCGACAACGAAACGGTCAACGACCACGAGGAGGATCCGGGCATTGAGCCCGACGCCGCCTTCGCCGCCCAACAGATCTCCGACGATGAGCTTCGCGGCATCCTGAGAGCGGCGATGGCCCGCCTCGAAACCAAACTGTGAGGATAGATCATGGGCGTGATGAACACGATTTCCGGCTACTTCAAACAGCTTGCCGGCGAGGTGACCGGCGATCAGGCGATGCATGACGCGGGACGCTGTGAGGTTGGCTACGAGGAAAAAGACGAGCAGGTTGTGCCCGTCGAACCCCGCACGGTCCCGGACACTGGAAGCGTCGTCTCCGCTCAGACGGGACGCAAGGAAATCATTGAGGCGGACGCTGTGCCACAATTTGCGGTCTCGAAAGCCGGCCGCAGCAATGACGGTGTCGCGAGCGCCGAGCCGCACTTTGTTACCGGCAGCGACGATGCCCCCCTTCATCCTACCCCACTGGGCATGGCGGCACGTGCCCGCGACTGGTCGGTCGGCTTCGATGAAAACGCGCCGCGGCAGGATACGCCGGCGCATGTCGCCGATTATTCAAACCCCGAGCAGCTGAAGCTTTACCGTCTCATTCCTATCGCTGCCGAAACGGATACGAACTGGGATCTTGCGCCCAACCAAGGAGAGGTCGTGGTGCGGGCGCGCTCCAGCGGCGATGCGCGCGTCGTCGCGGCGGAAGCAGAGCTGGATTTTATGGAGATCGACGCGCTGCCCGGCGACGGCAATTCAACGACCTCGTCGAGCGCCTTCCGAAACGAGAAACTCTACACCGTCGTCGATGAGACGAACGGCACCTATCCGCTTGACGGCCCGCGCGAAGTGGTCGCCGGAACCGTCCGCGTCGATAACATCCGACCCACCGAACTCTGAGGAGGCTTTCATGAGCCGCAGCCAACCCGCCCGCACGGCCGCCAAGCAACGGGAGATCCAGGACAAGGTGGCTCAAGCCGACGAAAAGCATGGGAGTGATAAGCCGTAGCGGGCCGGAATGTCACGAAATTCGGCTCAAGCATACCGTTGAAGCGCTCCGCGATCTGTAAGAGCCGGAGCCGGCCTATGTCGTCACCGCCTCGCCGCGATGCTCAAGCTATATCGCTGGCGAGGGGTTGCCGATCATCCGCGGTTACGAAGCTCGACCCGACAGGTGTTCGAGACAGGCAATTCGCATCAGTGATCGCAGAAGGTGATGACGATGCAGTTGCCTGTCGCCGTGGCCGTTTTCCGCTGCACCGGCTTCTTTTCCACGACGGTCGGCTGCTTCTCGGCGACGGCGCGCTGCTTCGTCTTCGGGGTACGGGCGACCGGGCGCTCCTTGGCGGGCTTTTCGCGGGTCGCGGTGCGGGCCTTCGCCGGCTTTTCCTTCTTTTCACGCACGATCTTCATCGGCTCGGCCTTTTTCGGCGTGAAGCAGATGCCGCTGCTGTTGAGGTCCTGACCTTCCGGGCACGTCTTCGCCACGCACTGCTCGCCGACCTTGTCCTCGAGAGGGGAGCAGACGAGCGGACAAACGCGCCCGTTGCGCACTCTCATGGCGTCGAGCGCTGCCATGGTCGCAGCTGTGGTTTCGAATGAGAGCTTGGTTTCGCGATTGAAGATTTCCATCGCCGTGCGCGTCCGCCGACCCCATTTGCCATCGGGCGTTCCGGGCTCGCAGCCGAGACGGTCGAGTTCCTTCTGCTGGGCGAGCGCCAGTTCCTCTTGCGTCGGCGCGGGTTCGGTCGTGACCTGCAGCGCATCGTCGCGCTTTTGATCAAGCAGCAGGGCCGGCTTTTTCTCGGTTTCCACGGGAAGGGCAGCGACCTCGATCTGCGCCTGCTTTTCCAGCCGCTCTGCCTCCGCCTTGGCCGCGGCCTTCGCTTCAGCCTCGGCCTTGGCGATGGCGGCCTGCGCGTCGGCTTCTGCCTTGGCGGCCGCTGCTTTCGCATCCGCTTCCGCCTTGGCTGCGGCCTCGGCCAGAGCGTCTGCTTCAGCTTTTGCAATTGCCTGTGCCCTGGCGTTTGCTTCGGCCTTTGCGGCAGCGGCGGCTTTTGCGTCGGCCTCGGCCTTGGCCGCGGCTTGCACCTTTGCATCCGCCTCCGCTTTCGCGGCCGCCTCGGCCCGTGCATCGGCTTCTGCCTTCGCCACGGCCGCGGCCTGTGCGTCCGCATCGGCCTTTGCGGCAGCAGCGGCCTTGGCGTCGGCTTCCGCTTTGGCATCGGCCTCAGCCTTGGCCTTCGCATTGGCCACCTGCTGCGCCTTTTCCGCATGAAGATCGGCGAGAGCGAGCTTGGCAAGCGTGGAGAAGGCGCAGGTGCCGAAGCGGGTCAGGTGATCGTTGAAAAGGTCCTCGTCGCCCTTGTCGGCGATGGCAGCCCAATGGGCCGCCGCATCGCGGCAGGCGTCGACCACCGGCTCCTTCTTCTCCGGCACCACGATCTCCTGCGGTGCCTTGAGATAGATGCTCGTGCCGGGAAGGCGGCCGTATTCGAAAGGTGTCTGCCGCCCGTCGGTCCTTTGCTGCACGTCGTCGGCGACCTTGCGGAAGAGCAGGCTGAGCTCCAGGCCCGGCGTTTCCAGATGATCGAGCAGGGCTGCTGCATAGGGGCTGTGCTCTCCCTGACCGTCTTCAGCGACCGTGCCGGCGGCGGCGGCGTAGCTGACGAGCACGCCCGGATAGGTCTCGACCTTGGCGAGGCCACGACTCGTCGAGCGGGTTTTGTTCTGACGCGACATGGTTTGAAGGAACGGATTGTCGCGGCAGGCATCGAGCAGAACGAGCTTCAGACCCTTCGCACTTTCGACGGCGGACAGAACGTCTTCCAGCGAGATCGTCTCGAATTTCACCCGGAGATCGGATTTGAGGCGTGCGTCGGTTGGGATCAGGTAGTTCCGGCCCTGCACTTCCATACCGTGGCCGGCATAATAGACGAGGGCAAGCTCTGAATCGGCAGCGCGTTCGCTGAAGTCGGCAAGCTCCCGCTCGAAGGCTGCCTTCGACAGGTCGGTGCGCAGGCTCACCTCGAAACCAAGCCGTTCCAGCGATGCCGCGATCGCCTTGGCGTCGGTGCCGGGATTGGGAAGGACGGAGGCGTGATCGTAGCTTGAATTTCCGATGACGAGGGCAACGCGTTGCGCGGCGGCGACGGCAATCGACGCGCCAAGCCCGGCCATGACCAAAGCCATGACCGCAAAGCGCAGCAATCGCCATGCCGTCCCAATCATCGGATACCCCGGATCCCCGTCGTCCTAACGTCTCTGAAATTGCGCTCGCACACAAGCCTCTGACGGTAAAGCCTGCCGGCGTATTCGAAATCAAACCTGTCTGTTCCGTTGCCTCAACATGAAAAAAGCCGGGCGGTGGGACCGCCCGGCTCTCAAAAGATCAGAAACCCTATGGCTCAGAAGTAGGACTGCAACGGGCGCACTTCGAGCTGGCCCTGCTTGAGGGCCTTGATCGCCTGGGCGGCGGCAAGCGCGCCGGCCATGGTCGTGTAGTAGGGCACCTTCTGCATCAGCGCGGCACGGCGCAGCGATTTCGAGTCCGAGATCGCCTTGTTGCCGTCGGTCGTGTTGATGACCAGCTGGACCTGGCGGTTGCGGATGGCGTCCTCGACATGCGGACGTCCCTCCTGCACCTTGTTGACCTTGATCGCCGCGATGCCGTTTTCGGCAAGGAAGCGGGCGGTGCCGGAGGTCGCCATGACCTTGAAGCCGATCTCGGTGAGCAGGCGCACGGCCGTCAGCACGCGATCCTTGTCGCCGTCGCGTACCGACACGAAGACCGTGCCTTCGCGCGGCAGGTCGACGCCGGCGCCAAGCTGCGACTTGGCGAAGGCCAGCGCAAAGTCCGTGTCGAGGCCGATGACCTCGCCGGTCGAGCGCATTTCCGGGCCGAGCAGCGTATCGACGCCGGGGAAGCGGGCGAACGGGAATACGGCTTCCTTGACGGCGATGTGCTTGAGGTTGCGCGGATCGGGCTTCTTGCCATAGGCGGCAATCGCCGCATCGAGGCCTTCGCCGGCCATGACGCGGGCGGCGATCTTGGCGATCGGCGCGCCGATGGTCTTGGCGACGAAGGGCACGGTGCGCGAGGCGCGCGGGTTCACTTCGAGCACATAGATCGTGCCGTCCTTGATGGCGTACTGCACGTTCATCAGGCCGCCGACGTTCAGCGCCTTGGCCAGAGCCTTCGTCTGGCGCTCCAGTTCGTCGACGATCTCGGTGGACAGCGTATGGACGGGCAGCGAGCAGGCACTGTCGCCCGAATGGATGCCGGCTTCCTCGATATGCTCCATGATGCCGGAGACGAAGACATCCTTGCCGTCGCAAAGCGCATCGACGTCGACTTCCACGGCGTTCGACAGGTAGCTGTCGAAGAGCAGCGGGTTCTTGCCGAGCAGGGTATTGATCTGGCCGGTTTTGTCGTTCGGGTAGCGTTGCTTGATGTCCTCGGGCACCAGTTCCGGCACCGTGTCGAGCAGGTAGGTTTGCAGCATCGATTCCGAATGGATGATCTGCATGGCGCGGCCGCCGAGCACGTAGGACGGGCGCACGACGAGCGGGAAGCCGATCTCGCCGGCAACCAGGCGGGCCTGTTCGACGGAATAGGCGATGCCGTTGTTCGGCTGATTGAGGTCGAGCTTCTGCAAGAGCTTCTGGAAGCGGTCGCGGTCTTCGGCGAGGTCGATCATGTCGGGCGCGGTGCCGAGGATCGGGATGCCGTTCTTTTCCAGCGCTTCGGCGAGCTTCAACGGCGTCTGGCCGCCGAACTGCACAATGACGCCGACGAGTTCGCCGTTGGTCTGCTCGGCCTTCAGGATCTCGATGACGTCTTCGGCCGTCAGCGGCTCAAAATACAGGCGGTCGGAGGTGTCGTAGTCGGTCGAGACGGTTTCCGGATTGCAGTTGACCATGATGGCTTCATAGCCTGCATCCTTCAGCGCGAAGGCGGCGTGGCAGCAGCAATAGTCGAACTCGATACCCTGGCCGATACGGTTCGGCCCGCCGCCGAGGATGACGACCTTCTTGCGGTCGGAAATCTCGGCTTCCGAGCGCGTCGCGCCGGCAAACGGGGTTTCGTAGGTCGAGTACATGTAGGCGGTGGGCGAAGCGAATTCGGCCGCGCAGGTATCGATGCGCTTGAAGACCGGGCGGACGTTCAGGCCGTTGCGCAGTTCCGCGACTTCCTTCGGGCGCTTGCCGGAGAGGGTGGCGAGGCGGGCGTCGGAGAATCCCATGGCCTTCAGCATGCGCAGGTTTTCGGCGTCCGTCGGCAGGCCGTGCTCGCGGATGCGGGCTTCCATGTCGACGATGGCCTTGAGCTGATCGAGGAACCACGGGTCGATCTTGGAGCCTTCGTGCGCTTCTTCCGGCGTCAGGCCGAGGCGCAGCGCCTGGGCGACCATGCGCAGGCGGTCCGGCGTCGGCGTGGAGATGGCGGCACGGATGGCGTTCTTGTCGTTGCCGTCGCCGAGACCGGGGATTTCGATCTCGTCGAGGCCGGTGAGGCCCGTTTCGAGGCCGCGCAGCGCCTTTTGCAGCGATTCGGCGAAGGTGCGGCCGATGGCCATGACTTCACCGACCGACTTCATGGCGGTGGTCAGCGTCGGCTCGGCGCCGGGGAATTTTTCGAAGGCGAAGCGCGGGATCTTCGTGACGACGTAGTCGATGGACGGCTCGAAGGAGGCCGGGGTCGCGCCGCCGGTGATGTCGTTTTCCAGTTCGTCCAGCGTATAGCCGATGGCGAGCTTGGCGGCGATCTTGGCGATCGGGAAGCCGGTGGCCTTCGAGGCAAGCGCGGAGGAACGCGAGACGCGCGGGTTCATTTCGATGACGACGAGGCGGCCGTTCTCCGGATTGACGGCGAACTGCACGTTCGAGCCGCCGGTCTCGACGCCGATCTCGCGCAGCACCGCGATCGAGGCGTTGCGCATGATCTGGTATTCCTTGTCCGTCAGGGTCAAGGCCGGGGCGACGGTGATGCTGTCGCCCGTATGGACGCCCATCGGGTCGATGTTCTCGATGGAGCAGATGATGATGCAGTTGTCCGCCTTGTCGCGGACGACCTCCATCTCATATTCCTTCCAGCCGAGCACGGATTCTTCGATCAGCACTTCGGTGGTCGGCGAGGCATCGAGGCCGGAATTGACGATCTCGAAGAATTCCGAGCGGTTGTAGGCGATGCCGCCGCCGGTGCCGCCCATCGTGAAGGACGGGCGGATGATGGCGGGCAGGCCGATCGTGTCCAGCGCCTGGGCGCCGATCGCCATGGCGTGGCTCATATAGCGCTGCTTGCGATCGGTCTCGCCGAGGTTCCACTGGTTTTCCAGCTCGTCCAGCGCCTTGTCGAGCGCATCGCCGGAAAGCTGCGCCTTCACCTTGGCGCGCTCGGCCTCATGCGCCTTGCGGTCGACGTCCTTGATCTCGGTGGCGTTGGCGAGCAGCGACTTCGGCGTTTCCAGGCCGATGCGGGCCATGGCCTCGCGGAAGAGGGCGCGGTCTTCAGCCATGTCGATGGCGGCGGGCTTGGCGCCGATCATCTCGACATTGTAGCGGTCGAGTACGCCCATGCGCTTGAGGGAAAGCGCCGTGTTGAGCGCCGTCTGGCCGCCCATGGTGGGCAAGAGCGCGTCCGGGCGCTCCTTGGCGATGATCTTGGCGACGACTTCAGGCGTGATCGGCTCGACATAGGTGGCGTCGGCCAGGCCCGGATCGGTCATGATCGTCGCCGGGTTGGAGTTGACGAGGATGACGCGGTAGCCTTCCTCCTTCAGCGCCTTGCAGGCCTGGGTGCCGGAATAGTCGAACTCACAGGCCTGGCCGATGACGATCGGCCCCGCGCCGATGATGAGGATCGATTTCAAATCTTGGCGCTTGGGCATCTCTCTATCCAATCTTCCGCGTGCGCGAAAAACCGGCATGGCGATGGGTTCACCGGGCCGGGCGCGCAAAAATGGTCTTTCAAGGCTAGAAGCGGCTTATAGGCAAATGACAGGGGGAGCGGAACCCCGAAAATCGCGCAATCGACAGGAAAAGTGCAGGGGGTGTTCCCCAGCCGCATGCCGGCGATATAACAGGCGGCCCTGTAACCCGCTTATTAAGGACCTGTCGGGGCTTTTCAAGATCGATTCCGGGAGGGGAAGCATGCTGCCGCAGGAAACCGATGTGCTGATCGTCGGGGCGGGGCCGACGGGCCTTGCGCTCGCCGTCACCCTGCAACAGGCCGGTCTTCGCCCCGTCATCGTCGACCGGCTCGCCGCCGGCCAGAACACCTCGCGCGCCGCCGTCATCCATGCGCACACGCTGGAAGTGCTGGAGCGCATCGGCGTCACGGATGAACTGGAGCGCCGCGGCCTGCCGCTGACGCGCTTTGCGCTGCGCGACCATGACAAGGCGCTGCTCGAACTCGATTTCTCCATGCTGCCCTCGCGCTATGCGGAGGTCCTGATGATTCCCCAGGACGAGACGGAGGCGATCCTGACGGAGCGGCTGGCGGTGCTCGGCGGCAGCGTCGCCCGCGGCGTGACGGCGACGAAAGTGGAAACGGACGCGGGCGGCGCGACCGTTCACCTTGCAATGGAGGAAGGTGAACAGGTGATCCGTGCTCGCTACCTCATCGGCGGCGATGGCATGCACAGCGTTGTGCGAGAGGCGGCCGGCATTGCGTTCGATGGCGAGGCCTATGCGGGCTCCTTCGTGCTGGCGGATGTCCATATGGATTGGGGGTTCAGCGACGAGGTGACCTTGCTCTTCTCGCCGGAAGGCATGGGTGTCGTCGCGCCGCTGCCCGGCGGCCACTTTCGCATCGTGGCGCCGGTCGAGGAGGCGCCGCCCGAACCGGATGCCGCCTTCGTGCAGGCGCTGCTGGATGCGCGCGGACCGCGCACGGTGCCGGGCCGTGTGCGGGATGTGATCTGGAGTTCGCGCTTCCGCGTGCATCACCGCGTTGCCTCGCACTATCGCTCCGGCCCGGTTTTCGTGATGGGCGATGCCGCGCATGTGCACAGCCCGGCCGGCGGGCAGGGCATGAACACCGGGATCGTCGATGCCGTGGTGCTGGGGCAACTGCTGGCCGATGTCCTGAACGGCAAGGCGCCGGAGACGACGCTCGACCTCTATGAGGAGAAGCGCCGCCCGGCTGCGGTGGAGGTGCTGGCGCTCGCCGATCGCCTCACGCGGATGGCGATGGTGCGCAGCGTCTTCGGCCGCATCCTGCGCAACCTTGCCTTGCGCGTCATCGGCGCGTCCCCGGTGTTTCGGCGCAAGCTCGCGCTCAACGTCTCTGGCCTCGCCCGCAAGGGGATGGGCATGGTGCCGCCGCGCTAGATCATTCCGTGGCGAGAATGCCTGGAAGTTCCGCGAGAATGCTGTCACGTGCCCTCAGGCTCGTACGCGGTTCCTGCTTCTTCTCGTCCTGGACCAGCCGTGCAAAAACCACGGTCTGCTCGCCGCGGCTCGCCCAGCCGACATACCAGCCCCAGGGCGTATTATAGTTGAAGCTGCCGTCGGCCTGGCGCGGGAAGGCCATGCCGGTCTTGCCCTTCGCGTGCCAGCCGCCGCCGATTTCCTGGCCCTCGACGATCTCCATCGCGGCGTCCATGGCTTCGGCGGAGACGGGTAGTTCGTGATTGACCAGCTGCTTCAGGAAGGCGATCTGCTCGCGCGGCGAGATTTTCAGGGACGAGGCGATCCAGGATCGTTCCAGCCCATTGTTCTTGCCGCGATCGCCGGTCACATCGGCATTGCCGTAGCCGAAGGCCTCGGCATAGTCGCGCAGCTTCTCGTAGCCCAGGAATTTAGCGATCTGATGTGAATACCAGACGACGGAATATTTCATCCAGCGCCGCGGTCCGGTCGGCTGGCGCCAGACATCGCCCAGCCAGTCCGGATAGCCTTTCATGAAAGGTAGTTCCGGCTCGTCGGCATTTTCCAGAAAGCCGGAATCGTAGCCCATCACGGCGAGTGTGATCTTGAAGGTGGAGGCGGGGGTGACGCGGCTTTTGCAGTCACCCTTTTCCATGATGACCTCATTGCTGCCGGCATCCGCAACGATGGTACAAATAATGCGGGCTTCGGCTGGCGCCGCGAAGCTTGCAGCCAGCAGGGCGCCGGCGGCGAAAAGACGTTTGTCCATCCCGTTTCCTCTGATTTCGAGTGGTTTGTGCCGTCTTGATAGCAATCGCTTGATGGGCTGACAAAAGATCAATACTGGTCTCAGCCATGAGGAAAACTAGGGCATTGCCATGGTCCGGCCATATCTTCCGCTGAACGCCTTTCGCGCTTTCGAGGCCTCCGCGCGGCATTTGAGCTTCACCCGCGCGGCCATCGAGCTGAACGTCACGCAGGCCGCCGTGAGCCATCAGGTGAAGAGCCTCGAGGACCAGCTCGGGGTCGTGCTGTTCAAGCGCCTGCCGCGAGGGCTGATGATTACCGCGGAGGGCGAGAGCCTGCTGCCGGTGCTGCGCGACAGTTTTGACCGCATGGCCGATGTGGTGGAGCGTTTTCGCGGCGGCCACGTGCGGGAAATCCTGACGGTCGGTGCGGTCGGCACCTTCGCGGTTGGCTGGCTGCTGCCGCGGCTTGCACGTTTTCGCGAGCGCCATCCCTTCGTTGAGGTCAGGCTTTCCACCAACAACAACCGCGTCGATCTTGCTGCCGAAGGGCTCGACTTCGCCGTGCGTTTCGGTGCCGGCGCCTGGCACGGCACGGATGCCGCCAGGCTTTTCGATGCGCCGCTTTCGGTGCTGGCGATCCCGAATGTCGCGCGCGATCTGAAGGCGCCGGAAGACTTGCTTGGCCTGACGCTGCTGCGTTCTTACCGCCGCGACGAGTGGACCCGCTGGTTCGAGGCCGCCGGCCTGCCGCGCACGCCGCCACCGCAGAATGCCATCGTCTTCGATACCTCGCTCGCCATGATGGAGGCGGTGCTGCAGGGGCTTGGCGTCGGGCTTGCCCCGCCGCTGATGTTTTCGCGGCTGCTGTCCTCCGGCACCGTCGTGCAGCCGTTCAAGACGAGCGTCGCGCTCGGCAGTTATTGGCTGACATCGCTGCAATCGCGCAGCGTCACGCCGGCCATGGCGGCCTTTTCGGCATGGCTTCGGGAAATGGTGGCGGAGGAGGGGTTGGCCTGACTCCTCTTACAGACCGGGCATGACGAGCACCTTCACCTCGCCTGGGCGTAGCGGGTTCGCCACGGCATCCGGCAGATCGTCTATGCCGATGCGGCGCGAGATCAGCTTATCGACCTTGATCGTATCAGACGCGATCAGTGCCGCGGCACGGCCATGGGCATGCGGGTTGAGGAAGGAGGTGAGTATTTTCACCTCGCGGAACAGCAGGTCGAACGGTTCGATCTCGACCTTCTCCCCCTGCGGTATCACGCCCAGAATGACCACGGTGCCGCCGTTACGGGCGAGTTTCGGCGCTTGCGCCATGGTTTCCGCCACGCCCGCACATTCGATGACGACGTCGGCACCGCCGGGAATGAGGCCGGATTGGCAGGCAATTCCCGCGATTGCATCGCCGGCACCGGGGTCGAAGGAGTGGGTGGCGCCGATCTCCTCGGCTAGCTGCCGGCGCACGGCCTGGCGCGTGACGAGCACGACGGTGGTCGCGCCGGCAAGGCGGGCGAGCTGGACCGTGAGCATGCCGATCACCCCGCCGCCGAGTACCACCACGGAGCTGCCCGGCTCGATGCCCGCCATGTCGATACCGTGTAGGCAGCAAGCCAGCGGCTCGCAGAAGGCGCCGTGTTCCGGCGGCAGCGACAACGGCAGTTCATAGGCCTGCCGCTGCGGCACCAGCACATAGTCGGCAAAGCCGCCGTCGCGGTGGATGCCGATGGCCTGGAGGTTTTCGCAGAGATTGATGCGCCCGCGCCGACATTGCGCGCAGCGGCCACAGGGAATGTTCGGGTCGCCGGTGATGCGCATACCCGGGCGGAAATCGAGGACGGCATCGCCGATTGCCTCGACGATGCCGGAGAATTCATGGCCGAGCGTCACCGGCGGACGGCAGGGAAACCCTCCGTGGAAGAGATGACGGTCGGTGCCGCAGATGCCTGCGGCCTCCACCCGCACGAGAAGATCGTCCGGGCCGGGCACCGGCTTTTCCACGTCGCGAACGATAAAACCGCCGATCGCCTCCAGCCGTGCCGCTTTCATGCCATCCTCCCGTTTTCCGCCGGGGAATAGGAACTGCAACGGAGGTGGCGGTCAAGGCCGCACGCGCTCAGGTGAGGTTACGGCGGCGCTCCAGTTCGGCGTCTGTCGGCGTTTCGAATTCGAAGGAGCCGGTGGTGACGTCGCCGGCGCGGGCATATTTGCTGATGACGATGCCGTTTTCGCTGGTGCTCGAGGCCACCAGCGTCAGCGCCCGCGGGAAGGAGGTTTCGCCGAACAGCCGCTTGCCCTTGCCGAGAATGACCGGGAAGGTGAAGACGTTGATCTCGTCGACGAGGTCGTGTTCGAACAGCGTCTTGAGGAAGGCCGTCGATCCCTGCGTCAGGAGATCCGGCCCGTCCTCGCTCTTCAGCGCCTTCACCGCGGCGACCGTGTCGGTGCCCAGCACATGGCTGTTCTGCCAAGTGGTTTTGAAGCCCGGATTGCGGGTGGCGACATATTTGTTGATGCGGTCGAAGAGCGGGCCGATCGGGTCGTTCTTGTCGGCATAGGGCCAGTGGGCGGCGAAAATATCATAGGTCTTGCGGCCGAGCAGCAGGTCGAAGGGATGTGAAAACATCTCGCCGATCGCAGCGCCCATCTTCTCGTCGAAGAGCGGTGCCACCCAACCGCCGAATTTGAAGCCGCCAATCGGATCTTCCTCCGGACCGCCCGGTGCCTGCATGACGCCGTCAAGGCTGATAAAGGCGCCGACAATGATCTTTCTCATGGGGTTCTCCTGGCCGATGTGTTGAATGCATACCTAGAGACGAAGGGCGAAAGGTCGATCCGACACCGCCCTTGAAAAAATCCATCAGCCCCAGCGGCTGCGCACCGCCTCCATGCGGCTGCGGCTTACCGGGATTTCCCGCCCGTCCTTCATCAGGATCGACAGCCGGCCCTCGGAGCGCAGCAATCTATCGACATGCACATCGGCGACGAAATGCGAGCGGTGCACCTGCAAGCCGGCCGTCGCCCCCAACTCCTCAAGCGCATCGGAAAAACGCAGCAGCACCAACTCCCGCCCGCGGCTCGTCGTCACCTCGGTATAGTGATCGGCGACGGTCATGTGCAGTACCGGGCCGCGGTTCTCCTGCTTCAGCCGGCGCAACAGCAGCACCTCGGCGCGCTCCTCCGTTGCGTCGGAAGCAGGCAGTGGTGCTGGCGAAAGCACCTCGGCCTGCTTGCTGCTCATCGTCATGAAGGTGAGGCCGCAGAAAAGGGCGGAGAGGAGCAAGCCACTGGCGATGCTTTGAACGATGGTTGCCACGGTGGGCGTGCCGCCGAAGGTGGTCAGGCTGATCGCCTCCGTGGCGAGCCCGACGGGCGCGCCGGCGATGAGCGTGCCGATCGCCATGCGTCCGAGAAGGCTCGGCACGCGCTGAAGGAGAAGCGTGTTGACCAGCACGATGGTGACGACAGCGATACTCCAGGCGGCGGCGTGCTGGACGAGCCAGAAGCCGAGGCGCGGCGCCGTGGCCAGACGCTCGGCGGTACCATAGGGACCGGTCACCCAGAAGATCAGCACGACCGCGCCGAAGGTCGCCCAGAAGCGCGGCGCGCGCAGGAAGACCTGCAGTTCACGAAGCGCGGATTGCAGGAAGGGGCGTTCCACGAAGTATTCCGTCCATTCGGGCCAAAGCGTTTGAGGCGGGCCGATCATTGGCCGAAGACGATAGCGAATTCAACCGCCCCTTTTCCACGAACGATCGAGTTTGCCATGACCCTCGAACCATTGCTCAACGCCCCCTTTGCCATCCAGTTTCATGTTGCGACGGTGCTTCCGGCCGCTGTGCTCGGTGCCATCCTGCTCGCCCGCCCCAAGGGCACGCCGGCCCATCGGCTGCTCGGAAAAATCTGGCTGGTGCTGATGGTGCTCACGAGCTTTTCGACCTTTTTCATTCACGGCATCAACACGGTGGGCGGCTTCAGCCCCATCCATCTTATTTCCATCTATGTCATCGCGGGCAGCGTCCGGGCGATCCAGACGGCACGCCAGCGCAATATCCGCGCCCACCGTGCCCATGTCGCAGGCATGTATTTCGGCGGCATCGTGGTGGCGGGGCTTTTCACGCTCGTTCCGCACCGGGTGATGGGCATGATGATCTTCGACGGTACGTCCGGCCTTGCGAGCGGGCTTGCGGCTGCCCTCGTCAGCATGATCTTCGTGGCGGCCGGCGCGCTGGCCATCCGCGAGGCGGGCTGGGGACAGCGTTTCAATGCGATCTTCCGGCGCCGTTGAAACGCTGCTTTTCGTTTTGCAAGGCGGCGCGGCTGGCCCTATAAGTTTTTGCTGAGGAACGAATTCACGCCGTGGACGTTCGTCGGCAATCAATGCGGGGAAATGCGCCATGGAATGGAAAGGTCGTCGCCAGTCGGACAATATCGAGGACCAGCGCGGACCCGGTCCCGGCCCCTCGATGGGGGGAGGCAATCCGTTCGGTCGCGGCAATGGCGGTTTCCGCATCCCGATGGGTGGCGGACGCAGCGCCGGCGGCGGCGGCATGAGCATCGGCACCATCATCTTCCTCGTTGTCATCTACTTCATCTTCAAGGCGATGGGCATCGACCTGTTGCAGGTGATGGATGGCGGTGGCGGGCAGCCGAGCCGCCCCGGCTTCGAGCAGACCGACAATGCCAGCCAGCGCTCGTCGCCGCAGGAAGAGGAAACCAAGGCCTTCATGGCAACGGTTCTCGCCGAGACGGAAGACACCTGGAACGGCATTTTCCAGGCGGCCGGCGAGCGTTACGAGGAGCCCAAGATGGTGCTGTTCTCCGGCTCCGTCAAATCGGCCTGCGGCTTTGCCTCCGCGGCCTCCGGCCCGTTCTATTGCCCGGGCGACCGCAAGGTCTATCTCGACATGAGCTTCTTCGATGAGCTTGCCAACAAGTTCGATGCGGCGGGCGACTTTGCGCAGGCCTATGTGGTCGCCCATGAGGTCGGCCACCATGTGCAGAACCTTACCGGCGTGCTGCCGCGCTTCAACCAGCAGCGCCAGCGCATGAGCGAGGTCGAGGCCAACCAGATGTCGATCCGCGTCGAGCTTCAGGCCGATTGTTATGCCGGCATCTGGGGCAAATATACCCAGCAGAAGGGCCTGCTTGAGAGCGGCGACCTCGAGGAAGCGCTGAACGCCGCGACCCAGATCGGCGACGATACGTTGCAGAAGCGCATGCAGGGCTACGTCGTCCCCGAAAGCTTCAACCACGGCACCTCGGACCAGCGCCGCCGCTGGTTCAAGCGCGGCTTCGACACCGGCCGGGTCGATGCCTGCGACACGTTCAAGGGTGAACCGTAACAGCCGGGCCGGCGTCTCCGACGCCGGCGATTTCTTCTCCGGCAATCGCGACATAGTCCGTCAGATGGGTCGTCATCACTGAGAGCGCGATGGCGATGGCGGGAATGGCGACCGCGAGATTGCCGCGCATCTGCCAAAAGAACGAGCCGTGCAGGACGCGGATCCACAGAAGGAGTGCCACCGGCACGAGGCCGAAGAGCGCCATATGCGTGGCGAAGCTGACAATATCACCGCCCAAGGCCCGGAAGGGGCTATCCTGATCCAGCAGCCAGACTGCACCGGCGGTGAGAAGCACCACCACGACGAGCAGCGGCTTCATCATCATTTTCTTCCACGACACGATCACGCATGTCCCGACGAAAAGACAGGCCAGTCCCATTGTCAGCAGGGCGAGCGTGCCGGGCCGCTCGCCAAGCCGCACCAGGGTCTCCGGCCAGAAGTCCCGGATGGTGAGAAGAAAGAGATAGAGGCCCGTGACGATGCTGACGGACTGGCTTGCGAAAGCCGGTCTCGGAAAGACCGAAGGGTAGGTCTGGGGCGTCATGGTGACCTCGCGAGGAATGCCGGCCTCGGCCTTCCCGAGGGGAAATCCGGTCCGAGCCGCAACTTTCCACGAGAAAGCTGACAATACGCTGACGGTCGGCGCGGCCAGGGCATTTGCCGCCGATCCCTCAAGGAAACGCATCGCCATCATCAAAAGATTTGCAATGTTCACGGATTGTTTCGCTGTGGAAACTGAATTAGAAGTCGGCACCTGACATTTTGCCCGCGGCGTGGGCGCCATTCTTTTCGAGGTCTTTCCATGATCGATGCCAGGTCCACCCGGCGGGGGCTCTTTCTCGTCTTCATGATCATGTTTCTCGATGTGATCGGCATCGCCATCATCATGCCGGTCCTGCCGGCCTATCTTCGGGAATTGACGGGCGACGATCTCAGCCATGCGGCAATCGACGGCGGCTGGCTGCTGCTGGTCTATGCCGGCATGCAGTTTCTCTTCGCACCCTTCATCGGCAACCTGTCGGATCGTTTCGGCCGGCGGCCGGTGCTGCTGGCCTGTGTGCTGACCTTCGCCATCGACAATCTCATCTGTGCCCTGGCGACGAGCTACTGGATGCTGTTCATCGGGCGCATCCTGGCGGGCATCAGCGGCGCTAGCTTTTCCACGGCGGCGGCCTATATCGCCGATGTCTCGAACGACGAAACGCGGGCGAAGAACTTCGGGCTGATGGGCATCGCCTTCGGCACAGGCTTCGTCATCGGGCCGGTCATCGGCGGCGTTCTCGGCGAGTTCGGTCCGCGCGTTCCCTTCTATGGCGCGGCGGCCATCGCCTTTCTCAATTTCGTCGCAGCCTGGATCCTGCTGCCCGAGACCCTCGACATGAAGAACCGCCGCCGCTTCGAGCTGTCGCGCGCCAATCCGCTCGGCGCGCTCCTGCAGATGCGCAATTATAAAGGCGTGCTCTGGGTCGGCCTCGTCTTCTTCTGCTATAACCTGTCGCACGCGGTCTATCCCGCCGTCTGGCCCTTCGTTGCGGCGCTGCGTTATGGCTGGAGCGAAGGGCAGATCGGCCTGTCGCTCGGTGTTTTCGGCATCGGCGGGGCGATTGTTATGGGCTTCGTTCTGCCGCGCGTCGTGCCGAAACTTGGGGAATACCGCACGGCCGTCATCGGCCTCTGTTTCTCGGTGCTGGGGCTTTCCGGCTACGCCGCCGCCTATCAGGGCTGGATGGTCTATGCCGTGATCCTGCTGACGGCGCTCGAAAGCCTTGCCGATCCGCCGCTGCGCTCCATCGCCTCGGCCCGCGTGCCGCCCTCGGCACAGGGCGAGTTGCAGGGCGCGCTGACCAGCGTCTCCAGCATCACCACCATCATCGGGCCGTTGATCTTCACCCAGGCATTCAGCCACTTCACCGGACCCCAGGCCCCCGTCGTCTTTGCCGGCGCGCCCTATGCGGTAGCGGCGCTGATCCTTTTCGTCGGCCTCCTGATCTTCGTCACTCGGTTGCGCGGCGCAGGTGCCGGTCCGATGGAAAAAATGACGCGGGAAGGGGCTTGAACCGCTTTCAAACGTAACATTTCGACGAAATTTTCGAGAAAACGCGGTCGTTTTGACCGCAATCGCGCATTTTTGATGAGATCATCAATCCTATTCGATTGATCGCGGCCGAAACTTGTGATCGGAAGCGATGCGAAAGTGAGAACTATTATGCACATGGCAACGCATCGCGCGGATAACAGCTGGCGCGCCCATTTCCGGGCGACCTTCGCCTTGGGTGTGCCGCTGATCGGCGCCCAGCTGGCCCAGCTCGGCATTCATACGACCGACGTCGTCATCGTCGGCCGCCTCGGTGCTGTTCCTCTCGCGGCCCTGGTGCTGTCCAGCCAGTTCTTCTTCACGCTGTTCATTTTCGGCTCCGGCTTTGCCAATGCCGTGATGCCGATGGTCGCGCAGGCCTATGGGCGCGGTGACCCGGTCGCGGTGCGCCGGGCAGTCCGCATGGGCATGTGGGTCGTGCTCCTCTATTCGGCACTGACGGCGCCGATCTTCTACAATGCGGAACGCATCCTGCTCTATGCCGGCCAGAAGCCGGAAGTGGCCGCCCTTGCCGGCGGCTACCTGAAGATCGTGCAATGGGGTATGGCGCCTGCGCTGCTGTTCATGACGCTGCGCGGCCTCGTCAGCGCGGTCGGCCGCGCCGGCATCGTGCTCTATGTCACCATCACGATCCTGTCGATCAACGCCTTCTTCGCCTATGCGCTGGTGCTTGGCCGTTTCGGCTTCCCGACCCTGGGCATCCAGGGTGCGGCCATCGTCTCGGTCGCGGTCAATATCCTGAGCTTCCTGCTTCTGACCGCCTATATCCAGTGGCGGCCGGAGATGCGCCGCTACGAACTCTTCGTGCGCTTCTGGCGGCCGGACTGGCCGGCGTTCCGCGAGGTCGTGCATCTCGGTCTGCCGATCGGCTTCACCATGCTGGCGGAAGTCGGCCTCTTCACCGGTGCGTCGCTGCTGATGGGCAATATCGGCACGCTGGAACTCGCAGCCCACGGCATCGCGCTGCAGTTGGCCTCCATCGCCTTCATGATCCCGCTCGGCCTGGCGCAGGCAGGCACGGTGCGCGTCGGCGTCGCCCATGGCCGCGCCGATCATCTCGCCGTTGTACGAGCTTCCTTGGCCGTGCTTGCTGTTGCGGTGGTCATTTCCATCAGCGGCGGCGTGCTCTTTGCCAGCATCCCCACGACGCTCGCCGCAATCTTCCTCGACGAGGCGGGCAAGGATTCGGCGGCGGTTCTGGCGATCGCCGGCCCCTTCGTCGTCATCGCCGGCATTTTCCAGCTGGTCGACGGCCTCCAGGCCATCGCCGCCGGCCTGCTGCGCGGCCTCAAGGATACCCGCATCCCGATGGTCATGGCGCTGATCTCCTATTGGCCGATCGGCTTCTTCTGCGCCTGGTTCTTCGCCTTCCCGGGCGGCTTCGGCGGTGTTGGCATCTGGTTCGGCTTCGTCGGCGGGCTTGCCGCAGCAGCAGTTCTGCTCAACTGGCGCTTCTACCGGCTGGTGCGGCAGAGAGCGTAACCACCAAACGAAATTGCCCAATGAAGAAGGCCCCGGAGATGATCTCCGGGGCCTTTTGAATGTCGATGGATCGGGATCGCTTACGCCCGTTCGGGCAGGGCATCCTCACCCTTCTTCTCGCGCACCAGATTGATGAAACGGCGGAAGAGGTAGTGGCTGTCCTGCGGGCCGGGGGAGGCCTCAGGGTGGTGCTGCACGGAGAAGACGGGCTTGCCGACGAGGCGCAGGCCGCAATTCGTGCCATCGAACAGCGAGACGTGGGTCTCTTCCACACCCTCGGGCAGCGAGGTCGAGGCGACGGCGAAGCCGTGGTTCATCGACACGATTTCCACCTTGCCGGTCGTGTGGTCCTTCACCGGGTGGTTTGCCCCATGGTGGCCCTGGTGCATCTTTTCGGTGGTGGCGCCGACGGCAAGGCCGAGCATCTGGTGACCGAGGCAGATACCGAAGACTGGAATGTCCGTCTCGATCAGCGTCTTGATGACCGGGACGGCATATTCGCCGGTTGCCGCTGGGTCGCCCGGTCCGTTGGAGAGGAAGATGCCATCCGGCTTCTGGGCCAACACGTCTTCGGCGCTGGTCGTTGCCGGCATGACGGTGACCTTGCAGCCGAGGCCGGCGAAGAGGCGCAGGATGTTGCGCTTCACACCATAGTCGAGCGCGACGATGTGGTACTTCACGTCGCCGTCCGCGAGGTCTTCGGCGCCTTCATTCCACACCCAGGGCTTTTCGCTCCAGCGCGAGGACTGGCCAGAGGTGGCGACCTTGGCGAGGTCGAGGCCGACGAGGCCGCTCCACGCCTTGGCTTCCGCCTTCAGCGTCTCGATGTCGAAGACGCCGTTCGGGTCATGCGCGATGACGGCGTTCGGCGCGCCGTTTTCGCGGATCCAGGCGGTCAGCGCGCGCGTGTCGATGCCCGAAAGGCCGATGATGCCGCGGGCCTTCAGCCAGGCGTCGAGATGCTTTGCCGAGCGGTAGTTCGAGGGATCGGTGATATCGGCCTTGAAGATCGTGCCGACGGCGCCGTGGCGCGCGGCGGGCGTCAGGTCTTCGATGTCCTCGTCATTGGCGCCGATATTGCCGATATGCGGGAAGGTGAAGGTGACGATCTGGCCGAGATAGGAGGGGTCGGTCAGGATTTCCTGGTAGCCCGTCAGCGCCGTGTTGAAGCAGACTTCCGCCGTCACCTTGCCGGTGGCGCCGATGCCCTTGCCTTCGATGACCGTGCCGTCGGCGAGAACGAGCAGGGCGGTCGGCTTTTCAGTGGTCCATGCGGGGGTCGAGGTCATGTTCATCCCGTTTCCGGCACCGAGCGCCACCGGCTTGAAAGCCGGGGGACCAGGCACCATTTGAGGTCGCAGCGTTTGTCGCAAACGGGGGCGCGCGGAAACCCGCGTTGGTTCGCCCTGATTGCCAAATTTCGTGCAGGTGCCGGAAAATAGACAAAGCGGATGACGGGGTCAACCGCCGCCTGTGGATTGCGTTGAATTATAAAGCTTTTGGAATCAAGCGCTTGCGCAATCCGTTTGCGGATATGGCCTTTGCCGGTCTATGAGCATGCACATGTAAACGACGACAAGGCTTGGTCGCGCATCCGGCGCCGACGGCCTTTCATGGAGAAAAGAATGCGCGAAATCTTCGCAAACGACCTGAAGGAAGCCCTCAAGGCAAAGGACGCCTGCCGTGTTTCCACGCTGCGCCTGATCCAGGCGACGCTGAAGGACCGCGACATCGCCAACCGCGGCGTGGGCAAGGGCCCGGTCGAGGACGACGAAGTGCTGCAGATCCTCGCCAAGATGATCAAGCAGCGCGAGGAATCGGCAAAGATCTTTGCCGATAACGGCCGCCCTGAGCTTGCCGCCCAGGAGCAGCAGGAAATTGCCGTGATCAAGGGTTTCCTGCCCGAGCAGCTTTCCGACGAGAAGGTGCGCGAGCTGATTTCCGGCGTCATCGCCGAGATCGGCGCGCAGGGCCTGCGCGACATGGGCAAGGTCATGGCCGTGCTCAAGGAGCGTTTCCCCGGCCAGATGGATTTCGCCAAGGCCTCGGGCGTGGTCAAGGACCTGTTGAAGTAACGGGCAATGGGTGTCGAGTGGGAAGGGCGGCTTGAAGCCGCCCTTTTTGTTTTCGGCATGCTTTCTGGCAGGTTGGCGCAACGGTGACCGTGGGCCTGTGAATTGCTGTGGGCGGGCGACTATCGCTGGCGGCTGGCCCCATGGATGGTTATATGAACCCCAACCGAGGTTGCCATGCGCTTTTCCAACGCTTTTCTAGACGAGATCCGTGACCGCGTCCCCATTTCGGACGTGATCGGCCGGCGCGTGACCTTCGACCGCAAGAAGACCAATGTCTCGCGCGGCGACTACTGGGCCTGCTGCCCGTTCCACGGCGAGAAGTCGCCGAGCTTCCATTGCGAGAACCGCAAGGGCCGCTACCATTGTTTCGGCTGCGGCGTTTCGGGCGATCATTTCCGCTTCCTCACCGATCTCGACGGGCTGTCCTTCCCCGAGGCCGTGCAGCAGATCGCCGACATGGCGGGCGTCGCCATGCCCCAGCCGGACGTGCAGGCCGAACAGCGTGAAAAGGAGCGCATGGGCCTCGTCGAGGTCATGGAAATGGCGACCCGCTTCTTCGAAGACCAGCTCCAGACGCCCGCGGGCGCCAAGGCGCGCGCCTATCTGCGCGACCGCGGCCTGACGGGTCGCACCATCGAGACCTTCCGCCTGGGCTTTGCCACGGACAGCCGCAACGCGCTGAAGGAGCACCTCGCCGGCAAGGGCGTGCCGAAGGAAGCGATCGAGGCCTGCGGTCTTGTCGTTCATGGGCCGGAAATCCCGGTGTCCTATGACCGTTTCCGCGATCGCATCATGTTCCCGATCCTGTCGATCCGCGAAAAGGTCATCGCCTTCGGTGGGCGCGCCATGTCGCCGGATGCGCCGGCCAAGTATCTGAATTCCAACGAGACGGAACTCTTCCACAAGGGCAATGTTCTCTATAATCACGCCCGCGCCCGCAAGAGCATGCAAGGGGCAGGCCGCGCCGGCAACGCCGCGCAAGACGAAAAAACCACGGGCACCATTATCGCCGTCGAAGGCTATATGGATGTGATCGCACTCTACCAGGCCGGCATCGAAAACGCCGTGGCACCGCTCGGCACTGCGCTCACCGAAAACCAGCTGGACCTGCTCTGGAAGATGACGCCGGAGCCGGTGTTGTGTTTCGACGGCGATGGCGCCGGCATCCGCGCGGCCAACCGCGCCGCCGATCTTGCGCTACCCTTCATCAAGCCGGAGCGCACCGTGCGCTTTGCGCTGCTGCCCGATGGCAAGGATCCGGACGATCTCGTGCGCCATGAGGGCCGGGCGCCCTTCGACAAGGTGATGGCAAGCGCCCGCCCGCTAGCGGAGATGATCTGGAGCCGCGAGGTGCAGGGCGCGAATTTCGAGACACCGGAAAGCCGCGCGGCCCTGGAAGCGCGCCTGCGCCAGATCACGGCGGTCATTGCCGACGAGGACGTGCGCCGTCACTACCAGCAGGACATGCGCGACCGGCTGAACACCTTCTTCCGTCCCGTCCAGCGGCAAGGCGGCAACAATGGCGGCGGCAGCTTCTCCGGCAACCGGCAGCCGAGGGGCGGCGGGAACCGGGGTGCTGCGCAGGGCAATGCGATGCCGTCAGGCATCTCCGACCGACTTGCCCGCTCGGCGCTGGTGCGCGGCGCGCAGGAACTGCCCGCCCTTCGCGAAAGTGTGCTGGCGCTCACGGTGGTCAATCATCCCGACCTTCTCTTCAGCCACTACGACGAGATCGCCATCATCGAATATGAAAACCGCGACCTGCAACGCCTCTGGTCGTCGCTGATCGGCATTGCCGGTGCCATCGGTGCGCGGCTTGACCGCGCCCGGTTGATCGAGGAGCTGGAGGCCGCCGGTTTTGAAGCGCTGCTCAAGGGCCTCGAGCAACAGGTGCGCAACTCCCGCCTCTGGACGGCAACGGCCGAGGCCGCCTCCGAGGATGCGAACGAAGGCTACCAGCAGGCGCTCGCCCTTCACAAGCGCACCCGCGCCCTGCTCTGGCAGCGTCGTGAACTCGAACGCGACCTGGCGCTCGCGACGGAGGAGGGCGACGGCGAACGCGTGCCGCAAATCCTTCGCGCTCTGCAGGAAGTGCAGAACGAGACCGTCCGCCTGGAAAGCCAGGAAGCGATCATCGAGGGTTTTGGCGTCATGTCCGGCCGCGTGAAAGGCCCAGCTGCACGCTAGCGCCGACAATGCCTGCCGGTTCGTTCAGGTAGGCCGTCAGGCCATGGGCGAGGGCGGCGGCATTAAATGCATCGACGACGCTCTGCGTTGCGGCCGGGAAGCCGATCATCGTGCTGTTTCCGACGCTGGGGGGCTGCGCCATCGAAGGGTGTGCAGAGTCACAGGGTGAAACCGTCCGGCCCGCCGTTTTTGGAATAGCTGCGCCATCCGGGACAATCATCGCGCACCGCCCATCCGATCATTGCGAGCACCGCATCGTAGAACGTCGCAGTCGCGGCGGCGTCCGAAGCGCCGAGTGTTGCATAGACATCCGTCATGTTTTTTTCTCCACGACTGCGACTTTATCTTGAATTTGGAACAAATCAAGAACATTGTGTTTGACGTTAAAAGTCGGGGGCAAGAGGTTGCCGGTGTGGACGGGCTGGCAAGAATGAGGGAAAACGTGCTGACCATGACCCAGACCAGATCCTCCAGTTCCCTTGCCGCGCTTTTCGATGCGCCTGTTGCCACGCCGCTCGACGTGCTGAAGCGCGTCTATGGCTATGACGCCTTTCGCGGCAAGCAGCAGGCCGTGGTGGAGCATGTCGCCCAGGGCGGTGATGCCGTCGTGCTGTTCCCGACAGGTGCCGGCAAGTCGCTGTGTTTCCAGATCCCGGCGCTCTGCCGGCAGGGTGTCGGCATCGTTATCTCGCCGCTGATCGCGCTGATGCGTGATCAGGTGGAGGCGCTGAAGCAGCTCGGCGTGCGGGCGGCCGGGCTCAATTCGTCGCTGTCGCGCGAGGAGTTCTTTGCCGTTCGCGACGCGATGCGCGCCGGCGAACTCGACCTTCTCTATGTCACGCCGGAGCGAATCGTCACCGATGGTTTTGCCGAACTCGTCGCGGATGCCAAGATCGCGCTTTTCGCCATCGACGAGGCCCATTGCGTGTCGCAATGGGGGCATGATTTCCGGCCGGAATACCGGGCGCTCGGCATGCTCGGCGAGCGCTATCCCGGCGTGCCGCGCATCGCGCTGACGGCGACGGCCGATCCGCACACGCGCGACGATATCATCGAGCGCCTCGGACTTCAGGACGCCGAAGTCTTCACCACCAGCTTCGACCGGCAGAACATTTCCTATGAGATCGCCGAGCGTGACCAGCCGCGCCAGCAACTCCTGCGTTTCCTGTCGAAGCACGAGGG
Source organism: Shinella sp. M27 (assembly GCF_049199905.1). Taxonomy (NCBI): domain Bacteria; kingdom Pseudomonadati; phylum Pseudomonadota; class Alphaproteobacteria; order Hyphomicrobiales; family Rhizobiaceae; genus Shinella; species Shinella sp. M27. Next base: position 43,256 of record NZ_JBLZPK010000044.1, read on the forward strand.
CGAGAGCGGCATCGTCTATTGCCTGTCGCGCGCCAAGGTGGAGGACACGGCCGAGTGGCTGAACACGCAAGGGGTGCGGGCGCTGCCCTATCATGCGGGTTTCGACCGCGCGGTGCGCGATGCCAACCAGGATGCCTTCCTGAAGGAGGAGAACCTCTGCCTCGTCGCCACCGTCGCTTTCGGCATGGGCATCGACAAGCCGGATGTGCGCTATGTCGCCCATCTCGACCTGCCGGGTTCGGTGGAGGCCTATTACCAGGAGACGGGGCGCGCGGGGCGTGACGGCCTGCCGTCGGAGGTCTGGATGGCCTATGGCATGGCCGATGTCGTGCAGCGGCGGCGGATGATCGACGAGGGCAATGCGGCCGAGGAGGTCAAGCGCATCGAGCGCGGCAAGCTCACGGCGCTGCTCGCCATCTGCGAGACGGCCGGCTGCCGTCGCAAGGCGATCCTGGCGCATTTCGGCGAGGCGCATGCCGGCGGATGTGGCAATTGCGACACCTGCCGCAACCCGGTCGAGACCTGGGACGGGACCGAGGCGGCGATCAAGGCACTCGCCGCCGTCTATCGCACTGGTGAGCGGTTCGGCGCGGGCCATGTCATCGATGTGCTGATGGGGGTGGAGAACGAGAAGACGCAGCGTTTCGGCCATACGGACATGCCTGTCTTCGGCGCCGGACAGGACATCGCGCCGCGCATCTGGCAGTCGATCTTCCGCCAGTTGCTAGCCATGGGCCTGATCAGCGTCGACCATTCGGCCTTCGGTGCGCTGAAACTGGAGGAGGAGGCGCGCGCCGTCTTCCGCCATGAGCGGGAGGTCCTGTTCCGCAAGGACCGGCCGCAGACCGGGCGCAAGGCGAAAGCCGGCAATTCGCCCGCCGCGCGCGAGCGCTCGAACCTGTCGGGTTCGGATCGCGAGCTGTTCGAACTCCTGCGCGCCGAGCGTCTCTCCATCGCCAAGGACCTCGACGTGCCGCCCTATGTGGTCTTCCCGGACACGACGCTCATTGCGCTTGCCAAGGAACGCCCGAGCGATCTGGAAGAACTGCTGGATATTCCCGGCATCGGCGTTTCCAAGCGCGACCGGTTCGGCGAAGCCTTCCTTGCGGTCATCGAGGAATTTGCCGGCTAGGACTTTTTTTAAAAAGGGATGTCGGAACGTTCCGGCCCTGTTCGTCCTTGAGTATGCGCACAGGAGGACGTTCCGATGAAAGTCACGCAGCATCTCTGGTTCGAGAAGGATATGGAAGCGGCGATCGGCTTCTATACCGCGCTCATTTCCGGCTCCTCGGTCCACTGGATCTCCGCCCTGCCGGCCGAAACGCCGAGCGGCCCGCCCGGTAGCGTCAGGATCGCGAGCTTCACGCTGGGCGACCAGCGCTACATGGCCATCGAGGCCGGCCCGCTCGATCCGTTCAACCACAGTTTCTCCATCATGGTCGAATGCGAGACGCAGCGCGATCTCGATCGCCTCTGGGATGCGCTGAAGGAGGGCGGCTCCGTGGAGCAATGCGGCTGGCTGCGGGATCGCTGGGGCCTCTCCTGGCAGATCGCCCCGACGCGGCTCGGTGAATTGATGAGCGACCCGGACCAGGAAAAGGTCAAGCGTGTCACCGAGGCGATGCTGAAGATGGTCAAGCTGAATATCGCGCCGTTGGAGGCCGCGGCGGCGGGATAACCGGTTACATCCTGACCGTCATGCCACCATCGACGACCAGCACATGGCCGTTGACGAAGGAGGCGGCGTCGCTGGCGAGGAACAGGGCCGCACCGGCGATCTCGTCGGGGCGGGCCCAGCGCTGGACGGGGATGCGCTGGCGCACGAAGGGCATGAGCTCGTCGTTGGCGGCCATCGCGGCATTGGTTTCCGTGGCGAACCAGCCGGGGGCGATGGCGTTGCTGGTGATGCCGTGCGGGGCGTATTCGACGGCCATGCTGCGCATCAGGCCGGTGAGGCCGTGTTTGGCGGCTGGATAGACGCCGTCGTTCGGCATGGCGACATGGCCGCCGATCGAGGTGATGGTGATGAGGCGGCCGTGGCGGTTGCGTTTCATCAGGGCCGCGGCATCGCGCGACAGGCTGACGCCAGCGGAGAGATCGGTGCCGATCAGTTCATCGATCGCCGCGTCGTCCATGTCGGCCAGCGGGCGGCGGTCGCGCGCGCCGACATTGTTGACGAGCACGTCGAGCCGGCCGTGATTGTCCTCGATTTCGGCAAGCGCGGCGCGCTGGGCGGCGCGGTCGGCGACGTCGAAGGCGGCAAACGAGGCGCTGCCGCCGGCTGCCGCGATCTTCGCCACGGCCTGCTCGAGCGTCGCGCGTGTGCGGCCCGTCACCACCACATGGGCGCCGGCCTCCGCCAGGCCCTTGGCGATCTCGAAGCCGAGGCCGCGTCCGCCGCCGGTCACCAGCGCCACGCGACCTTTCTGGGAAAACCTGTCGAGTATCGTCATCGCCTGCATCCTTTTCGCGGTGCCACCGGATAGCGGCAGCGCGTTTCTGTCAACCCTGCGCAAAAGTGGCTGCTGGAAAGTGCGGCTTTGCCGAAGACCGGAACCGGGTTATGTCGGGGCCGTAAAGGAAGTCTCCCATGGCCCAGAATATCTACGACCAGCCCGCCTTCTTCGAGGGCTACAGCAACCTTCCGCGTTCGGTGCACGGCTTGGCCGGCGCTGCGGAGTGGGAATCGGTGCGTGCCCTGTTGCCGGACCTGAAGGGCAAGCGGGTGGTCGATCTCGGCTGCGGCTTCGGCTGGTTTGCGCGTTATGCGGCGGGCGAGGGGGCCGAGAGCGTTCTGGCCCTCGACCTCTCGGAAAACATGATCGCGCGGGCGAAGGCGGAGACGGCCTCACCGGCGGTGCGTTACGAGATTGCCGATCTTGATCATCTTGACCTGCCGGAAGGCAGTTTCGACTTTGCCTATTCCTCGCTCGCCTTTCATTATGTCGCGGATTTCGACCGGCTCATCTGCACCATCCACACCGCGCTCACGCCGGGTGCCCCCTTCGTCTTCACCATCGAGCACCCGCTTTACATGGCGCCGTCGGCGCCGGATTGGGCCGAGGTCAGCGGGCGCACGGTCTGGCCGGTGGATGGCTATCTGGTCGAGGGGCCGCGCACGACGGACTGGCTCGCCAAAGGCGTCGTCAAGCATCACCGCACGCTCGGCACGACCCTGAATGCGCTGATCGCGGCGGGTTTTGCGATCCGCCATGTCGAGGAGTGGCGGCCGAGCGAAGCGCAGCTTGCCGCGCATCCGGAATGGCAGGTCGAGCTCAACCGGCCGATGTTCCTGCTCATCGCCTGCTACCGCATCTGAAAAGCGGCGCTTGAAAACCGGGAAAGGCTGATGGCCGCCCTTTACGCGGGCTTTTGCTGCGCTAGAACTATCATCGTGGAGCCATTCGCCGGCATTACGATCTAAAAAGACAAGCCGGCGTCAATCGGAAGGGGAGCCGAGCCCATGGACCGACCGAAACTGCCGCTTGATGGCGCGTGTCGCTGCGGGCGGGTGAAAATCCGCATCAGCGCGCCGCCGCTCATCACCATGGCCTGTCATTGCACCGGCTGCCAGCGCATGTCCGGCAGCGCCTATTCGCTGAGCGCGGCCATCCCGACGGAGGGTTTTGCCGTCGTCGAGGGCGAGCCGGTCGTTGCCGGGGCGAGCCGGGAAGCGGGGCATCATTTCTGCCCTGACTGCATGACCTGGATGTTCACCCGGCCGCAGGGCCTCGATTTCTTCGTCAATGTGCGGCCGACCATGCTGGAGGACACCGGCTGGTACAGTCCCTTCGTCGAGACCTATACGAGCGAGAAGCTCGCCTGGGCGGCCACGCCAGCCGAACACAGCTATGAGAAATTCCCCGCGATGGAGGATTTCGAGCCGCTGCTGTCCGCCTATGCCCAGCGTACGGCCTAAGCCTTTCGTTCCCTCCGGTATTTGCGAGTGCCCGCCATGACCTCCGCCTTCATCACCCATCTGCAATCCGAAATCGCCGGCCTGAAATCATCAGGCCTCTATAAATCGGAGCGCGTCATCACCTCCAAGCAGGCGGGTGAGATCGCCGTCGCATCGGGTGAGCGCGTGCTGAATTTTTGCGCTAACAACTATCTCGGCCTCGCCGACAATGCGGAACTGGCCGAGGCCGGCAAGGCGGCCCTCGATCGCTACGGCTACGGCATGGCTTCGGTGCGCTTCATCTGCGGCACGCAGGAGGAGCACAAAGAGCTCGAGGCGCGCATCTCCTCCTTCCTCGGGCTGGAAGATACGATCCTCTATTCCTCCTGTTTCGATGCAAACGGCGGTCTCTTCGAGACGCTGCTGTCCGAGGAGGACGCCATCATCTCCGACGCGCTGAACCATGCCTCGATCATCGACGGCGTGCGCCTCTCCAAGGCGAAGCGCTTCCGCTATGCCAACAACGACATGGCGGCGCTGGAAGAGGAATTGAAGAAGGCTGAGGGCAGTCGCTTCAAGATGATCGCGACCGACGGTGTCTTCTCGATGGACGGCATCATCGCTAATCTCGGCGGCGTCTGCGACTTGGCTGAAAAATACGGTGCGATGGTCATGGTGGACGACAGCCATGCCGTCGGCTTCGTGGGCAAACATGGCCGCGGCTCGGCCGAACATTGCGGCGTCGAGGGCCGTGTCGACATCATCACCGGCACGCTCGGCAAGGCGCTCGGTGGGGCCTCGGGCGGCTATACGTCGGGCAGGCGCGAGGTGGTCGAATGGCTGCGCCAGCGCTCGCGGCCCTATCTGTTTTCCAACACGCTCGCTCCGGTCATCGCAGCCGCCTCGCTCAAGGTCTTCGATCTCATCGACAATGGCGATGCGCTGCGGCGGCGTCTCTATGCCAATGCCGATCTGTTCCGTAGCGAGATGACCAAGCTCGGCTTCACGCTGGCGGGAGAGGGGCATGCGATCATTCCCGTCATGCTCGGCGACGCAACGCTCGCGCAGGACATGGCAAGCCGCATGCTGGCAAAGGGCGTCTATGTCGTCGGCTTTTCTTTCCCCGTCGTACCGCGCGGCCAGGCGCGCATCCGCACCCAGATGTCGGCGGCGCACAGCGAGGCGGATATTCGCAAGGCTATACAGGTCTTTGCTGAAGTCGGACGTGAACTGGGCGTGATTGCCTGAGTCTTCTGAATCCCTTGCGGAGGTTTCGTCATGTCGAACATGATGCGCGCGCTGGTTAAAGCAAAACCCGAAGTCGGCCTGTGGATGGAGACTGTGCCGGTGCCGGAGGTCGGCCCGAACGACGTGCTGATCCGGGTGAAAAAGTCGGCGATCTGCGGCACGGATGTGCATATCTGGAACTGGGACCAATGGGCGCAGAAGACCATTCCGGTGCCGATGGTCGTTGGCCATGAATTCGTCGGCGAGATCGCCGAGGTCGGATCGTCGGTCACCAAGTACAAGGCGGGCGAACGCGTTTCCGGCGAGGGGCATATCGTCTGCGGCAAGTGCCGCAACTGCCGCGCCGGGCGGGGACATCTCTGCCACTACACCAAGGGCGTCGGCGTCAACCGGCCGGGCTCCTTCGGCGAGTTCGTCTGCATTCCCGAATACAATGTCGTGCCGATCCCCGATGACGTGCCCGACGAGGTGGCGGCGATCTTCGATCCCTTCGGCAATGCCGTGCACACCGCGCTTTCCTTCGATCTCGTCGGAGAGGATGTGCTCGTCACCGGCGCCGGGCCGATCGGCATCATGGGGGCGATGGTGGCCAAACGCTCCGGGGCGCGCAAGGTCGTCATCACCGATATCAATCCCGTCCGCCTCGATCTCGCGCGCAAGGTCGGCATCGACTATGTCGTCGACGCGTCCCGCCAGGACCTGAAGGACGTCATGAACGAGATCGGCATGACGGAGGGCTTCGACGTCGGCCTTGAAATGTCCGGTGCGCCACCGGCCTTCCGCTCGATGATCGACACGATGAACAATGGCGGCAAGATCGCCATTCTCGGCATTGCGCCCGATGGCTTCGGCATCGACTGGAACAAGGTGATCTTCAAGATGCTGACGCTAAAGGGCATCTATGGCCGCGAAATGTTCGAGACCTGGTACAAGATGATCGCCTTCGTGCAGGGTGGGCTCGATCTGTCACCGATCATCACCCACCGCATCGGGATAAACGACTTCCGGGACGGCTTCGAGGCGATGCGCTCGGGCAATTCCGGTAAGGTTGTGATGGACTGGCATTAAAGGAGGATTTGGCATGAAGTACGAAGGAAGCTGCCATTGCGGAAATATCGCCTTCGAGGTGGAGGGCGACTTCGACAGCGGGCTCGACTGCAACTGTTCCCTGTGCCGTCGGCGCGGCGGGCTGCTCGCCTTCGTGCCGGCGGAAAACCTGCGGCTGACGACGCCGAAGGAGAACGTCTCGACATACACGTTCAACCGCCACGTCATCCAGCACCACTTCTGCGCCAAGTGCGGGATTGCGCCCTATGGCGAAGGGTCTGATCCCAACGGAAACAGGATGGCGGCGGTCAATCTGCGCTGCCTTCCGGCGATCGATCTTGAGACATTGACGATCAACAAGGTGGACGGGCGCTCGTTCTGAAAGGCCCGTTTAAACCCTGGCGTGCGAATCGCGGTGCCGACGGGTGTGCGGGGTGAGGCGCGGTTGGCTCTTGCCTTTTTACGATTTACGCCTACATGAAGGCTCAATCGCCCGGATCCGTCGACTTTCATATTCGCGAACCCGAATCGGAGCCTTTTACGGCTTTTTTACCGGAAAAGCTTGACGGAACCGAAAATTCTGGGAATCACCATTGTTGGCTGAGAAGGAATGGGTACGGCGGATCGGGAAGTCATGTCAATTGTGTCGCCTTGGCGACACGTCCACAAGCCGGCGGGCCGGGCTGTGGTTAATCAGGATTTAATTGTCAATCCGTTAGGTCAGGAGCGCCGAGAGGCGATTGCGCAAGCCGAAGGGCGCTCGGCTGCGGAAACCCTGACCGCTTGAAAACTGGATGCTCAAGAAAGCGACGAAATAAATGGCGACAAAGGTCAAAGAGAACGAGGAAGTCGAAAACGAACGCGAAGGCGCATCCGACGGCCCTCTTCTCGATCTTTCCGATGATGCCGTCAAGAAGATGATCAAGGCCGCCAAGAAGCGCGGCTATGTGACCATGGATGAGCTGAATTCGGTTCTGCCGTCCGAGGAAGTGACCTCGGAGCAGATCGAGGACACGATGTCCATGCTCTCCGACATGGGCATCAATGTCATCGAGGACGAGGACGCCGAAGAGGCGGCTCCGGGCGAAGACGACGGCGGCGACGACGACAATGAGAGCGAAGGCGGCGAGCTCGCCCCTTCCAGCGGCACCGCCCTTGCGGCCGCCAAGAAGAAAGAGCCGACCGACCGCACGGACGATCCGGTGCGCATGTACCTACGCGAGATGGGCTCCGTGGAGCTCCTGTCGCGCGAGGGCGAAATCGCCATCGCCAAGCGCATCGAAGCCGGCCGCGAGACGATGATCGCCGGCCTCTGTGAGAGCCCGCTGACGTTCCAGGCCATCATCATCTGGCGGGATGAACTCAACGAAGGCCAGACGCTGCTGCGCGAGATCATCGACCTCGAGACGACCTATTCCGGTCCCGAGGCGAAGGCTGCCCCGCAGTTCCAGAGCCCGGAAAAGATCGAGGCCGACCGCAAGGCGGCCGAAGAGAAGGAAAAGAACCGCCGGCCGCGCGCCGCCAACGACGACGACATCACCAATGTCGGCGGCGAGGGCCTGCCGCCGGAGGAAGAGGAAGAGGACGACGACGAGTCGAACCTCTCGCTCGCCGCCATGGAAGCGGAACTGCGTCCGCAGGTCATGGAAACGCTCGACACGATCGCCGAGACCTACAAGAAGCTGCGCAAGCTGCAGGACCAGCAGGTGGAAGCCCGCCTGCAGGCCACCGGCACGCTGTCGCCCGCCCAGGAGCGCCGCTACAAGGAGCTCAAGGACGAGCTGATCACGGCCGTCAAGTCGCTGTCGCTCAACCAGAACCGCGTCGACAGCCTCGTCGAGCAGCTTTACGACATCTCCAAGCGCCTGATGCAGAACGAGGGCCGTCTGCTGCGTCTCGCTGAGAGCTATGGAGTGAAGCGCGACTCGTTCCTCGAACAGTATTCCGGTGCGGAACTCGATCCGAACTGGATGAAGTCGATCGCCAATCTGGCCGCCCGCGGCTGGAAGGAATTCGCCAAGAGCGAAAACACGACGATCCGCGACATCCGTCAGGAGATCCAGAACCTTGCCACGGAAACCGGCATTTCGATCGCCGAATTCCGCCGCATCGTCTCGATGGTGCAGAAGGGCGAGCGCGAAGCCCGCATCGCCAAGAAGGAGATGGTGGAAGCCAACCTTCGTCTCGTGATCTCGATTGCCAAGAAGTACACCAACCGTGGCCTTCAGTTCCTCGATCTCATCCAGGAAGGCAATATCGGCCTCATGAAGGCGGTCGACAAGTTCGAGTATCGCCGCGGCTACAAGTTCTCCACCTACGCGACGTGGTGGATCCGTCAGGCGATCACCCGCTCGATCGCCGACCAGGCGCGCACGATCCGCATTCCGGTGCACATGATCGAGACGATCAACAAGATCGTCCGCACGTCGCGCCAGATGCTGCACGAGATCGGCCGCGAGCCGACCCCGGAAGAACTGGCCGAAAAGCTCGCCATGCCGCTCGAAAAGGTCCGCAAGGTCCTGAAGATCGCCAAGGAGCCGATCTCGCTGGAAACGCCTGTCGGGGACGAAGAAGATTCGCACCTCGGCGACTTCATCGAGGACAAGAACGCGCTCCTGCCGATCGACGCCGCCATCCAGGCGAACCTGCGCGAGACGACGACCCGCGTGCTGGCGTCGCTGACGCCGCGCGAAGAGCGCGTCCTGCGCATGCGCTTCGGCATCGGCATGAACACCGACCACACGCTGGAAGAAGTCGGCCAGCAATTCTCGGTTACCCGCGAACGTATCCGCCAGATCGAGGCGAAGGCGCTGCGCAAGCTGAAGCACCCGAGCCGCTCGCGCAAGCTGCGTTCGTTCCTCGACAGCTGAGGCGACGCAACAGACACGAAAAGCCCCGCGCTCCGAAAGGCCGCGGGGCTTTTGCATTTCGGCCTGCCGTGTTGCCTCCCGGCGGCTGCCGTGCAAGGTTTGGGCCTGGATGCGAAAGGAGCGTGCTGTGCGGGATCGGGTCTGGCGTTTTCTCCTCTCCTTCTCCGCAACCGGCCTCGTGCTCGGCACGCTGTTCTTTGCGGCATCGCTGACGCCGAGCCTCCTGCCGCGCACCTACATCACCCAGGGCCTGCTCTCCGGTGTCGCCATGGCCTGCGGTTACGGTCTCGGCGTGCTGTTGTCGCTCTTGTGGTTCTGGCTGGAACTGCCGGAGCCGAAGGATCGGGTGCGGCTGGGGCTGAAGGCGGCAGCGGGCGGCGTCTGCGGCGTCGTGGTGCTGGTCTTCCTCTGGCGCACCGCCGAATGGCAGAACTCCATCCGCACGCTGATGATGCTGCCGCCGATCGAGACGGCGCATCCCTTCTATGTTGGCCTGATTGCCCTTGTCGTCTTTACGCTCTTCATCGGCCTTGGCCGTTTCTTTGCACTGCTGGTCAAACTCTTCGCCAGCACCTCGCGCCGGGCAGCGCCGCGCAGGCTCTCCTATGTCATCGGCACGGCGCTGGCGGCGACGCTGTTCTGGACGCTGGCGGACGGCGTGCTGGTGCGCTTCGTGCTGCATACGGCGGATTCCTCCTTCCGCCGGCTCGACCAGGTGATCGAGCCCGACACCGCCGAACCCACCGATCCCCTGAAATCCGGCAGCGCCGCCTCGCTGGTGCGCTGGGACGCGCTTGGCCGGATGGGCCGCTCCTATGTAGCAAGCGGGCCGAGCGCCAAGGACATCGCCGATTTCACCGGCAAGCCGGCGATGGAGCCGTTGCGGGTCTATGCCGGCCTCAATGCCGGTGACACCCCGGAGGAGCGGGCGAAGATCGCATTGGACGAACTGATCCGCGTCGGCGGCTTCGAGCGCTCGACGCTCATCGTCATCATGCCGACCGGCACGGGCTGGGTCGACCCTGAGGGCATCGACACGGTCGAGTACCTGCATCATGGCGATATCGCCAGCGTCGCCATCCAGTATTCCTATCTGGCGAGCTGGCTTTCGCTGCTTGCCGAGCCGGACTATGGCGCGGAGGCCGCGCGTGCGCTTTTCCATGCCATTTATGATCACTGGACGAGCCTGCCGAAGGAAAGCCGGCCCAAACTCTATCTCTATGGTTTGAGCCTCGGTGCGCTGTCGTCGGAGCAATCGGCGGAGCTGTTCGAGGTGATCGGCGATCCCTATCAGGGCGCGCTCTGGTCCGGCCCGCCATTCCCGAGCCGTATCTGGCGCAAGATGACGGCGGACCGCAATCCCGATACGCCGGCCTGGCTTCCGCGCTTCCGTGACGGTTCCTATGTGCGCTTCACCAGCCAGCGCAATGCGCTGCCGGAGGCGGGCGACCATTGGGGGCCGATGCGTATCGTCTATCTGCAATATGCCAGCGATCCCATCGTCTTCTACGACCCCTACGCCTTCTACCGCCAACCGGCCTGGATGGCTTCGCCGCGTGGGCCTGATGTCTCGCCGGATTTCCAATGGTATCCGGTCGTCACCTTCCTGCAATTGACGCTCGACCTCGCCATGGCAACGACCACGCCCATGGGGCTCGGCCATGTCTATGCCGGCGAGCACTATGTCGAGCCGTGGATTGCCGTGACCGGTGTGACGGACTGGAGTGCTGCGGATATCGCGCGGCTGAAGGAGAAATTTCGCGCGGGACGGTGAAGCGCCCACAAACAAAAACGCCGGGGTAAAAACCCCGGCGTCCGCATTTTCAAAGTGCAAAAGCCTTACTCGGCGGCGACGATCTTGCCGTCTTCCCACTTGAAGAGCGAGAAGCTCTGCGAGGTGAGGTCGCCGTTTTCGCCGTAGGTGAGCTTGCCGATGGCGGTTGCGATCGGTTCGCCCGACTTCAGCGCCGTCGTGACGGCGGCGGCGTCTTCGGCGCTGCCGGCCTTCTCGATGCCGGCCTTCAGAACTTCGACGGCGGCATAGGCGTTGAGCGTGAAGGCTTCCGGCGGGATGCCCTTTTCCTTCAGCACGGCGACGGCCGCCGAGGAATCCGGGTTCTTCAGTGCGTCCGACGCATTGGTGAAGAGCGTGCCGGCAGCGGCTTCGTTGCCGATCGCCCAGTATTCGCTGTTCGACAGGCCTTCACCGCCGATGATCGTGGCGTTGACGGAGAGATCCTTCAGCTGGCGGGCAAGCAGGCCGCCTTCCGGGTGGTAGCCGCCGAAATAGATGACTTCGACGCCGTCGGCCTTGAGACGGGTGAGCAGCGCGCTGAAATCCTTCTCGCCGGGTGTGACCGAATCGTAGAGTGCCTCGGTGATGCCGCCCTTGTTGATCGCGGCCTTGAAGGCGTCTGCCAGACCCTTGCCGTAGGCGCCCTTGTCATGGACGATGGCGACCTTCTTGTCCTTCAGCTTTTCCAGAACATAGGCAGCGGCGACTTCGGCCTGCTGGTCGTCACGACCGCAGGTGCGCAGAACGTTGGTGAGGCCGCGGGCCGTCAGGTCCGGTGCCGTCGCGGTCGGGGTGACCATCAGGATGCCGTTTTCGGCCAGAACGTCGGAGGCCGGGATGGCGACGCCCGAGGTGACCGGGCCGACCACGAAGCGAATGCCTTCGCCGACGATCTGGTTGGCCGCCGAGACGCCCTGCTTGGGTTCACCGGCATCGTCGGTCAGCTTCAGCACGACCTGTTCGCCGAGGATGCCGCCGTTCTTGTTGATGTTGGCAACGGCTGCTTCCGCGCCGTTCTTGACCTGGTCGCCATAGGCGGCGACCGGGCCGGTCAGCGGCGCGATGAGGCCGATGACGATGTCGGCATGCGCCAGCGGTGCGAAGGCGACGGATGCCGCGAGGGCAGCAGCGGCGAAAAGAGGCTTCTTCATGGGTCGTTCTCCTGAACTAGAGGCCTTGGGAGGGCCCGGTCGCAAACCTTCCCGCACCCGGATGGCGTAAGCACGAAATCCGGTGGGGAGGGGGCAAATCACGCTCCGGAACAATCATGCGTGAGGGTCCGGCGTGCTGCAGATTGATTAGGCCGCGAGGGCAAAAAGCGCAACAAAATAATGCATTTGCATATTTGATGGGCGGATCACGACCGTGAATGGAAGACGATGAACCGCAGTTGAATCAAAACCAATCCTTAAGATTTACCAATTATAAATATCCGGAAATTTTCGAGGATTAGCGATGCGTTGCGTATTGATCGTCGTCCTCCTGCTGCTCGCTGGCTGTGCGTCGGTTCCAAGACAGACGCAGAATGCCTGTGCCATCTTCGAGCAGCGCGACGGCCTTTGGGATAACTGGCGGCGCGCCGCCTACAGTGCCGAGCGCGAATATGGCGTTCCCGTCGCCGTGCTGATGGCGACGATCTACACCGAATCCGGCTTCCGCCATAATGCGCGCCCGCCGCGCACCAAGCTTCTTGGCTTCATTCCGTGGAAGCGCCAATCGACGGCGCTCGGCTTCTCGCAGGCGCTGGACGGCACCTGGGCGAGCTACAAGCGCGTGACCGGCCGCTGGATGGCCAAGCGCACCGATTTCAAAGACGCGATCCGCTTCATCGCCTGGTACCACGCCGAGAGCAACCGCAAGAACGGCATCGCGCTCAACGATACCTACCGGCTCTACATCGCCTATTATCACGGCCACGGCGGCTATTCGCGCGGCAACTGGAGCGCTACGGCGAAGGCCGGCGCGAAGCGGGCGGCCAACATGGCCTCCAGCTATTCGCGCCAGTTGCGGAACTGCGGCGCCTGGTAACCGGGCACAAAAAGTGCACGCCCCTTGTCGGATTGGCATGGCGCCCCACGTCCTCTGAAGGTCTTAAACCGAAGGAGGAGACGATCATGACCTATGTGGATGGATTTCTGCTCGCCGTGCCGAAGGCCAATGTCGAGGCCTATAAGGCGATGGCGCGCACCGCTGGCGCCGTCTGGAAGGAACACGGCGCGATCGACTATGTCGAATGCATGGGCGACGACGTGCCCTATGGCGAGCTCACCTCATTCCCGCGTGCCGTGCAGGTGAAGGACGAGGAGATCGTGATTTTCTCGTGGGTCACCTACGAATCCCGCGAAAAACGTGACGAAATCGTCGCCAAGGTGATGGCCGACGAGCGGCTGAAGGGCGACGACTGGAAGGATGTCTTCGACGGCAAGCGCATGATCTATGGCGGCTTCCAGGCGATCGTCGAGTTGTGAGCCCGGCGCAGCTGGGCTATCACGGAGGACACCGGAAGAAAGGCCTTGCCATGCTCGATCTCTACTATGCCATCGTCGGCGATACGACGGATACGAATATGGGGCTCGCCCGATTCATGGGCGTGATCCTGGCCTTCATCGTGGTCGTCGGCGGCCTGTTCTGGGCGATCGGCTGAGGCGCGGATGCCGCAGACTATCCTGACCCTTCCAACCCGCGGGCAGGGGCTCTACGAGTTCACCGGCGAGGCCGAGACATTCGTGCGGGATGCAGGCCTGGAAACGGGCCTGCTCACCGTCTTCGTGCGTCACACCTCCTGTTCTCTGCTCATTCAGGAAAATGCCGACCCGGATGTGCGGCGCGATCTCGATCAGTTCTTCCGCCGCCTCGTGCCGCCGTCCGACGACCCGAGCATGCGCTGGATCGTGCACACGCTGGAGGGGCCTGACGACATGCCGGCCCATATCAAGGCGGCGCTCACCCAGGTCTCCATCGGCATCCCCGTAATGGGCGGCCGGCTGGCGCTCGGCACTTGGCAGGGCCTCTATCTCTTCGAACATCGCGACCGGCCGCATCGCCGCGAAATCGTCCTGCATCTCGGTTCTTGACGGAACCGATTTGTCGGGTGAACCGTTGCTGCGGAAACCCGGGAAAAGGAGGCCTCCATGGCAAACACCGAAAATATCGCTCATGCCGTGATCGAGGCGCTGAACGCTCGCGATTTCGCAGCACTCGCCGCCAAGGTGAATGAGGACGTCGCGCTTTCCGGGATCGGCGAGGGCAGCGACAATGGACGCGAGGCCCTGCGCGAGCGCTTTGTCCGGCATTTCGCGGCGAATGACGAAACCTACCAGGATGCCCTGGTGATGAGCGATCCGCCCGGCAACACTGTCGCCATCCGCCTTACGGCCCGCGGAAACCTAGCCGGCGGCAGCTATTCCAAAGAAAAGATTCTGCTGCTCGAGCTGGAGGACGGGGTGATTACCCGCATGGCCTTCTTCACGGGTTCATGAAGTTGAACGCAGGCTGAACGGCCGCTTCGGCCTGCGTTCAGGCACGCGGCCCTAAGGTCTCCTCAATCGCCCGACGCAAGACGGCCAGGGCAGAGCGAACAGGAGACCTCGATGACCCATTTTCTGAAAAAGACCATGCTCGCCGCCCTTCTCGGCCTTGGCGCCTTGACCGCCGTGGCGCCTGCCGCGTCCGCAACCGATATCAACCTCTCGATCGAGCAGGTCGGCTACCGCAACGGGTTCCTCGAAATTCAGGATTATGGCCGTGACAACGATCGCTGGGACCGCCGCGGCGATCGCCGCGACCGGTGGGATCGTTGGGAGCGACGTGATCGCTGGGATCGCCGCGACGACCGCCGCCATGGTGGTGACTGGGGTCACCGCGGTCGCTGCTCGCCGGACTTCGCCGTCGCCAAGGCACGCGATCTCGGCCTGCGCCGTGCCCGCATCGCCGACATCACGCCGCGCAAGGTCGTTGTCGAAGGTTTCCGCCACGGCGGTTATAGCCGCGTCGTCTTCGCCAACGACCGTCACTGCCCGGTTCTCTGGCGTTAAGGGCGGGCCGGTTTTCCGGCCGCTGCCTGAACGAAAGCCGTTCGTCTTGTCACCCCCGGCCGGCGAACGGCCACCCTCTCGGCGCAAGCCGGGAGGGTTTTTGCGTTTTGGGCGAGTGGGTGGATGCGCGGAAAATGGATGCCGCGCGATGAGACCTTTTGTTCCCTGCGAGGGGGCAGGAGGGGAAGGGTGCGCTCCGGGGATTGGCATGCGCAAACAAAAAGGGGCCGGTTTCCCGGCCCCTGTCATGTATTCCGTTTCGTGCCGTTCACTTGCCGAGGGCGAAGGTCACGTTGACGACGACGGAGTAGCTGTTCTCACCGGTGGCGAGCGGCACGGCGCCGCCTTCGGCGGCATAGTCCTTGGCCATGGCGCGCATCATCGGCATCGGTTCGGCGCGATAGCTCGTCTCCGAGATTTCCAGAACGCGGCCAAGCCCGACGCCGGCGGCATCCGTCAATTCCTTGGCCTTGGCCATGGCATTCTCGACGGCCTTCTTGCGCGCCGCGCTGACGGCCGTTTCCGGCTTGTCGTTGGTGAAGCGAATGCCGCCGCCCTGGTTGGCGCCGAGCGTCACGGCCTTGTCCATGATCTCGCCGAGCTTGGAGAGATCGCGCACGCGCAAGGTTACGGTATTTGTGACCTGGAAGCCCGTCAGAACCGGCGGCGGGTTTTCGCCGTTCGAGCTCTGCGGATACTGGTACTGCGGGTTGATCATGAAGCCCGACGTCTGCAGGTCGCGCTCCGCGATGCCGGCTTCCTTCAGGGCGGCGAGGATTTCGGCCATGGCCTTGTTGTTGGCGTCGAGCGCCTCGCGGGCGGTCTTGGCATCTTTGACGACGCCAAGGTCGATCAGCGCCATGTCGGGCGCGACTTCGGCCGAGCCTTCACCGGTGACGACGATCGTCGCTTCACGCGGCTTGGCGCCATCTTCAGCCTTCGCAGCAAGCGGGAGGGCGGCGGCGAGAGCAAGCGAAAGTGCGACAAGACCGGCGCCGGTGCGGCGGCCGAGGATTCCGTGGGCCATATTGGAATATCTCCTGATAGTTGTGTCCCTTGTCCCGTTCTTCTCTCGTCATTGTGTAGAGAATACGGCAGCGCTTGTGAGGAAGCCCGATTTCGTCTAGACGATTTTCCACCCGTCGGCCGCCATTGACCGACGGCCCCGGCAAATCGTCGGATCGGGCCTGTAGCTCAATGGTTAGAGCCGGCGGCTCATAACCGCTTGGTTGGGGGTTCGAGTCCCTCCGGGCCCACCATTTCTGTCTTCAGGCGTTGTTTTTCCATCGTTTTTTCCTCGATTTGTCTCACCGGAATTCCGGCTCGATGAAAGTGGGACATTTTTGCGGGCCACATAGGTTTTGCGGCGCTCGAAACCGGCATCGATGATGCGCTTGGATTGGGCGGCTTTCGTGTAGTGCTGCGCCATCTTGGAATCAGACCAGCCGAAGATCGCCATCAACTGATGTTCGGTCGCGCCGGCCTCGGCGAGGATCGTCGCAGACGCTTTTCTCAGGCCGTGCGCGGAGCATTCCGGTAAATCGGCGTCGTTGCACCACTGGCGCATCTTGTTGCCGAAGCCGTTCCCGCTGAACGCCTTGCCGTATTCGGTGATAAGAAAGGTCGGCTGATCATGCGTTATCTGATCCAGGGCCTCGCCAAGCTCGTCTGTAACCGGCAGGCTGATGGACTGCGCGTATTTTTTCGACCCCTTCTCCGGCATGAATTCGATGCGGTCTCCGACCAGGTTCCGCCAACCGAGTTTGACAAGGTCTGAGCGTCTGACGCCCAAATTCAGCATCAATTCCATTGCAAGCCGAGCTGTGGAGCCGAGCGGATAGTCTGCGCGATAGCGCGCCACTTCCGCTTCGCTCCACGTATGGAAACCGGGAGACTTATGGATTTTGGTGACGCCGTTCGTGGGATTGAATGTCGCCAACTCCGCGCTGATGGCCCAATTGAAGAGCGCCTTCAGGTACTTCACCAGCTTGTCGGCCGCGCCGGGAGTATCACGGCGTTTCATCTGGCTCTTCTCGATGTCGCTCTTGCGCATTTGCTTAAAGGGGTAATTCCCCACCACTTCACAGTAGCGATTGAGAACGCTCTTTTTGTCCTTCTGCGTGGCAGGCGAGTAGCTCTGGAAAGTCTTTGATTGGTAGTAGGTCTCGACCAGCCAACGAACCGAACCCGGCTCTAGGCGGGAAACCGGGACAGTTTTTTCACCACGATCGCCAGCCAGAACGCGATGATATTCCTCGGTAAACGCTTGGGTGACGCTGCCCGCCTCGTCCAGATAAACGGACGTCATGCGATACTTCGGCATGTTTGGCAGGCGGAGATAGAACCGCTCGTTGCCGTGCCGGTCGATATCCCGCGAGCAATATTTGAAGGGGACGCGCTGGCTACCCAACCGCGTGATCAAACGGGTTTTCGCCATCGTCTTCTTCTCCGCTCAAGCCCTGTTCTTTGATGTCGTACCAGGAAGCGCGGATTTCCTCGGCATCCCAACGGCGCAACGCGCCGATCTTCACGCCTTTCGGCATAAGGCCACGGCGAACCCAGTCGTCAAAGGTGCCCGTCGAGACGTCGAGAAGTTCCGCCGCACGGACGCGGCTGACCGCGACCTTGTAAATGGGGCGTGGGGCCAGCGCTTCGGCTTGCTGCTTCATGTGCCGCTCCTCACGCTCTGGAGGCGCTATCAACAAGCGCCAAAGCCTTCTGCTTGGGCTCGACCATATTCGCAGCAAGATACTCATCCACGGCGTTTTCCGGCAGGAACAGACTTCCACCGATTCGCACATGGCGGATTTCCTGCTTGGCGATCAGATTGCGGATGCGTGCGACCGGCCATCCGGAACGGTCTGCGAGCTGTTTGGGGGACAAGAGTTGCGCCTGCATTGGAAATTCACCTCCAACTGATGATAGAATGATATGAACCCGAAAGAATCACATCAAGCTCAAAAATGCAACGCGATTATCAGAAAAATAATAATTCGACGCAAGACACGCTGCTCATTCAGATGGGCAAACGTTTGGCGATGATCCGGGAAAACTCGGGATTGAAACAGATCCCCTTTGCGGAAGCGCTTGAGGTCTCCCAGGGCGGCTACAATACCTATGAGCGCGGCCAACGAGAGATTCCCGTTCGCGTACTGCGCTCGCTCTACACGAAGTTCAACGTCAATCCAGTCTGGATGATGACCGGGGAAGGCAGCCCCTACAATCGCGACAGGGTCGATCTCTATCACGAGGTCACGAACCAAGTTGATGCCTTTATCGTGCGGGAAAACTGTCAGGTGGAACCGGATAAGCGCTTGAAGCTCATCCGGTTCCTAATCGACTACGCCGAACAGCACGGCGAATTCACAGAGGAAATTGCAGAGAAATATCTGAGGTCAGCAATATGAATAAGTCGAGCTTTGAACAGAAAATCGAACAGGGTTTTTACGCAATCGGGCGCCAGCGCGATCAATTGGCATCTGAAAAACGAAAGTTGGCAAGGCAACTGCGCTATGCCCGACATTCGGCCCGGCTCACGAGCCTTTCAAAGCAATACGACTTCGGAATGATCTTCTTCGCGGCGATGGGAACTGTCTTGCTCATTGTGTTTGATGGGAGAAGCGATTCCGATGCTTGGTTGACACCTGTGCTGAGCCTGTCCCTTATGCTGTTCGCTTGCGGTAGTGCGTTGCGGGGTCGGAAGATGGTCAGCCGAATCAGAAGCTTCCATGACCGCTTCGGTAGCTGGCAGTTCTAACGGAAATTATTCAACCCACTTTGATGGGTTGAATAACTTGAGAAAATGCATTATTTGTACCATTGAAGGGGTCAAATAATGCGCCTAACGCTCCAAACCCATTTTGATGGTGAGTGGCATCACGCCGCGACGCTAGAACTCAAGGGCGACGCGGCCGGCTTCCAGGGCGCGTCGATCGTCGATTACGATCTCGACTATTTCGTCACCGTGGCGTCGGCGGAATTCGCGGCCGGAAAAACGGTCCGGGACCGTCGCGCCTTGTCAGTCCGTTATCCCGTTGATCTCGAAAATCGATATAGCCGCAGTTGGCCGCCTTTCCTGTTGGATCTCATGCCGCAGGGGCATGCAAGGCGAAAGCTTGCCGAGCATCTCAGTCTTGCTGAAGGCTCGCGCGCTTCTGATCTCCCGCTGCTTTTGCGATCGGCAACGGGCGGCATAGGCAATATCCGCATCAAAGAAGCGGCGGACGCCGAAGCGGAACGGCTGCGCGGTGTTGAGCGCCAAGGGGTGACGGAAGCAGAGATCCTTCAGCGCTCGGATCGCTTCATGGAAGTCGCCGATCGCTTTGGAATGCTCGCCTCCGGCTCCAGCGGCCTGCAAGGCGAATGGCCGAAGGTCTCAATGACCCAGGCGAATGACGGTCTTTATTATCCCGACAGCTTCGTGACTGATGATGAGGCCGTGCGCCACGTCATCGTTAAGCTGGTACGCAGCAACGAGCCTGTGGACCGCCTTATACTCGAAGGTGAAGCCCTCTATTCGCGGATCGCGCAAGAGATCGGTGTGAATGTCAGCGAGCCTTCAACCTATGCTGAAGGTGTCCTGATCATTCCCCGTTTCGACCGGAAGAGGAGAGAAGGCGGCGGAACCATCCGGCTGGGCCAGGAAAGCCTCGTGTCCGCGATCGGTGTTGCGGATTTCGGTCACGTCGGCACGCATGAGGCCTATATCGACGTTCTGCGCCAATATTCGGCCAATCCCTTCGCGGACGTTATTGAATACCTGAAGCGCGACATCGTCAACCTGGCGCTCGGCAATCCCGATAATCACGGCCGGAATTCTGCTCTTAGCAAGCACCAAGACGGCACGATCCGCCTGTCTCCGCTCTTTGATTTTGCACCAATGCGGCTCGCCAAAGAGGGGATCGTTCGCTCAACCCGTTGGGCCATGATGCGTGACGGTGGTCGCGATCATCTTCCCGATTGGAAGCGCATTTGTGCCGAACTGATGCCAGATCCTGCAGAGCAGAATGCGCTCGCGGCTGAGCTTTCCGCGTTTGCCGAATATCTGCGGCAGACACCGGCCATGGCGAAAGATATGGGTGCGTCTCCGGAAATTCTAGAACGTGCAATGGGACGCTGTATTGAAATCGCGGATAACGCTCTGGCCGCGTGCCAATGATGCTGGGGGACAGCTAAATGGCTCGCTGGAAGAAACCCACGAAGGAAGAGATTCTTGAAAACCGGCGAACATTGGCTGAGCGTGCTCGAACCGGTGATCTAAGGCTACCTGGTGCTGTGGCAGAAATTCGAAAGGGTTTCGGCATGACGCAAGAGGAGTTTGCTAAAACGCTTGCGCTAACGCGGCGACAAGTGGCTGAAATGGAAGCTGGGACGGCGAACCCGACTCTGGGAACATTGGACAAAATCGGTCGGTTATTTGGGTTTGAAGTAGGGTTTATACCAAGACAATGAAGTTAAAGAGCGCGCCCGCTTATATGATGTCCTCAATCCATGCCTTGTCTCGATGCGTGCCAACGGCGGCTCGAAAGAAGCTGGAATACTCGTGATCGGGCGAAATCCTTTCCTGGATATGAGAAACGACTTCGGGCAAATTGCCAGCCATCCTTATTAAGTCGTCCAATATACGCCAATTACTTCTCTTTTCCTCGGGAACATTGAATGCATTAAATCCAAGCAACTTTACCGTATATTCTGCGCGCGAGAACTCCCAAGTGCCCGGCATCGAGGACGGTTTTACTTCGCCGTCAATTCCATGTGCCAACAATAGGAAGTCATCAGGATCACAAGGATCTAAAAGCTCTGGAGCTTCCGAGAAAAGATCGTCTACAGAAGAAACGCAGCGACACCCTTCCTCCTTTAGGGGAAACTCATTTGCTTTGCCGTAGACAATCGAAGCATCTCCTTCTTCTGGCCGATTGCATCTTTGACAAGACAACCTGAAGTTCCACCATTCATAAGCTAGCCAATAGTATCCCTGGCTGCCCGCAATTTTTTGGCCGTTTACTGTGACAGCAAGCTTCGGTCGAAAATGGTCCACATCCATCGGCGCACGCTGGCTCTTAACCTCGCAGTACCAACACTTTCCATAGCTGGCTTTTGCCAACCAGCTTTTTAGAAATTTCCAGCTGCCGTACTTCTTCAGGTAGACTGACCGATCTTCATGAGCAGTTTTCGCGGCTAGTGCGGCCACCCTACCATCGTATATTTTACCCCACTTCTTAGGCAAGTGAGGTGGAAAAGAAAGCGGAATGAACCTCACTACTTTTGATCCTCAAGATTTTTGAGCAAGCTTTTTATCAACACTTCAACAGCCTTTTTCTTGTTCTCAGGCGTTACAATAGGGCTATCGAAATCAGCGTCATCGGATAGATCAAAGCGAGCACGCACGAATTCTTGCTCAACTCTGTTCCGTGTTGCGAAGTTGAAATCAAGACTTTGCAGGCGCTCTCGGATATTTGATAAGTCTTGCCGCTCTTTAGTGGTCAACTCAGATTTCGTTGATAAACGATGAAGTTCAATTAAGTCACGATTTGTCGCGCCGTCCAGATTTGAGCCGAGCCCAAACATGTCACTGGTTATAATATTTGCAAAACCCATGCCTTTTGGATCAATAGCGGGATTTTGAGACTCAATATTTTTAGAAACGGGATCTCTGTAAAGAATTTGCACCTGTTCTTTAGTCAGCTCTGCAATCGAAAGTGGATTGTGAGTAGTTAAAATTATATGGCTTCTCTCTCTTTCTTCTTCGGTTTGCCCTGAAAAATTTTTCAAATATTGCAGATAGTCAACACTCCATCTCGGGTTCAAATGCGTGTCCGGTTCATCAAGTAGAAATATACTTTCGCTTTCTGCGGTAAATCTTAGAAGGCCCAAAACGGTAAGCAGTTGTTGCTCCCCCTCGCTAAGCTCCCTAAATGTGACGGGCCCATCATTCTTTTTAAGTCTTACGCGGATACGTACTTCTTCAAATAGTTGCGAGGCATGGGCACTCTCCATATCGCGGAAGAACTCGGCAGGCCTTTGCTCTCCAACAAGTTTTCGCAGAGTTTCAATATCTTTTACGTATAAATATTTGAATTCTAGTTTCTTTTTGTTCCACAGAGAAACATTGATACGTCGACTAACCTCAATCGGGGCCAGAGAAATTTCGTAAAGCCGATCAAGGAACGCCGCGACAACACCTTTTGCTTTCCAAAACCGTTCATCCCCCTCTTTTGATTTCCAAGGTGGTTGCCGCAAAACGAACAAAACTGACTCAATGCCCTGATCTGGGTCAATTCCGAGATGATTAGAGAGGAACTCGCGCACGTCATCGGTTTGCTGCATCAAAAACGCAAGTAATACAAATTGGCTATGAACAGGCATCGCGTGAAAAAGACGCTTTAGGCCTGGATCTTTTCCCTGCCTCAATTGTGCGTCAAATTTTTCCAGGTATGGGCGAAATATCTTGTAGAGTCTGTCGCTTTCTCCGGAGTAGTAGGCAAACACGTAGCGAGGCAGATATCCCGTTTCTTGGCTAAAGAACGCTTTCAGCGAAACTCTTTTTCCGGCCGACGACGCCACATCGCCTTCATCCTGCGCAAATAGATTGAGGCTCTCTTCAGTTCGTGGTTCGTCAGTCTTTGCATAGATGATGAGGCTGTCGCGTTCGCGATCTGGGTCTGCGTCAATATGGACTTTTAACACCTCGGACCCTCGCCCGATGCGGTAATCAAGTTGATAAGCAAATACAGGCTTTTTTTCACCAGAGATCAAATCGCGGAAGATCGTTGCAAGTGCCTCGAGTACATTGGATTTTCCGGTGCCGTTCCAACCGATTACAACGGTAATCCAATGCTTTTGATCAAAATCAATTGAAACGTTCTTAAGATTTTTAAACTTGTGGGTAGGGCTGTCTTTTGAACTACCAATCGTAAGCTTATCTAGGCGCATCGGTCATACCGCCTTTATACGAAGTCTATCGAAGAGCTTGCGACCTTGTTTGTCTGTGACGGCATCTGTTTCTAATTTTCCGACTTTATCCAAATCACGTAGCTGAGCGTAAAGGTTTTCAATAAATTCAGTTGGCACACCGTCTTTCACGCCGCAAAGCTGAAAAGCCGATTGCGCAGAGATCCAATCGCCCGCGTTCGCCAGCACCTCTTCAAGGCTCTTATCCGATGTCATCAGCTTCTCCTTGGTCAGCAGTTTGCGCCGCGTTCTTTTTTGATCCGTAGATGGGGGCTTTACCACGGTGGTCTTAATTCGGTCTATCAGCGCACCCGCAGGCTCGTCCGTTGGTTCTTGAGGCACTAACCGCCCGCTGAAAGCTGCCATAAGGATGGCTTCTTCAAGTTTCGGCAGGAGGTTCGCGCCGCTCGTTTGCTCGCTGGATACGCGATCCAACCAGGAAAATGCCGTCTTTATCCGACGCACAATCTCAGCCTGCTCCTCAATAGACGGAAGCTTGAGCCTCAGCGCGCGCAAGTGTCCAAGGCTGATTCTGGGTCTAGTTGCGCCGTGTACCTCGTCCCGAAGTAACTGATATGTTTCCGGAGACGCTAAGCGGTAAGCGAGAAAATCAGGAAGACATAGATCGGAGTTGACCCGCACACAAAAGCAATCCGCTTTATTTATGGCTGAGGTAGTAAAATTCTTCGGAAATACACAAACCCGAATTTCTTCAGACACAAAAGAGGAAACGAGCACATCATTTGGCAAGAGTTCGTGACGCTTTAATTCCTCAAACTTTTCGAGGGGAACATAGGTCTCTTTCTCTGCGATGAATTTCAAATTTCCGATATTTTCTAGCCTGATCACCCTTACGCCGGATCGAGAATAGTCAGAAGATTTGAGCTTCGACCCGAAAGGCCCATCAAACACTTGATCCGCTATGCTCTCTACACTGCAATATCTCCAATCAGGCTGGCTATTTTCTTTTCTCCAGTTCTCAGTGAGTTTGCCGGACGTCGCCATTCCTAAAAAGTTTTCTTTGTAGCGTGCAATCAAGGGAGGCAGGCGCGCCAATTCCGCCTGGGCACGGGTTATTCTCGCGGATAGGCTATCTATTTTGGAGACAATTCGGTGCTGTTCAGACAAAGGCGCGATCGGCACAACGGTTGACTTAATCTCACTACGATTAAGTTCTACCTGATTTGTAGAGCCCGATTGCATATCCTTGATCCTCTCTTGAGTAAGAGGGGATTTTATGAAGTAAAATAGGTAACTTTCATAAATATGTTCGCTTGGTCTGATAATAGTTACATGAGTATCAACGACTGCCCGCGAATAGCCGGAAAGCCCAGAAAATAAAGCGGCCCTTCCAATAGTACCAGTTCCAGTTGAGTTCCATAAAATATCTCTATTACGAACGAAGCGCTCGTCAGACCATTGTTCCCATGTAGCAGGGTCGACGAATTTCAGATGCAGTTCATCAATGCCGTCCCAGCGAATGCATTTTTGATTGATTATTGGTAAGTCGCTTTTCTGCGTGTAGGTTGGGGATCTTCCACGTGAGACGTAATTTGTGATCTCTTCAATGGTAACTTCCACCCAGCCAATCGGCAACTTGCTCACGGTCGAGCCTCCCCGATCTGGCGTAGTGATCTATCCGTACCAGTTTTGGGTCGCTCAAAAATAAAGCAATGAAAACTTATAAGGCCGATTTTCGCCATTACGATGCACCGCCCGCAATTTCTGCGATTTCTTCAGATACCGCTTCAATTTCAGTGAGCGCAGCGCGCAGATGACCTAAGATTGCCAATGTGATATCATCCGGATCAGTTAGGGAAGCTTCAGGATCGGCGTCTGTTTCGCCCAGCCATGAAATGTCAAGATTGTCGAACCTCTCTGCGATAGCTGCTCGTGTAAATGAGCGCCAGCGACCTCCTTCCCCTTGATCCACTCTTGCGGCCATCTCACCGTTGCCGTACGCGACCTCAAAAGAAGCAAAATCCTCCGAACGTAACGGCCTTTTCTTGCCGTATCTCGGCGAGCGGTATCGCATATCATAGACCCAAACGACCTTGGTATTGCCCGTGTCTCGCCGCCCCTTCTTAAAGAATAAAACATTTGTTTTGACGCCAGGACTATAGAATATTCCCGTCGGCAATCTCAGAATGGTGTGGAGATCGCATTTCTCCATAAGATCTTGTCGAATTTTTCGTCCCACTCCATCTTCAAATAGGACATTGTCAGGCAGGACAACTGCGGCTCTCCCGCCTGATTTTAATCCAAGATAAATGTGCTGAAGGAACAGAAGCTGTTTGTTTGTCGAGGTGTGAACGATATCATCTCTTAGTTTACGAGCGCTACCGGCCTTCGCGCCGAAGGGAGGGTTCGCCAAGATGACATCTGCTGGAGAAAGCTGCTCAGCATCCTGAGTTAAGGCATCTCCGAGAAATATGTTTGAGCTCAGTCTGTGCAAAAACGCGTTCATCAAGCAAATGCGGTACGTGCCTTTTTCGATCTCAATTCCTTCATACCTCGGAGGATCGAGCTCGTATTGAGCGGGAGATATTGAAGCGCGCACATGTTGATCCGCGGATATTAAGAAGCCGCCGCTACCGGTAGCCGGATCCTGGATTACCTCGCCTGCGGCTGGCTGTATTAATCTTATGATGCAATCAACCAGGGCGCGCGGCGTGAAGTATTGCCCTGCTCCAGATCGAGCATCTTGAGAACTCTTCGCTAACAGTCCTTCATAAATGTCTCCCATGCCGTCACCCGACATCGAATACCAATCGAGCTTAGCAATACCTTCAATTACGGCTTTGAGGTTCTCTGAGTGTGAAAAAACAGTTGTCGGAAACGAATAAATCTTCTTTACGTTTTCATCAGGTGCATGCGCACCAAGGTAAGTAAGCATTTCTCTATAATAGTTCAGAATATCATCTCCACTATAGCTTATTAAATCAGACCACCGCTTACCTTCAGGCAGTAAGTGCTCAGTCTTGCTTTCTTCTGCATACTTTAAAAACAATAGATAAGTTAATTCTGATATATACTCATGATAGCTAACTCCATCCCCGCGCAGAATGTGGCATAGGTTCCAAATTTTTTGAGTTATGCTATCTTTGTTCATATTTTACTCGGGAATTACTGGATATTTCTGGGCGAGGTGCCAACACTTGCGAATTTTCTGATGGAATCGAAATCAAGATTTATCGTGCGCGTTCTCCTGGTTGTCGAATTTCAACGCCACATCCGAGTGTCTGGAGTACATGTAAGACCTTTCCAATCTGAGCAGTCGGCTTTCCTGCCTCAAGATCCACAATGAAGCGTAGGCCGACCCCAGCCACACCCGCGAGCTCGTCCTGCCGCAGGTTTTGCTCCTTTCGGATATTTCGAATTAGGTTGCCGATCTCAGCTGGGTTCTTAATTTGTTTTGGCATGATTTTCCCGCTCGGGAAATTAGCAGTAGATTCTATTATTTGTCGAGGTGATTTTTCCCGATCGGGAATATTCTGGCCGATCACTACACCATCGGATTCCGGTCCAGTTTCCCTCGATATGCCGGATGTCGATGCGACACGATCGCGTCAACCAGCGCTGGCGGCTTCGACCCCGCCAGCAGGAGCATCTTGCCTGTCTTCATTTCCAGAATCTGATCGACCGTCATGAGCTTCTGGCGCTGCTCGGCCGTGGACGTCTTACGGCTTTCGCCGAATTTCGCGGATGATTGCTTGGTGCGGGTCAGCACCGTCTGATCGCCAAGGGCGTTCGCGGCCCAGTTGGCGGTTTCGAACTCGGCGCGGCCGAGACCGAAAATGCGGGTGGTGACACAGGAGCCAAGAATGCTGGCGGTGTCACCCTTGCCGTAGACGCTTTCGATCTGGCCTTTGTCCTGGGTGATGAACAGCGCCTCGATGCCGCAGCCGGCGGCGACATTGGCGATGTTGATCAGCTTTTCCATCCGGCCGAGACGAACAAATTCGTCCAGCACCAAAAGTACGTTCTTTTTCGGCTTCTTCGCACCCTCCAAGCGCACGACCATGCCGAGAATGATGTTTGTCAGTAGTCGGAGAAAGACGGCCTGGGCGTCAACCTGATCGAGCGGCACGACCATGAAGAGGTCGGCGCTGCCCTCGAAAAGGTTTTCGAGCGAGCATGTGGAGGCGCTGAGAAAGGCGCGCAGTTCGTCGGAACGCGCCCAATCAAAAGCCTTCTTGATCGTCGTCTTAATTGCGCCGCGCTCGTTCTCGCCGGCTGCGAGGAAGGTCGCCGCCGCCGCCGCCGGGCGGGTGCCAAATATCTCAGGCGCTCCGGCCCATTCCGTCAGCGTTTTTTCAAAGCCGGCAGAAAACAGCAGGTCCATGACGGTGATCAGGTTGCGATCGGCTTCCACGCGCCTAGTCATGACGACCTCGATCACAGCGGCAATCATCGATTTCGCCATTTCTGCAAAGTGCGAGCCGTTGCCGCTTTCTGGTCGAACAAGCCCCTCGGCAATGACCTCAATGTCGCGGACCAGGTGCGCTTGCCGGATATAGTCGAGCGGGTTGAAACGGTCCTTCGACGGTTCGATGACGCCGAAGGGATTGAGAACCACGACCTGCCGGCCAAGCGACTGCCGATAGCGGCGCGTGACGGCGAAGTTCTCGCCTTTGATGTCGAGAACGGCGACCGGCCCGTCATGGTCGATGATGGCCGGAATGACGACGGAAACACCTTTTCCGGCGCGGGTGCCGGCGATGGCAACATGGTGGCCGGCGCGCCATCCGGTCTTCGGGTTGGGGCGGTAGCGCAGCATTGCCCTGCCGGAAAGACCGAGCGGCAAACCGGTATCGTTGTGGCGGATCTGGCGCATCTCGTGGCGGTTCATCCACCGGGCGCGCCATGGACCCTGTTTGGAAATGCGGCTCGATGATGCCGGGGCGGCAATCGAGATTGCTCGCAGAATGAGGAACAGTGGCACAGGCAGGCCGATGGCGAGGCTGGTTTGCACGCCAAGCTTTTGCGCCTCGGTGAAGCGGTCCCAGGTCGAAACCATGCCTCGGATGCTTTCGATTCCGGAATAGCCGGCATTTCGCCAAGCCTTGAAGCTGTCGAGCAGGACGCCGGCCGCAATGGTGGGGTCGGTAAGGGCCAGAGCAGACGCGGCAAGGAGGGCAGCCCCCACAGCTAAGCCCGACGCGCTGCGGATGCGGCCCTGGGTATCTCCCGCCAAGGTCAGCAGCGCAAACCCGCAAAACATGGCCAGGATCGCGGCGCGCGCATTTTGGTAGATAGGTGGCCAGAACAACGGCGCTGTCTCCATCAGCAGGAAGCCGGCAGCAACGATGGCAATGGAAAGGGCATAGCGATAGGGCTGAATAATCAAATTCATGGCTCGAAACTCCGGACGGAAATGAGGATCAGTTGCGGCCGCGACTTGGCGCAGGCGGTCGGGCTGTCACGTCGGCGGCGCGACCGTCTCCAGCATCGCTTCGGCTTGCTCCAGCAGAGCGAACGCTTCCGTCAGTTCGGTCGAGGCCGTGCCGTTGGAAGGATTGCCGGAGGCGAGCCAGGCGTTCATGAACGTAGCCTGTGACGCGATGAGCGATTTCAGCGATCCTTCCAAAGCCGCTTGGCGGTTTTCGATCATGTCTGTCGAGCGTTTCTCCAGCGCCTCGAACTGCGCGGTTCCGCTCTGCAAGGTGTTCATCAACGTCTCGACGTAACCCAGCAATTCGCGCTCCAGCGGCGACAGGCTCTCGGGCGTCGGTGGTCTGGTGGTCTCGGTCATCGGTCAATCTCCCTGGACGATCTTCAGGCATGGCGTTTTGGCGGAGCCGGCCTGACAGGTGATCAGTTGAAGGCGGTCGACGTCCCAGGTCAGGACTTTGCCGTTGCTGGTCTGGTTGATCTGCAAGCCCATCTGCCAGAGGCTGGCGTTCTGGGCGCGGTCGATCATCAGGCCCGCCCATAACCAGCTTGCGGTGAAGCTCAACAGGACGATTAGCAAGGCCACCGCGCCCATGGTCAGGAAGAATGGCTGCACCATCGACCGGAGCCGGTTCACGTCCGCCTCGGTCATCGCCAGCGCCTCGTTCAAGTGCTGGCGGTTCGCGTCCGTGAAGCTGCGGATATCGGTCTCGATTGTAGCTTGCGCGCGCTTCAAGGCTTCGCTCCAATCGGTCTCGAAGCTCATCGGGAGCGATGGCGTCGAGCCGGCTTCCGGAGCGGCTGGGCTCGCCAGCCGATCTTTCAAGCGCTCGCTCAAGGCTATTCTTTCGGGTCCAGTCTTCACGAAACAGGTCTCCTTTCAGGCGCCAGCGCTCGTCCGTCTCGGGGTCGCGCACGGTGATGTAGTTTTTGCCGGCGCGCGGCAGCTCGAAACCTGCCGCCGTCAAGGCTTCGGTCATGCTCGGACGGTCATGGATTTGGCCGGTCTCGATGCGCTGGACGATTCAGTCATGGATCAGCTCGCGGGCATCGCCGCGCCTGACGCTTTCGATGAGGCTGACGGTCTCGCGGGAGCGCTCCGGCGCCATTGGGTCATTCCAGCCGTGTTGCTTGTTCAGAACATCACGCAGGGCGTCGTAGTGCTTCTGGTAGCCGGGCGGCGCGATATTGAGGCTGCGCCCGCTCGCAAGCTCCATGCGTGGCGTCACAAAATGCAGCTCGACGCGGCCCTCGTGGGTATGGCGGACCCAAAGCATATCGTGCCGGTCGGGTTCGAGACCGGCAAAGGCAAGGTTTTCGAAGGCGTCCATCACCTGCCGTTGTTGGCCAAGGCTCGGAGCGTCCTCCGCCGTGAAGGCGATGACGCCGGCACGATAGGTCCACTGATGCGGGCAGGCATCGATCAGCGCGCGCATGCGGTCTGCGTCGCCGCGCAGCACTTCCGGCAGAGGCTCGCGGGCAAACAGCATGATCTCGCCGCGCTCGTCGCGGATCGCGTTGCGGTTCTGGTCGTAGGCGACGACGTCGCGCTCGACCAGGTAGTCAACCGGTCCCGATCCGCCGCCCTGGCCGTTGCGGAAAAACTTGATCAGCACGGCGCGCCATCCTTGGCCGCGAACTGCTCAAGGGTTTCCGATAGCGCCCGTTCAATGGCGACCAGGCGGGTGGCAACCGTGATTGCGTCGATGGCGGATACCTGGCCCTGAGCCTGGGCCGTGTTCAGCCATCGGGCGATCTGGTTGAGGTTGCCGCCGATCCGCGCGACGGCGCGCACCAGGTCCGGGTCCGCCTTGGGAACCGGACGGCGGCGGCGCGCCTCGGTGAGGCCAAGCGCTTCCCGCATCAGCGTGGCGAAGGGCAGACCGGCCCGCGCTGCGCGTGCGGTCAGCGCCTGCTTTTCCGATGCGGTGCAGCGGAAAACCACGACGGCATTGAGTTCGCCTTTGGGCGATCGCCGCGTGCTCTTGGTGGGGTTTGAAGGGGAGGCCTGCCTCCCCTCACAAGGCTCCCTGTCAGAAGGCTCGCCGTATGACAGGGGTCGCCTTGCTCCTTCCAAATCGCCAGCCGTCATGATGCCCTCCGGACTGCCGTCTGCCGGGCGGTTTC
Organism: Shinella sp. M27; assembly: GCF_049199905.1. Taxonomy (NCBI): domain Bacteria; kingdom Pseudomonadati; phylum Pseudomonadota; class Alphaproteobacteria; order Hyphomicrobiales; family Rhizobiaceae; genus Shinella; species Shinella sp. M27. The sequence goes on from NZ_JBLZPK010000044.1 coordinate 73,619, forward strand.
ATTGGCGATGTGGTCACGGCGACGGCTGAAGAAAGCGATCCAATCGAGCGCGCTGGAGCTTGCTTCGTCCGGCGGCCAATAGCTGGGCAGGGCATAGCCTGCTTTCCCGGTTTTCACCGTTCGCATGCCCAAGGCGTCGATCGAAGGAAAGCCGTGACGTCGCAACCAATTGCGCCATTGCTCGACCTGATCGGCCTTGGTCTCGGCCACGAAAACGAGCGGGACGGCTCGCCGCGTCTCGACGCGCGGCGGGGCGTCCTCGCGCGGGTTAGGTTTATATATTTTTTCTTTCTCTAAGTTTGGTGGACATATTTGTCCCCCTTCGCTGGACACATCTGACCGCCTTGCCGGACGATTTTGACCGCCTTCGCTTGGGTAAAGGGTGACAATTTTGTCCGTCTTTTCGCGGGCGTCCGATGCGCGTAAAATCGACGCCGCTGAGGGACGATATTCTGTGTTGTGCCCGACACCATTTCCGCGCTGGACCTCGAACCATCCTTTGACCTCAAGTTCACGGACGGCGCGCTGAATGGTCTTGACGCTCTTGCCGGTTGCGTCGGCAATCGTTTGATAGGACGGCCACGCCTTCTCGGTGTGGCCGTTCAAATGCGTGGTGATGATATAGAGCGCCACGGATCGCGCGCTGTCGCTCAAATCCTTGTCGCAGCTCAACTGCTGAAGCCATTGCAGCTTCACGTCCCGAAATGGCCGCACCCCGCTCATGCGCGCCTCCCTGGCCGCAATACGACCGGGAAAGAAGGACCGAAAACGGCCGGAAAAAGTGGGACGGCGGCTTTACTAAGCCATTGATTTTTATAAAATGGGGTCTTCGTCCCACACGGGGTTAAGCTGCTGATTTTCTTGGAATTCGGCAGGCCCTCCGGGCCCACCATTCCCCATCATCCAACATAGTCCAGCTTGGATGACGGGATGCGAGATAATCTCGGTTTTTCAATGGGTTTCAGCGCTTTGTCTGGTTGTTCGTTGGTGTTGATTCACTGTTTGAGGAAAATACCAACAATGCTTTTGACAGATGTCTTCTGGTGAAACACTCGAACGCGGGCTTCCTGGCAGCACGCGTTCGAAGAGCGCAAGGCGTAATCAGCGGGTTGGCAATGGGCTGCTATCAGACCAGAAGGAAATCGCTGGTGGAGAGCGTCGAGACGTTGTCCAGGGTCGCGAGGAGGACGGATTCCTTGTCGCCGCCCTTGCCGTCGGCGTCGAACCAGAGCCGGTGCGTGTCCTTCTCGTAGAGGAACGTCGGACCTGATGTCGTAAAAACGGCGTCGTCGGCGAGTACGAGCTTGATCGCGCTTCCGGCTTTGAGACCGAAGGCGGTGTCGTCGATGGCGATCTTGTCCTCGCCGCGCTTGAAGTCGGTGATCTGGTCGCCGCCGTCGGTGACGTAGTTGAACTGGAACGTATCCTTGCCGGACCCGCCTGTGAGGTGATCGCCGCCGGAGCCGCCGATCAGCGTGTCGTTGCCACCGCGGCCCTGCAGGATATCGTCCTTGCTGCCGCCGTACATCCATTCGCTGGCGTTCGAACCCCTGATGTCGTCGTCCTGGCTCGTGCCCCAGAACCGTTCGATGTTCTTGACCGTGAGGCCGCGGGCGAGGCCATCGTTCTTGGTGCTGTCGAGCAGGTCAAGCTTCACCGAGGCGTCGTAGCCGTAATAGTTGAAGTCCAATATGTCGCTGCCGGCGCCGCCGTCGAAGAGGTCCTTTCCGGTGAACTCGTTGCGGGTGAAACTATCGTCTCCCGCGCCGCCCAGGAGCGTGTCGTTGCCGGCGTCGTCATAGAGGAAGTCCTTGCCGTCACCGCCGTTGAGCGTGTCGTTGCCCGCATTGCCGCGCAGCGTGTCGCTGCCGGCGCCGCCGGTCACGAGGTCGTTGCCCTTCGTGCCGGTGAAGTCGAGCGCTTCCATGCCGGAATAGGAGGTGGTGGCGTTGACTTTCACCGTGCCGGTGCCGGAGGTGAACTTGACGCCGGTCGTGAGCGCCGAGACGTCGACATAGACCGTATCAATGCCGGTGCCGCCGATCGCGGTGTCGCCGTTGTTGATATGGACATAGTCGTCGCCGGCGCCGGCATCAATCGTGTCGGCCGCCGCGTCGTCACTCGATCCGGCCGCCCAGATCGTGTCGCGGCCGTCACCGCCCTTCAGCGTGTCGCGACCGTTGCCGCCATAGATCCAGTCGTCGCCGCCAAGGCCGACAACCGTGTCGTTGCCGTCTTTGCCGCCGAGCGAATCCGACAGGTTGCCGCCGGTGAACTTGTCGGCGCCGGAGCCGCCGGTGATGTCGATGCGCTCGAAATTCTTCAGCGTGACGTCGCCGTTGACGACGGTCGCATTGGCGCTCAGCGTGAAGGTGAGGGCCTTGGTGGTTTCGTTGCGGTCGATGATGGCAAGGTCGGTGCCGGTGCCGCCGTCGGCGTTGAGCTTGCCGAAAGTGTAGCCGAGGCCGGCGTTGAACTCCACGCTGTCGTTGCCCGCGCCGAGATCGAGCGTCGTTGTATCCCCGCCGGCATGGGCCTCGAAAATCGACAGGTGCACCTCGTCGTCGCCGTCGCCGGCCGACAGGTTGTTGTTGCCGCCGAGATCGTACAACACGTCGTCACCCTTGCCGGCGACAATCTTGTCGTTGCCGAGCCCGCTGTCGAGCAGGTCATCACCGACGCTGCCGTAGAGCTGGTCATTGCCGCTGTAGGACTTGAACCAGACGCTCTGGGCATTTCCGGCCTTGAGGACGTCGTCGCCATACGCGGAGGTGAAGATGTTGAAAATCTCGGTGTTCTGCGCGTAGGAGCCGTTCGAGAGCGTTCCCTTGCCGTTGACGACGTCGAAGGTGTAGTTGATCGTCTGGTAGCTGTAGACGTCGATGTACACCGTGTCGGTGCCCGAACCGCCATCGATCGCGTCCTTGCCGGAACCGGCGAAGATCGTATCGTTGCCGGCTTCGCCATAGAGCTTGTCGTTGCCCGCACCGCCGTCGATGGAATCGTCACCGGCGCCGGCCTTGACGGTGTCGTCGCCATCGTAGGTGACGATGTGGTCCTTGCCGCCCAGCGTGACGATCGTGTTCTTGTCGTTCGTGCCGTAGAGATCGTAGTTCTCGACATTGACGATGGTCGTGCCGTCGGCGAGCGTGTTGACGACCGTGGAGGCCTTGGCGGTGAAGGTGCCGGAGATGTTGCGGATCTCGATCTCGTCGATACCGGCACCACCGTCGACCTTGTCGGCGCCATCCGCCAGGGTGATCAGGATTTCGTCATCGCCGTCGCCGGCATTCACCGTGTTTTTGCCGCTGCCGGTGATGATGTAATCCGCGCCTGCGCCGCCGTTCAGCGTGTCGTTGCCTTCGCCGGCCCAGAGATAATCGTCGCCGTTTCCGCCGTTGAGCACGTCGTTGCCGTCTTCACCGTAGAGCGCGTCGTCGCCATTGCCGCCAGTGAGGGTGTCGTTGCCGCCGCCGCCCTGCAAGTTGTCGTCGCCATAGCTGCCGTCGAGCTTGTCGTCGCCGTCGCGGCCATAGAGATAGTCGTCACCCTGGCCGCCGTTCAGCGTGTCTTTGCCGGCGCCGCCATCGAGCGTGTCGTTGCCGCCATTCCCGGACAGCGTGTCGTCCCCGTCCTGCCCGTTGAAGCGGTCGTTCCAGTGGCCGCCGGTCAGCGTGTCGGCGAAATTGGTGGCCGTGACCCAGTATTGCTCGATGTTCTTGACGTTGAAGCCGAACAGGTTGACCGACTTGGTCGGATCCTGCACCGTGAATTTGATGCCGGCCGTATTGTATTGCAGGTTGATGTCGACCGTGTCCGTGCCCAACCCGCCATCGACGACGTCACCCTTCCAGTCGCCGATGGAATAATCGGTGAACCGGTCGTCGCCCAGCCCGCCCGACATCGTATCGGCACCGCCGCCGCCCGACAGGACGTCATCGCCTTGGCCGCCCGACAGCGTATCCGTGCCGAGGTCGCCATAGAGGGTATCGTCCTGGAAGCCGCCGCTGAGCGTGTCGTTGCCGTTGCCGCCTGACAGGTTATCACGGGCGAACAGGCCATAGATCTTGTCATGGCCGCCCTGGCCGTAGATGTAATCCTGGTCAAGGCTGCCGTTCAGCGTTTCCGATGCATCCGTTCCGTATTTCGTCGCCATTTTGCTCACCCATGATTCTCTGTTTCGGACAACAGCGACCGCCCGCCATCCGCGGTGCGGATGCTCGAAAGTGCTGCATAAACGTTGGAAGTCAGGCCCCCGCAGTTCGGTGGCGAGTGCAGTCCCGCCGTGACCGCATCTGCTCACAAGCAGGGGGCTCATCGTGTTCCCTGGGGAACAGCTGCCTGCCCATCAGCACGACGTTGAGCGACTTCTATCGGCTAATCAAAGGTTGCGGCAGCGTTTCGAAAATACGCTGAAACAGGAACCTTGGGTGGGTTTGGGCAGTTCTTCTGTGGCAAGTTCACCAAAGGAGAACGACAATGGTCGCTGCAAATGAAATCCGCGAACATATGGAAGTGCGCGCCGCCGATGGCGGTCATGTCGGCACTGTCGACCATATGGAGGGCGAAAGCCGCATCAAGCTGACCCGGAGCGATTCCGAGGATGGCAAGCACCATCTCATCCCGCTCGACTGGGTCGACCACGTCGATGCCCATGTGCATCTCAACAAGGATGCGGACGCGGTGCGCCAGGAATGGTCCACGCTGAACTGACCGAAAAAGCCGCCTCCGGGCGGCTTTTTCATGTCCGCTTTTTGACATCAGTCCTTCTTGTTGACGAAGCTGACATTGCCGAGGCCCGTGCCGATCGTCACGGCGGCCCAGGCCTTGGTATCGGCCATGCGCGGTACTTCCGAGAGCCCCTGGACCACGGCGTCGTTGTGCATGATGACGAAGGTCGGCTGATCGTCGATCTCGGGGATAGCCTTGCGAAGTGCCTCCGGCAGGTTGAAGTGCGTGCTTTCCCAGTTGCCGCCCGGCAGGTTCTGCCCGCCGCGCGCAATCGATCCGTCTGAGGCGATGATGCCGGGGCAGCCGATGCCGATGACCGGAGCGAGCGCCAGCTTGGCCTTCTTCGCCTTGCCGATCAGCGTTTCGAGCATGCGCACGAGATATTCGATGGTCGCGGTGCGTTTCGGCTCGTCGTCGGCATGGCGCCACAGTTCCGATTTCCAGACCTTGGCCTTGCCGAAATCCTTGGCGTCGTCGAGGTTCAGCTTGACGACGCCAGCGCGGATGTTCGTGCCGCCGATATCGACGGCCAGGATCGCGTCATGCCCCTTCAGCATCCAGGAGGGGATGAGATGGACGGCGCCGATAAGGCCCGCTTCATCGGGATGATGGGCGATCGGCATCAACTGGACCTTCACGCCCTCGGCCTTCAGCAGCAGCTGCGCGCGCGCGATCGCCATCATGCCGGTCCTGCTGTCCTTGAAGCCGCCACCGATGGCAATCCGTTCGGTACCCTTCCACGCCTCCTCCTTCAGGTAGCGCATCAGCACATCGGCAAGCTCGGCGGCGAAATCATCGACCGCCGCGCGCACGAGGGTGGCGGCTTCCGTTTCCTCGTCTTTGAGCAGCGCATCGATTTCCTTCTTGGAAAGCGTGTCGGTCGCGACCTCGCCCAGTGGATCATCGCCACCCTTACGAATGCGCATACGCCAGGCCTCGAGTGCATCCCGGAAAGCGGATTTGTTGGCGCGGTCGCCGATGAAGCCCTGCTTGTCGCGTGTTTCGAGATTATAGCTGGCGACCGTTACCGTCGGCAGGTCCCCGGCGCCGTGGATGACGGGGGCGTCGCTGTCGGCGGTCCGTTTTGCTTTCCGATGGCCCATGGCGGCTCCCTTGCTGCGATTGTGTGGTGAAGGGCACAATGCGGCGCGCGAAAACTTGTTCCTGCCGGCCTTGCCGGCGTGGCCTCGCGATCTACTTGCAAGGCGATGGACGAGCTGGAAAAATTGCGGCCATCGGACGCCGCCACCCGCCATCTGGTGCGCCGCCTGGTCGATGAGCCGGACCGCTGGGCGCTGTTTCTCGATATCGACGGAACGCTCCTGGATCTTGCGGCGACGCCGGATGCCATTCAGGTGCCGTTGTCGCTCGCCAGCGATCTGCAGGCCGTCGCCAATCGTCTCAAGGGGGCGCTTGCGCTGGTGACGGGGCGGAGCCTGTCCTATGCCGACGCGCTCTTTGCACCCTGCCGCTTCCCGATCGCCGGTTTGCATGGCGCTGAATTCCGAGGTGCCGACGGACAGACGACCGTCGTGACGCCAACGCCGGCCTTCATCTCGCTCAAGCAGCGCCTTGTCGAGCAGACGGCGTGGATGGAGGGCGTGCTGATCGAGGACAAAGGGGCGGCGGTGGCGGCGCATTACCGGCTGGCGCCCGCTTTCGACACGGCATTGGAAGGGATCATGCGGACCTTCGCCGAGGAGGCGGGGCCGGGCTGGGTGTTGCAGCCGGGCAAGATGGTGTTCGAAATCCGACCCGCACGCGCCGACAAGGGCGACGCTGTGGCGGCCTATCTCGAACAGCCCGCCTTTGCCGATCGCCTGCCGATCACCATTGGCGACGACCTGACGGACGAGACGATGTTTGCCCTTGCCAATGCCCGCGGCGGGCAGTCGATCCGGGTCGGCTCGCTTTCGACGGCCACCTGTGCGCTGGCAAAAGCCTCTTCGCCCTCGGCTATTCGCTCGGCGCTTTCGACTATCGCTGCGGCTGGCGAGGCTTAAACCTCAACCGGGCGCGCTTCCTGCACATCCGTGCCGAAGACGCGGCGGTAGCGTTCGATCTCGTGCGGATCGCCGGTCGCCTTCAGCGGATTGTCCGACAGCTTGACCGCTGGACGGCCGTTGGCGCTGGTCACCTTGCAGACCAGCGAGATCGGATCGAGGCCGTTGCTGCCGTCCGGGTCGCAACCGCGGAAATCGTTGGTGAGGTTGGTGCCCCAGCCGAAGCTCATGCGCACGCGGCCGTGGAAATGCCGGTAGGTCGCCTCGATCGTGTCGACATCCATGCCGTCGGAGAAGATCAACAGTTTGTCGCGTGGGTCGCGGCCCTTCTCCTGCCACCAGCGGATGATCTGCTCGCCGCCTTCGATCGGCGGCGCGCTATCAGGGCGAAAGCCGGTCCAGTCCGCCAGCCAGTCCGGCGCGTGGGCAAGGAAGGCCGTGGTGCCGAAGGCGTCGGGCAGGGCGATCAGCAGGTTGCCGTTATAGTGCTGGCGCCATTCCTCCAGCACCTGATAGGGTGCGCGGGCAAGTGCTGCGTCATCCTCGGCAAGGGCTGCGGCGACCATCGGCAGTTCGTGGGCATTGGTGCCGATCGCTTCAAGATCGGCATCCATGGCGAGCAGCACGTTGGAGGTGCCGATGAAGCGCTCACCGAGCCCTTCCTTCAGGGCCTCCACGCACCAGCGCTGCCACAAAAAACCGTGCCGGCGGCGCGTGCCGAAATCGGAAATGACGAGGTCGGGCAGGAGCCTCAGGCGCTCGACTTTTTCCCACAAATGCGCCTTGGCGCGGGCATAAAGCACGTCGAGCGCAAAACGTCCCTTGTCGCGCATGGCGGCACGGGATTTCATTTCGTTGATAATGGTCAGCGCCGGGATTTCCCACATCATCGTGTGGGTCCACGGGCCGTCGAAATGCAGTTCGTACTGTCCGTCGGCCTTGCGCAATTCGTAGTCCGGCAGCTGGAAGGCGGCGAGCCAGGCGATGAAATCCGGGCCGAACATGCGCGCCCGGCCGTAAAAACTGTTGCCGGCGAGCCAGATCAGCTCCTTTTTGGTGAAGCGCAGGCTGCGGGCATGGTCGAGTTGGGCGCGCAGCTCTCCCTCATCGATGATCTCGCCGAGCCGCACGCTCTTCGTGCGGTTGATCAAGGAAAAGGTTGCCTTCACATCCGGATGGAGCTGCCGGATCATCTGCAACATCAGCAGCTTGTAGAAGTCCGTATCGAGCAGGCTGCGCACGATCGGGTCGAGCCGGAAATTGTGGTCGTAGGTGCGGGTCGCGAAATCGGTGACGGTCACGCGGCTCTCCTTCCGGCCGGGCGCGCCGCGATTGGACTTGCGATAGGCATGCAGATTCTCCCGTTTCGATGGCGCCACCTTAACGCGATATCGCCGGGGTGGGAGGGGTGACGGCGATTTTTACCGTGCCGTGCCCTGCGCCAAATGCACAAAGGCCCGCGTGAGCGGGCCTTTGTTTGACGTGTGTGGATCGGCAATCAGCCGATGGCCATCAGGCTGGCATTGCCGCCGGCGGCTGCGGTGTTGATCGAGGTCGAGACCTCCTCCAGCAGCCAGTTCAGGCAATAGGCGTCCGGGTCGCCCAGCAGTTCCTCGGTCGTCGCGGCCTGCACCAGAACGAGCGGGCCGGGCAAGGCGGCAATCTTGCGGTTGACGGCGCGAACCGCCTCCGCATCGCCTTCCACCAGCGCGCCGGCGAAGGGGCCGTCCTTGGCCCAGTCCGCCGACCAGGTGAGGCGGGCGGCGACGGAGGCGGGCAGGTCGGCAAGCACGGGCTTCAGCGCTGCGGCATTGTCAATGACCAGCATGTTGCCGGTAGCAAGGCCAGCCGCGATCTGGCGCAGCAGGCCGGCTTCCGTCTTCGGCACGAGCAACACGTTGCCGCGGGCATGCAGGGCATAGAGATTGCGTTCGCCGACGGGGCCGGCGAGTTCGCGCACCAGGCCGAGTGCCGAGCGGTTGGCGAAGCTGCGGGCGGTTTCCCCTTCCGCAGCCTTGCCCTTGCGGTCGAGCCAGGAGATGAAATCGCGCAGCGCCTGATCGGTATGCACCGAATCCTGCTGCGGCGGCACTGGGGCCTTCTGCACGAGGCGGCCGATATAGAGCGGGCCGCCCGCCTTGGGGCCGGTGCCGGAGAGGCCGCGTCCGCCGAAGGGCTGCACGCCGACCACGGCGCCGATAATGTTGCGGTTCACATAGAGATTGCCCGCCTTGATGCGGCTGGTGACATGCGCGATCGTTTCGTCGAGGCGCGTGTGCAGGCCGAAGGTCAGGCCATAGCCCGAGGCGTTGATGTCGTCGATCAGCCGGTCGAGATCGGCACGGCGGAAGCGGATGACATGCAGCACGGGGCCGAAGACCTCGCGCTGGAGATCGGCGAGCTTCTTGATCTCGATGATGGTCGGCGCGACGAAGGTACCGTGCTGGGCGGTGGCCGGCAGCGGCAGTTGCTCGACCTTGTTGCCGAGGCCGCGCATGCGCTCGATATGGCCGACGATGTTGTCACGCGCTTCACCCGTGATGACGGGGCCGATATCGACATTCAGGCTATCGGTACGGCCGAGCGTCAGTTCCTGAAGCGCGCCCTTCAGCATGGCGAGCGTGCGGTCGGCGACGTCGTCCTGAAGGCACAGCACGCGCAGCGCCGAGCAGCGCTGGCCGGCGCTGTCGAAGGACGAGGCGATGACATCGGCGACCACCTGTTCGGCAAGCGCTGAGGAATCGACGATCATGCCGTTCTGGCCGCCGGTTTCGGCGATCAGCGGGATCGGCTTGCCATTGGTGGAAAGACGCTCGGCCAGCTGCGCCTGGATGAGGCGGGCGACTTCCGTCGAGCCGGTGAACATGACACCGGCCGTCTTGTCGGCGCCGACGAGGGCTGCACCGAGGGCGCCGCCGCCGGGCGTGAACTGCAGGGCGCCGACGGGAACGCCGGCCTCGTGCAGGATCTTCACGCTCTCATAGGCGACGATGGGGGTCTCCTCGGCCGGCTTCGCAATGACCGGATTGCCGGCGACGAGCGCTGCGGCGACCTGGCCGGTGAAGATGGCGAGCGGGAAGTTCCAAGGACTGATGCAGACGATGGGGCCGAGCGGCAGGTGCGAGGGGCCAAGCGTGCGGCGGGCCTGTTCGGCATAGTAGCGCAGGAAGTCGATGGCTTCGCGCACTTCGCCGATGGCGTTCGCCGCCGACTTGCCGGCTTCGCGCATGATGACGCCCATCAGCGGCTCGATGCGGGCCTGCATGATATCGGCGGCGCGGTCGAGGCAGGCGGCGCGGTCGGCGGGTGGGACGGCGGACCAGCTTGCGACACTGTCGGCGGCCATGGCGACGATGCGGGCGGCATCCTCGGCCTTGGCTTCGGTGACGCGGCCGACGACATCGCGGTGGTCGGCCGGGTTCAGCACGTCCTGCGTTTCGCCGGCGGCGCTGCCATCGGCGAGAAGCGGGGCGGCGTGCCACTGTTTTGCGGCGGTGCCGGCCAGTTCCGCCGAGAGGCCGGCGAGGGTCTCTTCGTTCGACAGGTCGAGGCCGGCCGAATTCTTGCGCGAAGTGCCGAACAGGCCATCGGGCAGGGCGATCTGGTCGTGCTGCGCACCGACGACGGGCATGGAGGCGACGATCTCGACGGGGTCGGCGATCAGCGATTCCACCGAGACCTTCGGGTCGGAGATGCGGTTGACGAAGGAGGAGTTTGCGCCGTTTTCGAGCAGGCGGCGCACGAGATAGGCGAGCAGCGTCTCATGGGTGCCGACGGGCGCATAGATGCGGCAGGGCCGGTCGAGCTTGTCTTTGCCGACCACCTCGTCATAGAGCGGCTCGCCCATGCCGTGCAGGCACTGGAACTCATACTTGCCGACGGCGAAATCCGGGCCGGCGAGCTGGTAGATGGTGGCAAGGCTCTGGGCGTTGTGGGTGGCGAACTGCGGGAAGATCGCATCCGGCGCGGCGAGCAGCTTGCGCGCGCAGGCGACATAGGCGACGTCGGTATAGATCTTGCGGGTATAGACCGGGAAGCCTTCCAGACCATCGAGTTGGGCGCGCTTGATCTCGGCGTCCCAATAGGCGCCCTTGACGAGGCGCACCATGACGCGGCGGCCGGAGCGGCGGGCGAGATCGATGATGAAATCGAGCACGAAGGGGCAGCGCTTGCCATAGGCCTGCACGACGAAGCCGAGGCCGTTCCAGCCCTTCAGCGCTTCATCGAAGCAGAGGCCTTCGAGCAGATCGAGCGACAGTTCCAGCCGGTCGGCTTCCTCGGCGTCGATGTTGAGGCCGATGTCGTAGCTCTTGGCCAGCGCTGCGAGCTTCACCACCTTCGGCAGCAGCTCGCCCATCACGCGGGCGGTCTGCGTGCGGCTGTAGCGCGGGTGCAGCGCCGAGAGCTTGATGGAGATGCCGGGACCGTTGTAGATGCCGCGGCCGCCAGAAGCCTTGCCGATGGCGTGGATGGCGTTTTCGTAGTCGCGGTAATAGCGCTCGGCATCCGCCGAGGTGGTGGCTGCCTCGCCGAGCATGTCGTAGGAATAGCGGAAGCCGCGGGCTTCCAGCGGCTTGGAGCGCTTCAGCGCTTCCTCGATGGTCTCGCCGGTGACGAACTGCTCGCCCATCATGCGCATCGCCATGTCGACGCCGCGGCGGATGACCGGTTCGCCGGCGCGGGCGATGAGGCGCGTCAGCGCGGCGGAAAGGCCGCGGTCGTTGACGGTGGAGGTCAGCTTGCCGGTGACGACGAGGCCCCAGGTCGCGGCATTGACGAAGAGCGACTTGCCGCCGCCGATATGAGAGGTCCAGTCACCTTCGGCGATCTTGTCGCGGATCAGCGCGTCGCGCGTATCGGTGTCCGGGATGCGCAGCAGCGCCTCGGCAAGGCACATCAGCGCCACGCCCTCCTGGCTCGACAGCGAATATTCCTGCACCAGACCCTCGACGCCCGTGCCCTTGTGCTTGGCGCGCAGCGCCTCGATCAGCGTGCGGGCGGTGCTGCGGATGTCATAGCGCTCGCGCTCGGACACGCGGGCGGCGGCGACCAACGGCGGCAGGCACTCGGTCTCGGGGCGGCGATAGGCGGCCGTGATGGCCTGGCGCAGCGCGCTCTGCGGACGGATCGGCGGGGCGAAATCGGAGAAGGGGTTCTGCATGGAAGGACCTATGAGAAGCGTTCGGTGTCTGAAGGGATCAGCGGATGAAGGCAGGAGCAGGCTCGTCCCGGAAAGGGGCGTCGTCGATATCGGCCGCGCCGGCAAGCATCACGCCTGCGCGGTCGCTTTCGGACCGTTCCGCCCTGACGCTGCAGGCCGCCACGACGGCCCGAATGGCGAGCGGCTTGTAGTGGCGGATGAGGTCCGCCGGCATGCTAGCATCGAAAGTCCTGTCCTGCATCCCATCTCCCCCTGTCTTGGCGCGGAATACGTCCGTCGCCGACACGCTCTGCTGGCGGCCGGTTCGGTGCGTTCATTGCTGGAAACTGGGCGCAATTGATACCATACGGCTTGAAAACAGATGGACTTCATATCTGGATGATTTAGGCTATATGGGTCTATTTTTCGTCCTATGGAGGTCCGATTGATCGAAAATTTGCAGCCTGATGGGTCATTGGACGCATTCGACCGAAAAATCCTCGAAGAACTCGGGGAAAACGGCCGCATCTCCGTTGCGGAGCTGGCGGAGAAGGTCGGCCTTTCCAAAACGCCGTGCCAGAATCGTTTCAAGCGGCTGATTGCGGAAGGCTTCATCCAGGGCTTCAAGGCGATCCTCAATCCCGCGAAGATGAACCTCGACCATATCGCCTTTGCCGAGGTGAAGCTGACCCATACGCATGAGGCGGCGCTGACGAGTTTCAACGCCGCGGTGAAGAAAATCCGCGAGGTGGAGGAATGCCACATGATCGCCGGCCGTTTCGACTATCTCCTGAAGATCCGCACGCGTGACATCAAGAAATACCGGCTGGTGCTGGGCGAGCGGATTTCGAACCTGCCCTATGTCGCCAATACCTCGACGAACGTGGCGATGGAGACGGTGAAGGAACGCGGCTAGCGGAAAGCTAAGCGCATGAATTCAATCTTGTTGAACAATAATATTCATGTTATTCAACAAACGTGGATTTCTTCGGGGCAAGCGGCACCGTTCGGAGCGCGCCGCCGAAGAGGAGAGGGAGGATTTTCATGAAGCCGAAACCGATTACCCCGGCGCCTGCCGATGCCGACGCCCGCAAGGCGATCAAGCCGGTCGTCTGCTATCCCGTCGAGACGCTGCCGCACCCGGATCTTGTCAGCTATCGCGCGCTACGCGACGACCTTACGCTGGTTGAGACGGTGATCGTGCCGCCGCGCGAGGCGGCGACCTGGTCGGTACCGGCGGGGCATTTCTGCCGCATCGTCTGCTCGGAAGGCCCGCAGGTCGGCGACCTCAACCTCTTCAACGCCAACGATCTCAAGGAACGCCTTTACACCGGCAAGACGCGGGCGCTGAACGGCACCCATGTCGGCCTCGGCGACCAACTCTTCTCGAATTTTCCCTATCTGCGCCCCATCGCGACCATCACACATGACACGCTCGACTGGTACGGCTTCGACGAATTCGGCGGCGCGGTGCATGACGTGATCGGCACGCGCTGCGATCCCTATACGCACAATCTGCTCAGCCACGGCGGCCAGTACCACCATTGCTGCCATTCCAACCTGACGCGCGCCTTCGCCCAGAAGACCGGCATGGCGCCGCGCGAGGCGGAGACCTATGTGCATGACGTGCTGAACGTCTTCATGTGCACGGGCTTCACCCGCGACACCGGCCAGTATTTCATGAAGGCAAGCCCGGTGCGGCCGGGCGATTATCTGGAATTCTTCGCCGAGATCGATCTTCTGGGCTGCATGTCGGCCTGCCCCGGCGGAGACTGCTCGGCCGAACACTCTTCCGACACGGCGGCCTGCCATCCCATGGTCGTCGAGATCTACAAGCCCAAGGGCCTGCCCGCAGGCTGGGCGCCGCCGCCGGTCAACGGCTACGACGGCACCCACGGGCTTTAACCTCAGACACGTTCCGGACGGCGGACGACGCGGACCTTTCCGCTGCGTCCGCCGCCGCAGAAGAAGCGCTCGCCGCCATCGGATTCGAGGCCCGAGACGGCCGTGCCTTCGGGCATGACGAGCGTCTCCAGCACCGCGCCGGTCTCGGGATCGATCCGGCGGATGTCGCTCTCGTCCCCCTCCCAGGTGCCGTGCCAGAATTCGCCGTCCACCCAGGTGACGCCCGTCACCATGCGGTTGCTCTCGATGGTGCGGAGGATCGTGCCGGTCTGCGGGTCGATCTGGTGGATTTTCCGGCTGCGGTGCTCGCCGACCCACAGTGACCCTTCCGCCCAGGTGAGGCCGGAATCGCCGCCCTTGCCGGGGGCGGGAATGGTGGAGAGCACGGCGCCGGACGCGGGGTCGATCTTGTGGATGACATCCTCGGATATCTGGAAGAGATGGCGGCCGTCATAGGCGGTGCCGGCATGGGCGGCGAGCGCGATGGCACCGACCACCTCGCCGTTGTCGGGGTCGAGCGCATTGATCCGGTCGCCGACGGCAAACCACACCTTCTTGCCGTCATAGGTCACGCCGCCCACCTGTTCCACATCGGGGAAGGGGCCGTATTCGCGCAGGATCTGGGCTTGCGAAGTCGTCATCGTCATCTCCTATGGATCGTTGATGGTCGCAATCTTAGTCGCCCGGCAGCGGACCCGGGAGTAACAAGAGTGTCGAGAAGGCGCCTGGTGTCGGCGTGAGCCATCGCCGCGCCCGTCCGCTGCCGATCGCCTGCACCTTTCCCGCTGCCGAAAGCTGTTCCAGGGCGCGCTGCACGGTGCGGGCGCTGGTGCCGAGCGCAATGGCAAGCGCTGAACTCGACCATGCCTCGCCATCGGCAAACAGCGCGAGAATGTCGGCATGCGGCTCGTCCAGCGGCGGCACCAGCACGGTCACCGCCCGACCACCGCGCGGCGCCAGCACGAAGCCGTATTTGGTGGCCTCGATCCCGGCGAACGGCTCCAGTTCGGCGCGCAGCCGGCCCATTTCCACGCGCAGGCGGGCACGGTGCGATTCATCGGCATGGCGCGCGCGAAAGGCATTGAAAAGCAGTTTTTCCCGGCTGGCATCGCCGGGCAGGGCCTCGGCCAGCGTGCGCAGCAGGGAAAACAGGATCGGGCGCGTGGCAAGCGGCAGGATGGCCTCCTCGCAACGCACGACATAGCGGCAGGCATCGATGATCAGCCTTTTGCCGGCAAAGAGCGCTTCTACGTCGTCGGGCAGCAGAGCCTGTTCCGCGCCGCTGGCGATTGCCCGTGCCGCCGGCTTTTCCAGCACCGTCGCGGCCAGTTCGATTTCGCGCAGCAGGGCCGGGATGCGGGCTTGTCGGGCGGCATCGATCGCGCGCGCGAAGGCGGCCCGCGCCACTTTCGTGCGCAGCCGGCGGATGGCGATGCCGGCGGCGGCAAGTTCGTGAGCGGCGCGCAGCGGTGCGACGAGGGTGGCGGGATCGGTTTCGGCAAGCCGGGCGCCCGCTTCGTCCAGCCGGCCGATGAGCAGCAGGCGGCGAATGGCGAGCGTGCGGGCATGGGCGGCATTGAGGCTGTCGCCATGGGCGGCGAGTGTTTCGCCGGCGGCGTCGAGCGCCTTGGCCGGCCAGGTGAGGTCGCGGCTGGCGAGCGCGACCTCCGCCTCCGCCACGATACAGCGCGCCCGCGCCACCGTTTCGCGCGGGCCGAAGGCGCTGATGGCGCTTTTCAGCAGCGTTTTCGCCCGGTCGAGATCGCCGAGCTGCGCCATGGCGATGCCGCGCAGCGCAAGCGCCGGCGCATCGTCGCGCAGGGCCACGCGGTTCAGCGCGCCGAGCGGGTCGCCGGCGGCGAGCGCGCGGGCGGCGGCTGTGATCATCGAATCCATTGCATTCCCGTCACACTTGTCACTCCCGCCCGCGGAAGTCCGCCGCCTACTCTGGACTGGCCGTATCCGGGCAGAGCAAGGCGATCGTCCGAGGCGCATCAATAGATGGCAGCGCGATGGGTTTTGCGAAAGCGTAAAATTTCGCATGGCCGATGTCGGAAACGGCGAATGACAGCGTCTTCCAGAGAGGCAAGCAGGGAGACTGTGCTGATGTCTTCCTGCTTCAGCCCGCGTCGGGAAGGTGTAGAGTGCCCGCCTATCCTTGCTTTCGAGGCAAAGAATACGGCGCGCGATCAGTATCAGGTTTGGGGCGGTTCCGGCCGGGCCGGGCGACCGCGAAGGAGATGACAATGATCCATACGCATTATCGCTGGGTGATCGTGGCGGCGGGCGGCCTGCTCGGCTGCATCGCCATCGGCGCGATGTTCTCGCTGCCGGTTTTCCTTTTGCCTATTTCCAAGGATACCGGCTGGTCGGTGACGGGCATTTCCACCGCCATGACCATCGGTTTTCTCTCCATGGCCTTCGCCAGCATGGTCTGGGGCAGCCTGTCCGATCGCTGGGGGCCGCGGCCCGTCGTGCTGACCGGCTCGGTGCTGCTCGCTGCAAGCCTTGCGGCGGCGAGCGTTGCGACCTCGCTCGTGGCCTTCCAGTTCACCTTTGGTCTCGTCGTCGGGGCGGCCGCGGCGGCCGTCTTCGCGCCGATGATGGCCTGCGTCACCGGCTGGTTCGATACGCATCGCAGCCTTGCCGTCTCGCTGGTCTCCGCCGGCATGGGCATGGCGCCGATGACCATGGCGCCCTTCGCCGCCTGGCTGGTCTCCGGCCACGACTGGCGCACGTCGATGCAGATCATCGCGGTCGTTGTCGCCGTCGTGATGATCCCCGCCTCGCTGCTTATCAAGCGTCCGCCGGCACTGGAAGCAGGCAACGAGGCGCTTGCCGCGGCGGACGAGCCGCAGGGCGGCATGACGACGCGCGACGTGCTGCGCTCGCCGCAGTTCATCATTCTGTGTCTCACCAATTTCTTCTGCTGCGCCACCCATTCGGGGCCGATATTCCACACGATGAGTTATGCCATCACCTGCGGCATTCCGATGATCGCGGCCGTCACCATCTATTCGGTCGAGGGGCTTGCCGGCATGGGTGGGCGCGTGTTCTTCGGCCTGCTCGGCGACAGGTTCGGCGCCAAGCACATCCTTGTGCTCGGGCTTCTGGCGCAGTCCATCGGCGCGCTCGCCTATGTCTTCACCGGCGGGCTCGCCTCGTTCTATCTCGTGGCGGGGATTTTCGGCTTCATCTATGCCGGCGTCATGCCACTCTATGCGGTCATTGCGAGGGAAAACTTTCCGTTGCGGCTGATGGGCACGGTCATAGGCGGCACGGCCATGGCAGGCAGCCTCGGCATGGCGCTCGGACCGGTCGCGGGCGGGCTGATCTACGACACCTTTGCCAGCTATACCTGGCTCTATGTCGGCTCCTGTGGCATCGGCCTCGGTGCTTTCCTGATCGCGATGACCTTCAGGCCGATGCCCAAAACCCGCGAGGGGCTGGCGGCGGCCTGAACAGGAGGCGGGCGGTCGTTCAGGCCGCCCCCGCCGGATCGCCGATCGGCATCAGCGCGGGCTTCGTCGCCTGCTCGCGCTTGATCTTCTCGTCTTCCGTTTCCGGTTTCGTGTCGGTCTCGACCTCGCGGTTGTCGGGAGAGGAGGGCTTTGGCGTATTGTGTGCGTCGGTCTTCGTCATGGCCGTTTCCTTAAAAATTCAGGAACTGCTCGGGATCACGGCGCGCGCGCATCAGGAGATCGAGCTCCCGTTTCGAGGGGCCGAACTTTTCGAAAAGCCGCTTGGCCTCCTGCGCGGGCAGGTCATAGGCCGCACGAAAGGTTTCGATTGTGTAGCGCTCCCCCGAAAGCCTGCGGTGTTCGGGAAAGAGTTTGGACTGTTCCGTCATGTGCGATCACGCCCAATCATCATGGTACGGACCTTGAACCGGCAGGGGCTTCGATTGTTCCTGCCGGCGAATGGAAAAAATCAGGCGGTCTTGCAGAACTCCCTCAACGCATGGGCGGCGGCGAGCATGTCGAAGGTGCGGTCCTCGTTGACCGGCTCGGCGTCCGTCGAGAGCTTGATCATCGCGAATTCCGCTTCCGGGTCCATATAGAGATATTGGCCGAAAATGCCGAAGCACATGAAGACCGGGCTGTCGGGCGCCTCGATCCAGAACTGGTTGTGATAGGCGCCGTTCGGCAGTGCGCCCTGGCGTTCGTTGCCGAAGACCTCGTGGTCGGCGGACGCATTGAAGCTCTCGATCCAGGCCTTCGGCACGATCTGCCTGCCATGCGCCTTGCCGCCGTTGAGGAGCAGCAGGGCGAAGCGGGCGAAATCGCGCAGCGTGGCGTTGAAGCCGCCGTCGGCCAGCGCATAGCCGCCGCGGTCGAGCGTGATATAGGCGTCGTCCTCGGCGCCCATCGGCACCCACAGTTCCTCGCTGATCAGGTCGGCGAGGTGTTTTCCCGTCACGCGCTGCATGATGAAGGCGAGCACGTCCGTTTCGATGGAACGGTACTGGAACAGCTGGCCGTGCGGGCGCTCCTGCTCGGTGAGCTCAAGGATCAGCTGCCAGACGGTCATCGGCCAGGTCGGTTCGGTCGCCTCGAACCAGCCGCAGGCCTGCCCGAGCTTCTGCATATGCGAGCCCGGCGTGGTGTAGGATTCATCGAACAGCACGCCGCTCGTCATGTCGAGCACGTGCTGGACCTTGGCGCCGCGATAGCCGGTCGCCTCTAGCTCCGGCAGATAGTGCGTCACCGGTGCTTCCGGGTCGATGAGGCCGCGCTCCACGAGGATGCCGAAGACCGCCGAGGTGACGGATTTCGAGACCGACATGGCGAGGTGCTGGCGGTAGGGCTTCAGCCCGTTCATGTAGCGCTCGTCGATGACAGCGCCGCGGGACAGGACGAGGAAACCGTCCGTCGCGCATTCGTCCAGCCATTGCGGAACGGTTCTGCGGCCGGCGCGGGCCTCGAAGCTGACGCCGTCGATGTCGCGCTTGCGCTCGGGCAGCGGCAGGACGGAGCCGGGTCCGCGCCAGATCTGGG
Organism: Shinella sp. M27; assembly: GCF_049199905.1. NCBI lineage: Bacteria > Pseudomonadati > Pseudomonadota > Alphaproteobacteria > Hyphomicrobiales > Rhizobiaceae > Shinella > Shinella sp. M27. The sequence goes on from NZ_JBLZPK010000044.1 coordinate 92,395, forward strand.
CGGTCGGCACCATCTCACGCACATGCTGGAAGGTCCAGCGGTGATAGGGCGGAAAATCCCATTCGCCGCGCGGAATGATCGGGGCGCCGGGGTTCTTCGGGTCGCGCCGCCACGGCTGGGTCGTGCTGTTCATAAAGGTCTCCAAAAATCACGTGCTGAAAATCAGCCGGCCACGAGGTCCGGCAGGCGATGGATCGAGGCGACGAGCTGTTGCGTATAGGCCTCGCGCGGATTGCCGAGCACATCCGCCGCGGGGCCATGCTCGACGATCTTGCCGGAACGGAAGACATAGACGCGCTGGCAGAAGGAGCTGACCACCGAAAGGTCGTGCGAGATATAGAGCAACGTCAGCTTGCGCTCGCGCTGGAGGCGGGCGAGCAGATCGAGGATCTGCGCCTGCGTCGTCACGTCGAGCGCTGAGGTGATCTCGTCGGCGATCAGGATTTCCGGCTTGAGCGCCAGTGCCCGGGCAATGCCGACGCGCTGGCACTGGCCGCCGGAGAGCTGGCTTGGCCGGCGGCTGCCGAATTCACGCTTCAGCTCCACCATGTCGAGCAGCTTTTCCGCCTCCTTGAGGGCGGTCGCGCGGTCGGCGAGCAGGTGGCGCCAGATCGGTTCGGCGATCGTTTCCAGCGCGGTCATGCGCGGATTGAGGGAATCATAGGGGTTCTGGAACACCATCTGCACCCGGCGGCGGAAGGCGAGCAGGGCAGCGCCCGCGAGGTCGCCGAGCGGCCGCCCCTCCAGCGTCACGCCGCCCTCGGTCGCGCGGTTTTGCAGGATGATGGTGCGGGCGAGCGTGCTCTTGCCCGAACCGCTTTCGCCGACGATGCCGACGGTCTCGCCGGCCTTGACGGTGAGATCGATGCCGTCGAGCGCCTTGAACGGTTCCGGCTGGCGGCGTTGCAGCACGTCGATGATGTCGCGTTTGACCGGGAAATGAACCTTCAGGCCCTTCACCTCCAGCAAAGGCGTTTCGGCTACCGCACCGCTCCAGCCGCTGGTCAGGCTCTTGCGGCCCGGCTGCGAGTTGACGAGCAGGCGCGTATAGGGATGCTTCGGGTCCGTCACCACCTGCCGCGCTTCGCCTTCCTCGACGATCTCGCCGTGGCGCATGACGACGATGCGCGAGCAGATATCGGCGAGCACGCCGAGATCGTGCGAGACGAAGGCGATGGCGAGGCCGCGCTGCCGGTTGAGGTCCTTCAGCAATTCGAGGATCTTTTGCTGCACCGTCACGTCGAGTGCGGTCGTCGGCTCGTCGGCGATCAGCAGGCGTGGGGCGCAACTGATGGCGGCGGCGATCATCACGCGCTGCTTCATGCCGCCCGAAAGCTCATGCGGATAGGATTTCGCGCGCATCGCCGGTTCGCGGATGCCGACATCCTCCAGGAGAGCTACCGCCTTATCCCAGGCGGCAGAGCGAGAGAGGCCGAGATGGCGGATCATCGGCTGGGCGATCTGGCTTCCGACCGTCTGCAACGGATTGAGGTGCGATGAGGGGTTCTGGAAGATCATCGAGAGGTCGCGGCCGCGCAATGCGAACCATTCGGCCGGGGCGAGGCCGGTGAGTGGCTTGCCGTCGAGACGGATCTCGCCGCTGACGCTGCCGGTCGGCGGCAGCAGGCCCAGCGCGGCGCGGCAGATGGTGGATTTGCCCGAGCCGCTTTCGCCGGCAATACCGACGATCTCACCCGGCGCGACGCGGAAGGAGACATTTTTGACGACCGGCGCCTTGCCGAAGGAAACGGAGACATTGGAAATGTCGAGCAGGGGATGGGTCATGCGGCGGCTCGCTGGCGGCTGAGATGGCCAAGGCCATCGCCGAGGAAGATGAGGCCGAGGCCGAGGCTGATGGCGGCAAGGCCAGGGAAGGTGCAAATCCACCAGGCTTGGCGCAGGAAGCGCGTGCCGTCGGAGATCATGACGCCCCATTCGGCAAGCGGCGGCTGCGCGCCCATGCCGAGGAAGCCGAAGCTCGCGCCGGCGAGCATGACGAGCACCGCATCGCTCACCGCATAGGCGACGACAGGGCCGAAGGCATTGGGCAGCACATGGCGGAACAGCGTGACGCGGTCGGAAAAGCCGAGGCATTTTGCGGCCTGCACATATTCGCTGCCGCGCACGGCCATCACCTCGGCGCGCAGCAACCGCGCATAGGTGATCCAGGCGACGAAGGCGAGCGCGATGAAGAAGTTGACGAGGCCCGGACCGAGCACGCCGACAATGGCGAGAACCAGCACGAAGAAGGGGAAGGCCGCCGTCAGGTCGTAGAGGCGCATCAGGACGGTGTCGATGAAGCCGCCGTAATAGCCGCTGACCAGGCCGATCGTCGTGCCGATGACGAGTGGCGGCAGGACTCCGGCCAGGCACATCAGGAGATCGATCCGCGCGGCATGGAGCACGCGCGAAAAGACGTCGCGACCGACCTGGTCGGTGCCGAACCAGTGCTCGGCGCTCGGGCCTTGCAGGGCGTGCACGATATCCACGGCATTCGGGTCGTAAGGCGCGATCCATGGCGCGAAGACGGCGATGAGGACCCAGAGGCCGACGAGGCTGCCGGCGACGACGAGGCCGAGCGGCAGCGGCGCACGTTCGGGAACGGAGGTGGTGGCGTCGATGGACATGGTTACTCCTAGAGGCGGGCGCGCGGATCGATCGCCGCGGAGAGGAGGTCGACGAGGAAGGTCACGGTCACGGTGGCGGCGGCGAACATCACCGTCAGGCCCTGGATGACGTGGTAGTCGCGCGCCAGCAGCGCGTTGATCATCAGGGTGCCGAGGCCGGGCACGGCATAGACCGTCTCCACCACGATGGTGCCGCCGATCAGGAAGGCGACGATGACGCCGAAGAGATTGAGCGTCGGCAGGATGGCGTTGGGCAGCACGGTGCGCCAGAAGATCTCGCTTTCGCTTGCACCCTGTGCACGGGCGGCGGTGACGAAATCGGCGGCCGATTTCTCGATCAGCGCGGCGCGCAGGGATTGCACCAGCACTGGCACGATCCAGATCGCCGTCGAGAGTGCCGGCAGGAAGAGGTGGTGCAGGTGACCGGTGAAGGTCTTGCCGTAGCCGGAGACCGGGAACCAGCCGAGGCTGACACCAAAGAACCGCGACATCATGATGCCGAGCCAGAAGACCGGGATCGCCATGCCGGCGACGCCGATCAGCCGGATGATCTGGTCCGTCAGGCTGCCGGGCTTGCGGGCACTGGCGATGGCAAGCGCGATGGACGGTGGCACGGCAAGCACGATGACATAGCCGGTGAGGAACAGTGTCGGCCAGAGATACTGGCCGATGAGTTCGGCGACGGGGCGCTTGTAGCGAAGGGAATCCCCGATGTCGCCGCTCAGGAGATTGCCGGCATAGATCAGGAACTGCTGCCATAGCGGCTTGTCGAGGCCGAGGCTCTGGCGGATGGCCTCGAGCGTTTCGGGCTTGGCGCGGTCGCCGGCGATCACCCGCGCCGGATCGCCCGGCACCATGTGCACCAGAAGAAAGGTGACGAGCGTGATGCCGACGAGCACGAAGACGAGCTGCAGGATGCGGCGCAGGATCATGTGCATGAAAAGGTCCCCGGATGCGGAAAAAAGGCGCGACGTCACGGGACGCCGCGCCAGCCTGGGAGGGATTATTCCTCGATGGTCATGTCCTCGAGCGTCCACTGCATGGCAGGGGTCAGCTTGAGGTTCTTCAGGCGGGTCGAATAGGCGACGGCGAAGGGCGCGTCGAAGAGCGGGATCTGGGCGACCTCGTCCGTCGCGATCCTGGCGATCTCGCGGTAGATTTCGGCGCGCTTCACCTCATCCGTCTCGCGCGAGCCTTCCTCGGTCAGCTTGTTGACGCGGTCGTTGTTGTAGAAGGTGTTGAAGGCGTGCGAATCGCAGGCGCCGCAGATGGCCCAGCGCACGGCGGTGTCGGGGTCCGTCAGCTCGTTCGTCCACCAGGTCGGCGTCGCGTCATAGGCGGCGGTCGCCGTGTCCGACCACCAGGTGGCGACGTCCACATTGACGATGACGGGCTTGAGGCCGATCGCTTCCAGCTGCGCCTGCATGAAGAGCGCGATCTGCTGCGTCGCCTGGCCTGCGGTGACCGGGATCTTCACTTCCTTGCCGGCCATGCCGGATTCGGTGATCAGCTGCTTGGCCTTCTCCATATCGGGCGCGAAAGCGGCATAGTCCTTGTCGTGATAGTCGAGACCGGAGGGCAGCACCGTGTTGGCGGGGTTGGCGAGGCCGGTCGTGACGATCCCCGTGATCGCCTTCTTGTCCAGCGCGTAGGCGGCGGCCTGACGCGCCTTCATGTCGGAGAAGGGCGCGCGGCTGTTGTTGAGCAGGATCGTGTAGATGACATGCGAATCCTCCATGCGCATGTCGAGGCCTTCGGTCGCCGCGAGATCGGCGGCCTGCGACCACTCGACTTCGCGCATCACGTCCACTTCGCCCGATTTCAGCATGGCGGCGGCGGTTTCCGGCTCGGCGACCTCGACGAGTTCCACCGTCGCGTCCAACTTCGGATAGCCCGTGCGCCAGTAGTTGGCATTCGGCGCCAGAACCAGCTTTTCGCCCGGCTTCCATTCCTTGACGGCATAGGGGCCGGACGTGACGGGCACGTCGGCGAAGGCCTGCTCGCCGCGCTTTTCGACGTCCGTCTTGGAGACGATGCCGGCATTCCACATCTCGAACTGGCCGAGCTGCGAGACCAGCGGGTTCTTGAGCTTCACGACGACGGTCTTGGGGTCCGTCACGGTAAAGGATTCCACCGCGCCGAAGGTCGAGGGCAGGGCGGATTGCGGGTCGGAGCGCACGCGCTCGAAGGAGAAGACGACGTCGTCGGCGGTGATCGGCGAGCCGTCGGAGAATTTCGCCTCGCGCAGGTGCAGCGTATAGGTCAGGCGATCGTCGGAAAGCTCCCACTTTTCGGCTAGGCCTGGCTCCAGCTCGCCGGTTTCCGTGTTGCGGTGCAGGACGCGGGCATAAAGCTGGCCGAAGGTCTCGATATTGCCGGCCGCCGCCGAGCGCGACGGATCGAGCGTCGTTGCCGGATAGGGCGATGCGATGCGCACCAGCGCCTCGGCATGCGCGGCAGCACTCATGCCCATCGTCGCGACACCAAGGGCGACGGAGGCCGCCAGCACAAGCTTGCTCAGTTTTCTCATGGTTTCTCCCCTTTATGGACGGCGGCACTCCCCGGCCGATGCGTCCTTCGAGGGGATTTTGTGATCTCAGATCACGTTCGTGTCAATGTAGATTTCGTGATTTGTGATCACAAAATTCCGGACAAAGCAAAAGGGCACTGCCTACCGAATCGCAAAATTTCTGAAAATTCAGGAGGTTCCGGCCCGATTCCACGAGGCGGGTCCGGCGGGAAAACTGACGCTGAAAAAAGACCGTTTCAGGCGCGCAGGATATCGCCCGTCAGCTTGGCGCGGCGTGTGAGGTAGCCGGCAAGCGGGTCGTCGAAGGCGTTGTCCGCCGAGCAGACGGCATCGAGGAACAGCGAAAACAGCGAGGCCTGAGAGGTGACGTCGAGCTTCGCATAGAGATTGCGGCGATGCAGTTTCACCGTCGCGGGCGCGATGCCGAGCTTGATCGCCGCCTCCTTGACCGAATGACCGCGCAGGATGAGCTGCACCACCTGGCATTCCCGGCCCGTGAGCACGCTGCGCCCGAAATTGCGCACGGCCTGCGCCAGCGCGCTTTGCAAGAGCGGCTCACCCTCCTGGCTGTCGGGACGAAGATCCCGATAGTGCCGCACGATGGCCTTCACGAGCAGCGGCGTTGCGGTGCGCAGGAATTTCAGGTCCTCACCGGTGAAGGCGGGGCGGGTGCTGCGGCGGGCCAGCGAGATGGCGAACTTGGTCTCCGCATCGAGGCTGACGAGCACGTTGATCTCGTCGTGCAAGCCCGAATACTGGTAGAATTCGCGGTAATAATCGCTGTCGCCAAAGCTGGCGTCGATCTGGCTCAACTGGTGCACGCCGTCGATCGTGTCCTCGAGCGTCAGCCGGTAGAAGGGGTCCATCCGGTAGTAACCCTGCAGGTATTGCTGGATGTTGGACATGCCGCGGTCGGTGCGCCAGTCGTTGAACAGGATTTTCGGCGCAAAGCCCTTGCGGTAGAGCAGCACGAGACTGGCATCGAAGGCGACGCGTTCTTTCAGGGCGTTCATGATGCGCTCCTGGAAATCCAGCCGGCCTATGCCCTCCAGCAATGCCATGGCGAGATCCGCGATGGCTGCGACCTGCCCGTCCTCACCCTGCAATTCGCTTGTCATCTCTTCCCCGCAGCCGATCCCGGTATCCGTGTTCTTGCCCGCAATTCTATGCGTGAAGCTTGCGTTTGTCTCGCGCCATCAAGAAATCCAGCCAACCCCATTGCGTGATCTGAGATCACAGTATAGCTTCGAAGTGCCTGCGGGGGAAGCTGCCTCCCGCAGGCATTCGCATGCCTGTTGCGGGGATGAAGCGTCGATATTCCGGGGGATGTCGGCCCGCTCCGGGGCGGCGAAGGGGTGGTGTCGGAAAATGCCTTGCATGAGGGGCCGGTAGAGCCGGGCGGAATGTCCTGCGGGTCTTTCGAGTTTCGCACGGAAACTTGCTTCGGTGATGCTGGCGGGCATATCGGGCGGGCGAACCGGCTCCACCCTTAGCAGCGGGAGAGAAAGGACAGAGCATGGTCGCCACGAGCGCCTTCGAACAGAGATACGGTTTTGCCCGCGATGCGGTGCGGCTCGGCAACTGGCGGCTGGCGCCGTTCAGCGCCTGGACCTACCAGAATGTCGGCGAACTCGTGCCCAGCGCCCATGTCTGGGGCGGTTCGGGCGGGGAGGAGACGCCGGAGGATGCCTCTGCGCTCGTCGCCGAGACCGTGTCGCTGCCTGATGGCGACGAGAAGATGGCGGATTTCCTCGCCCGCTCCCATGCGGATGCCCTGACCGTCATGAAATCGGGAAAGTTCGTCGCCGACTGGTCCGCGCCGACCATGGATTTCGGCAATCGCCACATCGCCTTCTCGATCAGCAAGTCGATCGTCGCGGTCGTCGCCGGTGCCTTGCAGGCGAACGGCCTGCTCGATCCGGAGGCGCCGGTGACGCGCTATGTGCCGGAGGCCGCCGGCTCGGCCTATGGCGATGCGACGGTGCAGCATGTGCTCGACATGGCCGTCGCCATCGATATCGACGAGGCCTATCTCGACCCGAACAGCCCGTTTGCGCGCTATCGCAAGGCCATGCTGTGGAATCCGGGCGGCGGGGACGAGGGGCTGCGCGATTTCCTCTGCACGATCCAGCGGCTGCCGGGCGAGCACGGCGAGATTTTCCGCTACCGCTCGCCGAACACCGACATGCTCGGCATCATCCTGGAACGCGCCTCCGGCCGCCGCATGCCGGATCTCTTGCGGGAAAAAGTCTTCGCGCCGCTCGGTGCGCGCGGTGCCGTCGCTATCACCGTCGATCGTGAGGGCAGCTGCCGCGCCTCGGCCGGCATCTCGCTCACCCCGCGCGACCTTGCCCGTTTCGGCGAGATGATGCGCCAGGGCGGCGTGGCAAACGGCAACCGCCTCGTGTCCGAGGCCTGGGTGGCCGATACGATCGGCGGCGGCAGCAAGGAGGCCTGGGACAGGAGCGATTTCGTCACCCTCTTCCCGAAGGGCCGCTACCGCAACAAATGGTACCAGACGGGCGAGGGCGCCTATTGCGGCATCGGCATTCACGGCCAGTGGCTCTATGTCGATCCGGCAACGGAAGTCGTGATCGTGCGCATGTCCTCGCAGCCCGACCCGGTGACCGATCCGTTCGACCGCGACAACATCGCCTTCCTCGCGCAACTGTCCCGCATGGTCTGATAACGGCACGCCCACGCCGGTTGCAGGACTTGCGCGGGCGCCGGCAAATCTCCTACCAAGGGCATTCCAGCAAGACGCGGCGCGGATTTCGAGGGGCGGACATGGCGAAGAAGGCGACGAGCATCACGGCGATCGAGGCCCCCGTGCCGATGCACGAGCAGGTCTACCAGCAGATCGTGCATGCGCTGATGGCCGGTCATTTCGAGCCGGGGCAGAAGCTGACCTATCGCAAGGTCGCCGAACAGTTCGGCACCAGCCCGATGCCGGTGCGCACCGCCTTCCAGCGCCTGCAGGCCGTGCGGGCGCTGAACCTGCTGCCGAACGGCAGCGTGGAGGTGCCGCTCCTGACGGTCGCCTCCTTCAACAGCCTGACGGAGGCGCGCATCGCCATCGAAGGCACGGCGACGGAACTCGCCACGCCGCGCCTCAACGGCAACAGCCTGCGCACCGTGCGCCACCATTGCAAGGCACGCACGGAGGCAGCCAAGGCCGGCGATATCGATCGCTATCTCGAAGCCAATTTCGACTTCAAGTTTGCGATCTACCAGCACTGCGGCAACGAATATCTGCTGTACATCATCGAAATTCTCTGGCTCCAGGCCGGCCCCTTCCTGCGCAAGCTGGTGGAGGGCACGACATTTACGCCGACCGAGGCGCTCGACGTCGATTTCCATGAGCGCATCATGGATGCACTGGAGGCCAAGGATGCCGCCCGTGCGCGGGACGCCGTGGCGCACGATATTCGCGAAGCCGGGCAGTTCATGCTGAGACATGCAAAGTTCATGGCCGGCTGAGCCGGCCGCTCAGTGCAGCGGAAAGCCCAGTGCCGAGATGAATTTCAGCCACGGCAGCCGCCATCCGCCCTTGGCATCCGCCGTATCAAGCGCATTCATGGTGATCTGCGCACCGAGCCAGCGGAACGGCTCCGGCGGCACGATGGACGGCAGCTGGGTGGCGAATTCCAGCCGGCTTTCCGGCAGCGTCGAGCCGGCGAGAATGTCGAGCGCGACGCGGGCGCCGAAGCGCGAGGCGGAGACGCCGAAGCCGGAATAGCCGCCGGCATAGACGACCTTGCCATCGAAATAACGCTGGAAATGCACGGCCATGCGGGTGGAAAGGTCGATGGCGCCGCTCCAGGCATGGCTGAAGCGCAGGCCTTCGAGCTGCGGGAACGTGTTGAAGAAGGCGCTCGCGAGCGGCGCATAGGTGTCGTATGCGCGGTCGATGGCGGGCGACGTGTCGCCGTTGAAGGCATAGGCGAGGCGGCCGCCGAAGATGATGCGGTTGTCCTTGGCGAGCCGCATATAGTTCATCTGCGTGCGCATGTCGTAGATGCCCTGCCGGTTGCCCCAGCCGATGGCGGCCATCTGGGCATCGGACAAGGGTTCGGTGGCGAGCACCCGGTCGCGGATCGGCACGATGCGGCGCTTGATGTGCTTGTGGCCGGCCATGAAGGCATTGGTGGCGAGCAGCACGCGGCCGGCGGTGACGGAGCCGTGCGGCGTCCTCACACGCATCTTGCCGCCGGTCTCCTCGATGGTTTCGAGCGGCGTGCTTTCGTAGATTTCGACGCCGAGTTCCAGCGCCAGCCGTTTCAGGCCCCAGGCGAGCAGGGCGGGATGCACGGTGCCGGCGACGTCTTTCGTCCAGACGCCGGCCTTGTAGCGCGGCGAGCGGATATGGTCGGCAAGCGCCGACTGGTCGAGGAAGACGGCATTGTGCCCGTATTTCAGATGCAGCGCGTGTTCGTCGCGCAGGCTGTCGATCTGGCTGTCGTCGATGGCGACGTTGAGTTCGCCGCCCCATTCGGCATGGCAGTCGATGCCGTTGTCGGCGATCGTCTGCATGAAGCCGTGCATGTTCTCCTTGCCGAGCACTTCCAGCGCGGCGATATCCTTGGGGAAGATACGGGCGGCATTGGACAGGCCATGCATGACCGAGGTGGAGACGACACCGCCGGGCCGGCCGGACGCGCCGCTGGCGACGCTTGCCTTCTCGATCAGGATGACGGTGCTTTCAGGTTTTGCCTGGCGGGCCTGGATGGCGGCCCACAGGCCGGTAAAGCCGCCGCCGACCACGAGCAGGTCGGCATTGCGCGGGGCGGTGAGGGGAGGCAGCGTTTCCGGCCGGTCGGGTCGATCCAGCCAGAAGGGTTCCATTTTCACGTCGGCGAGCGCTTTCGATGTCATGGTCTGTCCTCCCCGTCCGCTGCTTACTTGGCCGTCTGGAGGACGTAGATCTTGCGCATGGTTTCCAGCACCTCGAAGCGCACTTCGGTGGCCGGCGGCAGGATGTAGCTTTCGCCGGGACCGAAGGTCTCGACGGAGCCGTCCGGATTGGTCAGCGCGACCTTGCCCGAGACGATGACGGCATATTCGGTGCCGTTGGGATAGACGAGCATTTCGGCATAGGGCGTGCATTGCCAGGTGCCGATGACGAGCGAGCCGTCAGCGCTTTCGAAATGCACGTCACCCATCTCCTCGGCAAAGCCGGAGAGAATGGCTTCCGCCGGTACGACGCTGCACTTTTCCAGCGCATTGAGGCCAGTGCCGTCACGGCCGAGCTTGATGACTTTCGACATGAAATTCCTACCTTTGTTGAAGCATTTTCCCGCTTTCGCAGGGCATGTCCGTATTTGGCGCGCGGCCAAAAACTGCGGAATACGCCAAATGGGTAGGTGATCGGAGAGCGCCAGGACGGGCCCAAAACGACGACGGGGCCGGAACATTCGCGTTCCAGCCCCGCCCTCCGGGAGAATTTTCGGGTCTATCCAGCGCGATGGCGGCGTGCTCTTGGGCCATGGACCGCAAGTTTGCCGCGATAGAGCTTCATGGCCTCGTTCACTGCGCTTGTGATCGTAATTGTATACTATAGATTTTTCAATTGTATCTTTTACTCGTCGGTCAATGTGGTGGCACCTTTCCGCACGGCCTTGTAATGGTGCGGAAGGCTGAAAGCGGCATCTTTTGATGCAATTCCGTCATGTGATGATGTCGATTGCCCACGATTCTTTGTGCGAAATGACGAAGATTTTATATACGTATCTGTTGCTGTTGGATTTTTAGCATTGTACACAATTCAGGCGATCCGGGAGATCGCAATGTTGGCCGAGGTGCTGCTGGAGGGCGGTGCCATCGGTTCAACCAACACCCAATGGGAGGGGAAGCATGAAACAGGCACTTCTTTCGATCTTTGCTGCCGCACTCGGCTTGGCAGCTGCCGGCTCGGCCTCGGCCGCAACCACGCTCGAAACTGTCAAGGCGCGCGGCAAGCTCGTCTGCGGCGTTTCGCTGGCGACGCCGGGCTTTGCCGCCCCCGACGATAAGGGCCGGATGCAGGGCTTCGACGCCGACATCTGCCGCTCGATCGCCGCTGCCGTCTTCGGCGATGGCGACAAGGTCGAATTCGTCCCGACCAATATCAACACGCGCTTCCAGGCGCTGCAGTCCGGCGAGATCGACGTTCTCTCGCGCCAGACCACGCACACCTTCTCGCGCGACGCCTCGCTCGGCCTCGATTTCGGTCCGACGGTGTTTTATGACGGCCAGGGCCTGATGGTGCCGAAGTCGCTCGGTGTCACCAGCGCCAAGGAGCTGACGGAAGCCGCGATCTGCACGCTGCCGGGCACCACGACGGCGCAGAACATTTCCGACTTCTTCGCTGCCATCAAGGGCAAGTTCGAACTGGTCGTCTTCGAAAGCCCGGATGAAAACCGCGCCGCGTTCTTCTCCGGCCGTTGCGAGGCGATCACCTCGGACCGTTCGGACCTTGCATCGATCCGCGCCGTCGCCAACAACCCGGATGACTACGTCGTCCTGCCCGATACGATCTCCAAGGAGCCGCTGGCGCCGGCCTTCCGCCAGAACGATTCCCAATGGGGCGATATCGTTTCCTGGTCGGTCTGGATGCTGATGGCCGCTGAAGAGAAGGGTATCACCCAGGCGAATGTCGACGAGAAACTGAAGAGCGAGGATCCGGACGTGCAGCGCATGCTCGGCGCCACCGAAGAACTCGGCAAGATGCTCGGCCTCGACAACAAGTGGGGCTACAATGTCATCAAGAGCGTCGGCAATTACGGCGAAGTCTTCGAGCGCAATGTCGGCCAGGGCACCAAGCTCGGCATGACGCGCGGCCCGAACTCGCTGTGGAACGCCGGCGGCCTGATCTACTCGCCGCCGATCCGTTGATCGCTTTCCTTTTCTAAGCGATCACCCGGGCGCGCGCATGGCGGTGCGCGCGCCCTCTTCACTTCCTTACATGGCGGCGAGGTTTCATGGCTTTCCTGCATGACATGCGCTTTCGCGCCTATTTTTATCAGATCGTCGCGATCGGCTTCGTGGCTCTCGTCGGCTGGACGATGTTCTCCACGGCCAGCGGCAACCTCGCCAAGCAGAACATCGCGACCGGCTTCGACTTCCTGACGCGGCCGGCCGGCTTCGTCATCACGGAATCGGCCATCGCCTTCGAGCAGACCGATACGGTCGGCCGGGCGATCCTCGTCGGCATCGCCAACACGGTGAAAGTCTCGCTGCTGGCGGCCATCTTCGGCACCGTTCTCGGCCTCGGCGTGGGCATTGCGCGCCTGTCGCACAATCCGCTCCTGGCACGGCTCGCGCTCGTCTATGTCGAGTTGCTGCGCAACGTGCCGCTGCTGCTCTATCTGTTCCTGTGGTATTCGCTGATCATCCTGATCCTGCCGCCGGTCAAGCAGGCGCTGAACCTGCTGCCGGGCGTCTATCTCTCCAACAGCGGCCTCGTCGTGCCGGCAGCACTTATCGAAAGCGGGGGGCTGGCGCTTCTCGCCTGCCTGCTGGGCGGTGCCGTTGCGGCCCTCGTCATCCGCGTCACCTCGACCCGCCGCCGCGTGACGACCGGGCAGTCCAACCATGGCGGCCTTATCGCGCTCACCGTGCTCGTTCTGCCCGCGCTGCTGCTGTGGCTGGCAAATGGTGTCGCCGTGAGCTGGGATTTTCCGACGGCAGGCAAATTCCGCCTGACGGGCGGGCTGCATGTGCGGCCGGAATTCGTGGCGCTGCTCTTCGGCCTAGCGCTCAGCGTTTCGGCAAACGTCGCGGAAATCGTGCGCGCCGGCATTCAGGCCGTCAACAAGGGGCAGTGGGAGGCCTCGGCGGCCCTCGGTCTCCCGCGCGGCAAGGCCATGCGGCTCGTCGTGCTGCCGCAGGCGCTGCGCATCATCATCCCGCCGCTCACCAACACCTATCTCACCGTGTTCAAGAACAGCTCGCTGGCCATTGCCATCGGCTATCCGGATCTCGTCATGGTCTCCAACACCGTGATGAACCAGACGGGACAGGCCATTGAAACGATTGCGATCTTCATGGGCGTCTATCTCGGCCTGTCGATTGCCATCTCACTTGTGATGAACTGGTACAATGCGCATGTCGCGCTGAGGGAGCGTTGAGATGACCGACGTCCAGGCCCTGGTCCTCGCCCCGCCGCAGCCGGCTCCGGCCGCCGCGCGTTTGAGCAAACTCTCCGCCTATTTCGGCACACCCGGCAACACCGTCATCAGCGTTGCCTCGATCGTCGCGATCCTGTTCGTCGCCAAGCTCGCGATCGGCTGGCTGTTTATCGATGCCGTGTTTTCCGGCAGCGGCGAGGCCTGCAAACTGGCGAGTGGCGCCTGCTGGCCCTTCGTCGCGCAGAAGATGCGCTACATGCTCTTCGGCTTCTATCCCTATGACGAGCAATGGCGGCCGCTCTCGGCGCTGCTGCTGCTCTTCGGCGCCTGCCTGTTTTCCATGATACCGCGCTTCTGGAGCCGGGGGCTGCTCATCGCCTGGATCGTCGTCATCCTGCCGGTGCTCTACATCCTCATGGCCGGCGGCGTGTTTGGCCTCACGCCGGTCGCGACGACGAGCTGGGGCGGCCTGCCGCTCTCCTTCATGCTCTCCTTCGTCGGGCTGACGCTCGCGCTGCCGCTCGGCATCGTACTGGCTCTGGCGCGCGCCTCCAATCTGCCGGCGATCCGGGTTCTGGCCGTCGGCTTCATCGAGATCGTGCGCGGCGTGCCGCTGATCAGCATCCTCTTCATGGCGACGGTCATGCTGCCGCTCTTCATGCCCGATGGCGTGACGATCGACAAACTGCTGCGTGCCCAGGTGGCGATCATCCTCTTCGCCTCGGCCTATATCGCCGAGATCGTGCGCGGCGGCCTGCAGGACGTGCCGGCGGGGCAGGTCGAGGCCGGCAAATCGCTCGGCCTGCATTACTGGCAGGTCATGCGCAAGATCGTGCTGCCGCAGGCCCTGAAGAAGGTCATTCCACCGATGGTCGGCCTGTTCATCGGCTTCTTCCAGGATACGACGCTCGTCACCATCGTCGGCCTCGTCGATTTCCTCGATACGGTGCGCTCCGCCATCCGCGATCCGGAATGGCAGGGCATCGCGGTGCTCGAAGGTTATCTCGTCGCCGCCGCCGTTTATTTCACCTTCAGTGCCCTGATGGGCGCCTATAGCCGTTTCCTCGAAAAACATTTCAGGACGACCCATGCCTGACATTACCGTCATCCGAAACGCCCACACCGTCGTCGCCTTCAACGCGGCAACCGGCGGCCATGCCTATCTCAACGATACGGACGTCGCCTTCGACGACAGCGGCTTCCTGCATGTCGGCGGCCGTTACGACGGTCCCTTCACGCGCGAAATCTCCGGCCGCGACCGCATGGTCCTGCCGGGCTTCATCAATGTGCACTGCCATTCCGGCGAGGAGCCGATTTCGAAAAGCCTGTTCGAGGACCAGGGCACCGCCGCCCTCTGGGGCCAGGCGATGTACGAATATTCGACGCTGATCGAGATTAGCGACGACGCGGTGAAGGCCGCGCTGACGGTGATGCTCGGCGATCTCCTGCGCAGCGGCGTCACCACCTTCGTCGATATTGCCGGTCCGCATGACTGCTGGCTGCCGACACTGGCGCAGAGCGGTGCGCGCGCCTATGTCGCCCCCGGCTTCCGCGAGGCGGCCTGGCATGTTGAGGGTAGCCATCGTCTCGATTTCCGTTGGGATGCCGCGCGGTGCCGTGAGGCCTTTGCGCGCGCGCTGGAAACGGTCGATGCGGCTGAGGCTCACCCGTCCGGCCGGCTCGGCGGCATCGTCGCGCCGGCGCAGGTCGAGACCTGCTCGCCGGACCTGTTGCAGGAAGCCGCCCAGGCCGCGCGCGACCGCACGGTGCCGATCACCATCCATGCCGCCCAGACCATGGCCGAGCATGAGGAACTGCTACGCCGCCACGGCCTGACCGCCGTGCGCTATCTCGAAACGCTCGGCATTCTCGGCCCGGATCTCATCCTCGGCCACTGCATCTTCATCGATAGTCACGCCTGGACACGCCAGCGCACGGCCGAAGATCTCGAGCGTCTCGCGGCCAGCCGTACCAGCGTCGCCCATTGCCCCGTCACCTTCGCGCGCAGCGGCATGGTGCTGCAATCGGTCGGCCGGTATCGCAGGAGCGGCGTCAACGTGGCGCTGGGCACCGACAGCTACCCCTTCAACATGCTGGAAGAGATGCGCACGGCGTTGATCAATGCCCGCATTGCCGGCGGCACGGTGTTCGACGTTTCGACGGCGGATATTTTCGACGTGGCGACGCTTGCCGGCGCCAGAGCGCTTGGCCGCAGCGATATCGGCCGCATCGCCAAGGGCGCGAAAGCGGATTTCTCGCTGGTCGATCTCAAGCATCCCGGCATGCAGCCGGTCTATGATCCCCTGCGAAATCTGCTGCATTGTGCGGCCGAGCGTGCGGTGGCCGCCGTCTATGTTGACGGCGCCTGCGTGATGGAAAACGACCGGCCGACGCGAGTGGATTACGACGGCGCGCTTTCGGAATTGCAGGCGGTGCAGGATTTCGCGGTGCGCCGTTTGCAGGCGAACGATCCGCGCGGTCGCGCGGCTTGCGAGCTCGCGCCGCTCTCGCTGCCGGTATTGCCGCATCCGTGATGCTGCGGATCGCCAAGGGAGGAGGGACGTCCTATGATGGCGTCCCCGATCCCTGAGCCGGCTTCACTTTCGATGCATCGACGCCTGACCTTCCTCCGTTCCCCCGCCGCCCTTGCCGGCGTCTGGCTGCTGCTCGTCGCTGCCTTCGGGCTCATGTCGGCTATAAGCCACCGGCAGGCGCTGGAGCAGGAGGTGTCGGAAAGCGGTCGCGCGCTGCAACGGGCGATCTCGCAGCGCGTCGCCCAGCATGATGCGCATCTGACGAGCCTCAGCGCGCTCGGTCTCGCCCGGGCGCAGCCGTCTGAGGATTTCGGCCCCGTTGCGGGGTCGATCCTGCGCTTTTACCCGCGCATCGTTGCCATCGATCTTATCAGCGTGCGTGCGGCTGAAAAAGTCGGCGTGGTGAGCTCGGCGACATCCGCGGACGGCACGACGGCTGACCCCTTGCAGGTCTTCAAGGCGGTGGAAAAGCTGCCGCCCGGCAAGGCGGTCTATGGCCCGGATGCCAAGCCCGGCCATTATCGTCTGATGAAGCGCATGGACGACGCATTGGCCGTCAGCCTGGATATCGACGGGGCAAAGCTCGTCGAGGGCGAGGAACTGCCGCGCTGGGCCTTGCTGAAGCTTTCGACGGCGGCGGGGCCGTTGCTGGAAACCGGGGCCATGCCACCCGCCGAAACGTCCTTCCTGGCCCGGACAGTCAGTTTTGACGCGCCGATCGCCAGCGTCACGCAACCGCTGCGGCTGTCCCTGCAGCGGCATGTTACGCTGGCGCAGCTTCTGCCGCCGCTGCCCTTGGCGCTCTTTGCAGCCGTGTCGCTGGCCGGCCTCGTGCTCGTGCGCTCGCTGCTGCGCCATCGTCACGAGGCGGCCGTCGCCCGCGAGGCGGCAGATGCGGCGTCGCGGCGCGAGGCGCTGCGCCAGCACGAGACGAAACTTGCCCATGCGCTGCGTATCAACAGCATGGGTGAGATGGCCTCCGGCATCGCCCATGAGCTCACTCAGCCGCTGACGGCGCTGCTCAGCCAGAGCCAGGCCGGGCGGCGCATCGCGGCGGCGAACGGCCTGGCCGATACGCCGATCGACAGCGTGCTGGCGGCAAACGTGCAGCAGGCTAAGCGCGCCGCCGACATCCTGGTCCGGCTGCGCGCCTATGTCGGCAAGAGCGCGCCAGAAGCGGGGGTGCACGATCTGGGCCGACACGTCGCCGATATCGTCGCGCTCTCGCGTATCGATCTCGATCGGCGCGGCATCGCGCTCGATATCGATCTTTCGGATGCACCGGCTCTGGCGCGCGTCGATCCCGTCGAGATCGAGCAGGTCATCCACAACCTCATCCGCAACGCCGCCGATGCGGTGGAGCAGGCGGGGCGAGGGGATGGGCGAGTGCTGGTGTCCCTGAAAGCTGCGGGCGGGAACTTCGAGATCGCCGTCTCCGACAACGGCACCGGCATTCCACCGGATATTCTGCCACGGCTGTTCGAGCCGTTCTTCTCCAGCAAGCCCGACGGCATGGGCCTTGGCCTCAGCCTGTGCGAAAGCATCGTAGAGCGTTTCGACGGCAGCATTTCGGGAGAGAACGACCCGAAGGGCGGCGCGGTCTTCACCGTGCGCCTGCCGGCCGCGCGGGAAACCACAGGACGAGAGGAAGCAGCGGAATGACGATAGCGCCGGTCTATCTGGTCGATGATGACGAGGGGGTGCGCAGCGCGCTGTCGCTGCTGCTCGGCACCTATGGCATCCGCATCGAGGCGTTCGGCGATCCGACCGCCTTTCTGGCGCGGGCACCGAAATTGAAACCGGGCGTGCTGATGCTGGATCTGCGCATGCCCGCCATCACCGGCCTGCAACTGCATGAAAAGCTTGGCGCCATCGGCTGCGATTGGCCGACGATCATCTGCACCGGCCATGGCGACGTGCACGCCTGCCGGCGGGCCTTCAAGGCCGGCGTGGTGGATTTCCTGACGAAGCCGATCGACGAGCAGGTGCTGATCGAGGCCCTGCAGCAGGCCTCCGGTGCGCTCGACGCGCGGGCGGAGAAGGCGGAAGCCGCACAGCTTGTCGCGCAGCTGACCGATCGCGAGCGCGAGGTGCTCGACATGGTGGGCCGCGGCTGGTCGACCAAGGAGATCGCGGAGGCCCTGCAACTGTCGCCCCGCACGGTCGATACGCACCGCGCCAATATCGCCCAGAAACTCGGCACGACGTCGGTCGCGGAGTTCGCGCGCCTCTCCCTGATCGGGCAGGCTCCGTAGTCCTACGGACCCCGCTCCGTCCGTCCACCGATACCGCAAAACGCGAAAACCTCCGAAAAGAAGGACGTCGCCGCCAACGAGACCTGAGCGGCCCCAGATGGAGATACTCATGAAGACGTTCGTAGCCGCTGCCTTTGCCGCCCTGACGCTTGCTGGCGCCGCCCAGGCCGAAATCCTCACCGAGCGCAACATGCCGCTCGACATCGCCGTCGAAGCTGCCGATGCCGCCGTCAAGGCCTGTGCCGCCAAGAAGTTCAACGTCACGGTTGCCGTCGTCGACCGCGCCGGCTTGACCCGCGTCGTCCTGCGCGCCGACCGCGCTGGCCCGCATACGCTCGACAGCGCCGTCCGCAAGGCCTACACCGCCGCTTCCTTCCGCACGCCGACCCAGAAGATCGCCGAAAACGTCGGCAAGAACCCGGCGGCTGCCCAGCTCGTTTCGATCGACAAGCTGCTGGTTCTCGCCGGCGGTGTTCCGGTCAAGGCCGGTGAAGAAACGATCGGCGCCATCGGCGTCGGCGGTGCTCCGAGCGGCGATATCGACGACGAATGCGCACGCGCCGGCATCGAAGCCGTCAGCGCCAAGCTGAAGTAATCGCGGATTTTAATCGAGAGCCCTGGTTTCCGTTGGAAGCCGGGGCTTTTATGCCGAACGGAAGAGCGCGTTGAAGTCGACGCGGGTCGGCTGTTCCTCGAGATCGATCTGCGCCTCGATGTGGCGCAGGTGATGGTCCATCAGGCTTGCTGCGCGTTTGGCGTCTCTGCGCTTCAGCGCATCGATGATTTCGGCATGTTCGCCATGCGAGCAGGGCACGGCGCCGGGGGATTCGTAGAGCGCGATGATGAGCGACGTGCGCGAGACGAGTTCCTGTACGAAATCGCGCATCACCACGTTGCCGGCCATGTTGGCCAGTTCGAGGTGGAAATCGCCTGACAGTTGGACGCGGCGCTTCTTGTCGTTGCGCGCCACGGCATCGGCTTCGTCTTCCACCATGCCGGCCAGCTGGCGAATATTGTCTTCCGTGACCGTCAGCGCCAGCTTTTCGATCAGCAGGCATTCGATGCCGCGCCGCGCTTCAAAGACCTGCCGCGCCTCCTCGATGGACGGCCGCGCCACGAAGGCACCTTTGTTGGGGATAAGCTCGACCAGCTTCTCATGGGCAAGCCGTTGCAGCACCTTGCGGATGATGGTGCGCGACACGCCGAAGGCGCCCGCCAGCGCGTCTTCCTGCAACGGGGTTGCGGGGCGCAGGCGATGGTTGATGATGGCGCCGTAGATCTCGCCATGGATATGCGCGTCGGTCGGGCCTGTCCGCTTTCTGGACTTCGTGGCCGCAGCGTGCACGCCGGCCGTTGTTTTCGACGCCTGGTCCATCATCTCTCCCTCGATCGGCGGTCGCTCCGCCCGACCGCTCCATCGCCGTTTTTTCCGTTCATTCCCCGGGCACAGTCCGACGGGAATGGGTACTTGCGCCGAGCAATACAAGATGGTGGACGTGATCCGCAACACACCGCGCCAGCGCTGTATACCAAATTCCGGAAATTTGCGGGTGTTCTGGTTTGGAATGCGGGATTTTACCGCTGATGTGAAGCCGGATCCGGCCCCGTTTCACAATTCGCCAGGAGGCCCATGGGGCGAGCGCTTCCAGCGGAGGTTTCACGCGCCTTCGCCTGGAGATGCGCAGGAATGCCGTTCATCGGCTGTCGTGCCGGTCACATGCGGGCTATAATGGAATATCGCTTGCATTCCGCCAAGGTCTCGCCGATGATTTTGTGTACAATAATTACTATATTTGTATGAAGAAGGGAACGGGCATGAACCAGCCGGATGTGCTCCTGCGCAATGTGACGGCGCTGACCGTCGACGAGGAACGCCGTGTCATCGAAGGCGCCTGGATCGCTGTTGCGGGCGACCGCATCGTCGGGATCGGTTCTAAGGAGGATGAACCGCCGGAGGGCGCGAAGGAGGTCATCGACGGCACCGGCATGGTCGCCATGCCGGGCCTCATCGATTGCCATTCCCATGCCGGCCACGGCCTCATCCGCGCGGCCGGTTACGGTGACGTCGACCGCTGGACCGAGGTTTGCGAGGGCGTCTATGCCCAGGGCTCGACACCGGATTTCTGGCGGACGGAAGCGCAGCTCACCATGCTTGAGCGGTTGATGGCCGGCGTGACGACGGGCATGACGCTGCTCGGCGGCGGGGCCGATATCATGCGCACCGACGACCCGGCCTTCGGCGACGCCCATTGCGGCGCGACCGCGCAATCGGGCCTTCGCACCATTCTCGCCGTCGGCCCCCGCCGTCCGCCGTTTCCGCGCAGCTTCCGCCGTTTCGACGACGGGCCGGTGCGCGATGTCGCCGTCACGTTCCAGCAGCAACTCGACGTCAGCGAAGACCTCATCACGCGCTGGAACGATGTGCTCGGCCGCGGCACCGGTGTCTGCCTGATGATGCCGGTCTATAATGCAAAGCAGATCGAGGATCCGGCCGACCGCCGGGAGATTGCCGCCATGGGCGAGGCCATCATGGCATTGCGCGAGCGGCTGGGCGTGCTCTTCACCCAGGACGGCCATCGTGAGGGCTCGATCGCGCTCGCCCGTGATTTCGGTTTGCTCGGTCGTTTCGCGCTGCTCGGCCACAGCGTGGACCTGACGCCCGAGGATTTTGCGGCCTTGAAGGAGACCGGCGCCTCCATCATCCACAATCCGAGCGCCATCATGTCGATCTATGGCCGCTGCCCCGTGCCGGAACTGCTTGATGCCGGCATCAATGTCTGCATCGCCTCGGATGCGTCCGCGCCGGATCGCGGCTACGACATGTTCCGGCATATGACACAGGCGATGCACTATCATCGCCGCCATTTCCGCGATCCCGCCTATCTGCCGCCGGGCAAGGCGATCGAGCTGGTGACGATCGATGCCGCCCGGGCGTTGGGACTGGAGCATGAGATCGGCTCGCTGGAGGTCGGCAAGAAAGCGGATATCGTGCTGGTCGATATGCGCAAGCCCCATCTCTATCCGCCGGGTATGCCGGTGCTGCGCATCGCGCATTTCGCCAATGCCGCCGACGTGGATACGGTGATGGTCAATGGACGCGTGTTGATGCGTGGTCGCAAGGTTGCGCATCTGAACACGCAGGACATTCTGGAAAATGCGGCCGTGGAGCAGCGCAAGGCTTTCGAGCGGGCCGGGCTGGAAGACTGCCTTTCCGAGCCGACCGGCTACTGGCGCAACACGCGCTACGAGTCCGTCGCGCCCTGATCGGAGAACGGGGCGGCCGAAGCCGCCCCGCCTTTTCTCATAGGATGTCCTGTCTTACAGGATGAAATCGCCCTTGACGAAGTCGATGGTCTTGTCGAGACGGACCGAGAAATCGGCGACGCCGTCGCCGTTCACGTCACCATAGAGAAAAGTGTCGCCGTCGCTGTTCACGTAGCGAAGCTGGCCGGCCGATTTGGTGAAGGCCTTTTCGCCGATGAAGGTGAAGGCGTCGTTCGTGCTTGTCGATGCGCGCGCGTCGATGCCCGAAAGATCGATCCTGTCGCCCTGGCTCTGCGAGAAGTCGTAGATCATGTCGCGGACGGTCGTCGTGCTGTCCTTGTAGCTCGTGAAGACGAAGCGGTCGGCGCCTGCGCCGCCATAGAGCTTGTCGGCGCCGCCGCCGCCATAGATCTGGTCGTTGCCGGCGCCGCCGTTGATGATGTTGGCAGCACCGTTGCCCTCAAGCCGGTCGGCATAGGCCGAGCCGATCAGGTTTTCGATTGCGGAATAGGTGTCGCCCTTGGCATCACCGGTGTTGGAGGTCGGCTTGGCGAAGCTTGCCACGACGCCCGCCTTGGCATCCGCATAAGAGGCGGCGTCGCTTCCGTTGCCGCCGTAGAGCTTGTCTGCACCGGCACCGCCGATGAGAACGTCGTTTCCGTCCTCGCCGTAGAGCTGGTCGTTGCCGGCGCCGCCGCTGAGGCGGTTTGCAGCACCGTTGCCTTGCAGCTTGTCGCTGAAGGCCGAGCCGATGAGCCACTCGATGGAGGAATAGGCGTCACCCTTTGCCTCGCCGGTGTTCGCCGTGGGTTTGAGGAGGCTCGCAACGACGCCGCTGGTCGCGTTCTGATAGGAGGCCGTATCGGTGCCGCTTCCGCCATAGAGCTTGTCGGCGCCGGCTCCGCCATTCAGCACGTCATTGCCGCCGGCTCCGTTGAGGATGTCATTTCCCGCATAGCCGTAAATCGTGGTGTTGTTTTCGCCGCCCTTGATGGAATCGGAGCCCGCCGTACCCTTCTGGACGGCCTCGTTGGAGATGGCGGTGAGAATGAAGTCACCCTTGGTGGAAGACGAGTAACCGGCGACGTCGAGGAAGACCTTGCCGGAGCTGGTCGCCTTGAATTCGATAAGAGCGGACGCGTCCGCATCCGAGATGATGACATTGCCGTTTGCGTCGCGCAGGATCAGTTTGAGGCCGCTCGCCGCCGCCGTACCCGTGCCGCTTGCTGTGAACGTGTAGGTGACGCCGGCCTTGGCGGTGAAGCCGTACCAGTCGCTGTCGGCTTGCACGTCGATCTTGCCGCCGATCGTCCGGCCGGCGAGAATGCTGTGGGTCGTCTTGACGTTGTTGAAGACGGTGTCGAGGCTGGGGTTGGAAACGATGTATTTGCCGATATCGCTGGAGTCGGTCACCTCAAGGAAATAAGTGCCGCTGGTCTTGGCGGTGAAGGTGACGAGGCCAGTGGCCGAGGAGTAGTTTACGCTGCCGGCGATCTTGTTGCCATTCGCGTCGCGCAGATAGATATCGCCGTCCGGAAGGCCCGATGTGCCCGTGCCGGTGACTTCGAAAGCGTAGCTGATGCCGGCCTTCAGCGCGACCTTGAACCAGTCGGAATCCCCCTTCACATCGATCGCGCTGGTGATCTTGGCGCCAGTGGCAAGCGTGGTGGTGGTCGCCGTGTTGCGCAGGATCGTGTCGTTGCCGAGCCATTTCAGGCTGTAGTTTCCGGTGTCGTTGCTGTCGCGCACCTCGACGAAATAGGTGCCTGACTGCAGGGCGGCGTAGACGATCGACATGCTGGTGTTGGAATAGTTGATGCCATCCACCAGGACGTTGCCATTGGCATCGCGCAGCGTGATATCCGGATCGGGCAGTGAGGAACCGGAGCCGTCGCCGGAGGCGGTGAAGCCGTAGTCGAGGCCTGCCTTCAGGCTGATCTTGAACCAGTCGGAATCGCCGGCGACATCCATTGCGCTCTTGACCGTCTGGCCGATGGAAAGCGTGGCCGACGTGTTGACGTCGCGGCGGATCGTGTCGTTGCCGAGCCAGGTGAGGATGTAGTTGCCAATGTCGCTGCCGTTATCCTTGACGCCGACGAAGTAGGTGCCGCCGGCAAGGGCCGAGAAGCTGATCGTCACCGTGCTGGAGGAATAGTTCGTTTCGCCTTTGAGGTAATTGCCGTTGGCGTCGTAGAGATAGAGATCCGGATCGGGCATGGACGAACCGGAGCCGTCGCCGGAAAGGCGGAAGCCGTAGTCGAGCCCCGCGGAAAAGGCGGCCTTGTACCAGTCGGCGTCGCCGGAGGCGGTCAGGTTGTTCTTGATGACCTGGCCAGTGCTGATCGTTGCGTTCGTCGATGTGTCGCCGGGAATGGTGGACATATGAACTCCTCAAATCAATAGGGGATTCTGCATGGCAGCGGCGGGCTTCGGCGCCCGTCCGTGGCAGCGGAGCGGCGAGGCTCGTCCGACGCAGCCGTGCGCCGCCCATCGCCGATCATCGAATCTCGTTCGCTTCCGCCGCGTCCGGGAAAGAACATGGCGGGCAGCGCCGATGGAGCGAATTTCTGCGAACGGCCCTGCTGCGGCGACGAGCGTCTATCGACAGGCGCGGCAATCGGCGGAATAGTCCTGATTGAACAAGGGCGGTTGCGAGGGATGGAATGGCCAGTTTAGCCGAGGCCGGTTTTGGAGCGGTGGCACGCAAGGAGACCAGGCAAAATCGCGAGGACATGGAGCGGCGCAAGGCCGTCTTCCGTCTCGCCGCTGCCTATTGGGTGGCCGTTTTTCTGTCGACGAGCGTGCTCTGGGCGGTCGCCGGAACGGACCCGATCGAATCCGCGCCAGGCAAACTCGCCTCGATCGCCTTTGCCCTGGTGCTGACGACGGGCATGACGATGCTGCTCAAGCGCACACTGTCCTGGCCGCTCTGGCAGCAGGCGATGGCAGCCTTTGCCCTCTCGCTTGCCGCCACGCCGGTTTCGGCCGTCGCCGACTACCTGATCTATGTCGTATGCGTCTATCCGGCGCCGGCGCCGGTCGATGCCAAGGAATTGGCCTATAGCCTTATCTTCGGCATGTCGCTGTTCTTCGGATGGTGCTGCCTCTATCTCGTGCTCTGCTACAGCATGGCGCTCGCCGAAGGCGAGCGGCGCATGGCGGCGCTGCGCGAAGAGGCACTATCGGCGCAGATGCGGGCGCTCGCCTATCAGGTCAATCCGCATTTCCTGTTCAACACGCTGAACGCCATGACCGGGCTCATCGAGGAGGGGGCGAATGCGCATGCGCGCGGCATGGTGCTGAAACTCTCCGCCTTCCTGCGCAAGACGCTGACGCTCGACCCGACGCAGGATATCCCGCTCGGCGAGGAGCTGGCGCTTCAGTCGGATTATCTTGCGGTGGAAAGCACGCGTTTCTCAGACCGGATGAAGGTCTCCTTCGCCGTGGATGACGATGTGCGCGAGATCTGCGTGCCGCCGCTGATCCTTCAGCCGCTTTTCGAGAACGCGGTTAAATACGGCGTAGGCGCGACGCGGGGGGCGGTGGAGATCATGCTGCGTGCGGAGCGCCTTGACGATGCCCTGGTCATCACCGTGGAGAACGATACCCCGCCGGCCGACGCGGACGGGATGCCGGCGGGCATGGGCATCGGGCTGCGCAATGTCGCCGACCGCATCGCAGCGCATTTCTCCGGTGCGGCGTCACTCTCCAGCGGCTATATCCGCCCCGGCCGCTTCGGTGTGCGCCTCTCGCTGCCGCTTGCGCGTTCATGACCGGCGAACGCGAGCTGACCGCTGTTGTCGTTGATGACGAGCCGATCGCGCGCCGGCGGCTCGTCCGCCTGCTTGCCACCATCGGCGGCGTACAGGTGGTGGCCGAGGCCGGCGACGTCACGGAGGCGGTCGAGGCGGCGCGCCGGCACCGGCCGGACCTTCTGCTGCTGGATATTCGCATGCCGGGCGGCGATGGCTTCGACGTGGTCGATGCCCTGCGGGATGCACCGCCCGCCATCGTCTTCGTCACCGCCTTCGGCCATTATGCGCTTCCGGCCTTCGCCGCCGATGCCGTCGACTATCTGACGAAACCGGTGGAGGAGGAGCGGCTGGCTGCTTCGCTCCTGCGCGTGCGCCAGCGCCTCGAGACCCGCAATGCCGCCGAGCGGCTGGCGGAGATGACGGCGGCGTTCGATGTCTTGCGCAAGGCGATGCGTCAGGAGCAGGCGGGCCTGCCGCCGTTCTGGGTGCGCTCGCGCGGACGGCTGGTGCGGGTTTCGGCAGGGGGCGTCACCCGTATCGATGCCGAGCGGGACTATGCGCGCCTCTATGCCGACGGAGAAACCTATCTGCTCGACGAGACGCTCGCCTCGCTCGAAAGCCGGCTGCCGGCCGAACAGTTCATCCGCGTCCACCGATCCACGATCCTGCGCTTGGAGGCCATCAAGGGCTTTCGGCGCGGCCGCCATGGTTCCTGGTCGGCGGAACTTCTTGATGGCAGCGAGGTCCGCATCGGCCGCAGCTATCTGTCCTGCATGAAGCTCGTCGGCCTTTAGGGCGGATTGCCGGCATGTGGTGGGATCTGGGGATTCCTATTCGGCGCCCGTCGAAATATGAGTGATCCATGGATGATTCGGCAGCGATTCGTTTTTTCGGCCGCGGCGGCGGCGCGTTTCGGATGGGCTCCCTGTTGGCGACGGTCGCCATCGGGTTGCTTGGCGGTTGCGCTGCGCGGCCAGGCGCGGGCGTCGCGACGCTTTCCTCGACGGTCCCGACGGCAAGCGCGCTGGTTCTGCCCGCGCCCGGCACGCTGTCCATCGTCAGCGTGATCCAGCGCCAATACACCAATGCCATCGAGCAGCAGATCGCGCTGTCCACCTCGGCCTCGACATCGGGCCAGAATTTCATCAGCATCCAGGCCTTCGGCCCTGCCGAAACGGTTGCGATGCCCGCCGGCGGGCTGGCCTTCAAACCTGTGCGCCATTCGGCAATCCAGGCGGAAATCCGCGCCTATGTGCCCGGTGGTCGGCTGACGATCTCCAGCAATTTCGTGCGCAACACCTATGGCCCCTTCGGCTATGCCTATGGTCCCGGCGCCGGCGATGACGGTTGCCTCTATGGCTGGCAGCAAATCCGCTCGGACGAGGCCGACCGCAACCTTCTAAACAGTTTCGGCATGCTCCAGATTCGCCTGCGCGTCTGCCAGGCGGGGGCAAGCGAGAAGGAGCTGGTCGAGTTGATGTACGGCTACACCGTCACCGGCGGTTTTTCCGGCGCGACCTGGAACCCCCACGGCACGCCGGCGGCTGTCGATGCCGAGGTCGGCGGCGGCAAGCCGCTGCGCGTGGCGATCGACGAGCCGCGGCGCACCGCGGTCAGCGTCGAGACGATCGAAAAGGCGCCCGTCAGCCGGCGCGCTGCCGAAACCAGACCTGTTGTCGCCCGGCGTACGGAGCAGGTGGTGGCCAAGGATATGGTGGTGGTCCCGTCGCCCACCGGCGGCGCGAACACCACGACGACAACGGCAGGCGCGGGGGAAGATGCAATCGTCGTGCCGTCACCCGTATGCGTTACGGGCGCATCGGGTTCGGCAACCTGTAATTGACAAAGCGGTCGCCCAGCCTAATTTTTCCTTAACGTAATGGTGCATAAGGTCCGGGCTGGAACGCTATGATGGCGAAGGGCGGCGCATGAGACATACTGGCACGATCATCCTGTGGGCGTTTGTCTCTGCCCTCGTGATCCTCGTCATCACGCTGCCGATCAATCTGCAGACCCAGCTGATCGCCAGTATCGCGGTCGTCACCCTCATGGCCGTGATCAAGGTGCTCAGGGCGGAAGGCATCTGGCGGCTGATCGCGCTTGCCTTCGGCACCGCCGTGGTGCTGCGCTATGTCTACTGGCGCACGACGAGCACGCTACCGCCGCTGAACCAGCTGGAAAATTTCATTCCCGGCTTCCTGCTCTATCTCGCCGAGATGTATAGCGTCATGATGCTGGCGCTCAGCCTCTTCGTGGTTGCGATGCCGCTGCCGCCGCGCAAGGGCCGCAGGGCCGAGGAGGAGCGGCTGCCTTCGGTCGACGTGTTCGTGCCGAGCTACAACGAGGATGTCGGCCTGCTCGCCAACACGCTCGCCGCCGCCAAGGCGATGGACTATCCGGCCGACAAGCTGACCATCTGGCTGCTCGACGACGGCGGCACGGAGCAGAAGCGCAATGCCGCTGCCGTGATCGAGGCGCAGACCGCCGAAGCGCGGCACCGCGAATTGCAGGACCTTTGCCGCGATCTCGGCGTCAACTACCTGACGCGCGCCCGCAACGAGCATGCCAAGGCCGGCAATATGAACAACGGCATGCAGCATTCGACGGGCGAACTCATCGCCATCTTCGATGCCGACCATGCGCCTGCCCGCGACTTCTTGCGCGAGACGGTCGGGTTCTTTGCGGATGATCCCAAACTTTTCCTTGTCCAGACACCGCATTTTTTCCTCAATCCCGATCCGCTGGAGCGTAACCTGCGCACCTTCGAAAAGATGCCGAGTGAGAATGAGATGTTCTACGGCATCATCCAGCGCGGCCTCGACAAGTGGAACGCCTCGTTCTTCTGCGGCTCGGCCGCGGTGTTGAGGCGCACCGCGCTCAACGAGGCCGGCGGCTTTTCCGGCCTGTCGATCACCGAGGACTGCGAAACGGCGCTGTCGCTGCATTCGCGAGGCTGGAACAGCGTCTATGTCGACAAGCCGCTGATCGCCGGCCTCCAGCCTGCGACCTTTGCCAGCTTCATCGGCCAGCGCAGCCGCTGGGCGCAGGGCATGATGCAGATCCTGCGTTTCCGTTTTCCGCTCTTCAAGGGCGGGCTCTCGGTGCCGCAGCGGCTTTGCTACATGTCGTCCATGCTGTTCTGGCTGTTTCCGTTCCCGCGCACGATCTTCCTCGTCGCGCCGCTTTTCTATCTCTTCTTCGATCTGGAAATCTTCACGGCTTCCGGCGGCGAGTTTCTGGGCTACACGCTCGCCTATATGCTCGTGAACCTGATGATGCAGAACTATCTCTACGGTTCGTTCCGCTGGCCGTGGATATCCGAGCTCTATGAATATGTGCAGAGTGTGCACCTGTTGCCGGCCGTCGTCTCCGTGATGCTCAATCCGACCAAGCCGACCTTCAAGGTGACGGCGAAGGACGAGTCGATCAGTGTCTCACGCCTGTCGGAAATCAGCCGGCCGTTCTTCGTCATTTTCGGCGTGCTGTTCATCGCCTTCCTAATGAGTATCTACCGGTTCTATGCCGAACCCTACAAGGCGGACGTCACCTTCGTCGTCGGGGCCTGGAACCTGCTCAACCTGCTGATTGCCGGCTGCGCGCTCGGCGTTGTGTCCGAACGCAGCGAGAAGGCGTCGAGCCGGCGTGTGACGGTCAAGCGCCGCTGCACCTTCGTGCTCGACGGGCGCGACTATCCCTCGACGCTGGAAAACGTCTCTGCCAACGGTGCGCGCGTGCAGGTCTTCGGACTGGAGACGCAGGTCGAGGCGAATGCGCGCGGCTATCTGCGCTTCACGCCCTCGGGTGCGACGGAGGAGGAATCGCTGCCCGTCGAAGTGCGCAATGTCGAAAGCCTCGGCAGCGTTCTGGCCGTCGGCTGCCGTTTCATGCCGGAGGTGGCGCGCCACCATTCGCTCGTCGCTGACCTCATCTTCGCCAATTCCAACCAGTGGAGCGATTTCCAGGTTTCGCGCCGTTACAATCCCGGCCTTTTCCGCGGCACCCTCTGGTTCCTCGGCATCGCCGCCTACCAGACGAGCCGCGGGCTTATCTATTTCGTTCGCAGCTTCGGCGGCGAACGCAAGAAGGAGCGCGCGTCGTGAGGTTTTCTCCCCCAAGGTCCGCGCTGCTCGGCCTTGCTTTCCTGCTCTCCGCATCGACCGCCTTCGCCCAGCAGGCGGCTGTACCTTTCGACATGTCGGGCGAACGCGGGCCGACGACGGATACAAAGCCGGCGATCGTCGATGACACAACGCCTGCCGTCGAGACCAAGGTGCCGGATAAGGCGACGGAGGTTTCCGATACCGCGACGCGGCGCTACATCATTCCGGCGACGTCGCTGATGCTCGAAGGCGAGGCGGCGAGCCGTTCCTTCCCGGTCTATCTGACGCCGCAGCAGGCGGCGGCTGCGACGTCGATCAATCTCGGCTACTCCAACGCTGTCGTCGTGGCCCCGGAAGTCTCCAGCCTCACCGTCGTCGTCAATGATGTGACGGTCGGCGAAATGCCCGTGCAGTCGCCAGAGGGCACGAAGGACATGCGCTTCGACCTGCCGACGGGCCTGCTCAGGCCGGGCGTCAACCGCGTGACGTTCAATACCGTGCAGCGCCACCGCACCGATTGCACGATCCGCTCGACCTATGATCTTTGGACCTCGCTTGATCCGGCGCGCACCTATCTGACGGTGCCGCGCGATACCAGCGGCCGCCTGCTCACGACCGACGACATTGCCGGCATCGGCGTCGGCCCGAACGGCCAGACGAAATTCACCATGGTCGTGCCCGAGATGGGGCAACCGGTCGCCACCAATGCCCTGATGCGCCTTACCCAGGGCCTTGCCCTGATGGCGAAGATGCCGAACCAGACGTTCGATGTGGTCGATGCGCTACCCGCGACGGGCGGGGCAGGTGAGTTGCAGGTCATGGTCGGCACCGCGGCCGATCTTGCGCCACTCCTGCCCGGCCTGCCGGCCTCCGCCCGCTCCTCGGCGATCGCCACCTTTGTCGATGCGCCCTCGGGCGACCGCAAGGTCTTCGTCGTCAGCGGGCCGGACTGGCCGTCCATCGAAGGGGCGGTGGAGGGCATGGTCTCTCCCATCGACCGGCCGCTTGGTGTGGCGCGAGAGGCGCTCAGTGTACGCCAGCGCAATGCGGCCGAAATGCCGCTGGTGGCAGGCGAGGCGACGCTGAAGCTGGCTTCGCTCGGCGTGCGCACCGCCGAGTTCAGCGGCCGGCGCCTGCGCACCGGCTTCGACATCGGCATTCCCTCCGACTTCTATGCCGGCGCCTATGGCGAGGCGACGCTGCTGCTCGACGCCGCCTATTCGGCGGAAGTGCTACCGGGCAGCCATGTCGATATCTACGTCAACGGCAATATCGCCTCGACGGTGCCGATCACCAATCGCAACGGCGGTATTTTCCGCCATCTGCCGATCCGCGTGACCATGCGGCACTTCCGGCCGGGGCCGAACCGCATCGATATCGAAACGGTGCTGATGACCGCCGCCGACAAGGTCTGCGCGCCCGGCTCCAGCGCGTCGGAAGAGCCGCGTTTCGCGCTCTTCGACACATCCGAATTCCGCATGCCGCGGTTCGCCCGCATCGCGCAGCTACCGAACCTCGCCGCCCTCTCCGGCACCGGCTTTCCCTATTCGCGGGCGACCGATCCGATCGCGCTCTATCTCGACCGTCTCGACACGGACACGCTGTCGACGAGCGCGACCTTCCTCGGCAAGATGGCCGTTTCGAGTGGCCGGGCGTTGCTGGTGCGACCGGAATCCTCGGCGCTGGCGATCGGCGAGCGGGACGCCATCCTTTTCGGTACGATCTCGCAGCTTCCTCCCCTTGTGCTCGGCCAGACGCATATCGCGGCGGAGAGTGCTTCGAGCTGGGGTAGCGCGGGCGCCGGCGCCGGGCAGGGCGCGACACAGGATGCGCTCAACGAATGGCAGTCGCGGGTGCGGGGCGGCTCCTGGCGCGGACAGATTTCCGCGTTCGAGACGTGGCTGCAGGAGACCTTCGACATCTCGCTGTCCTCGCTTCGCCTCCTGCCGGGCGCGGAGGCACTGGTGGCGCCCGACGATACGGCCCGCTTCCTCGTGGCGCAGGGCGACAGCCCCGAGAGCACGGCCGTGTGGACGGTCGTTTCCGCCCCGACGGGTGCGGATCTTCGTGCCGGCATGGATGCGGTGGCGCAGGACGACCGCTGGCAGCAGCTCGACGGTTACATGACGCTGGAGAGCAAGGATGCCGACGCGCTCGATACACGCGCGGTCAGCCGCACGCGGTTCGTTGCAACCCAGGCGTGGACCTTCGCCAATGTCAGGTTGATCGCGGCGAATTGGCTGTCGTCGAACATTCTGGCCTATGCGCTTGTTTTTTGTGCGCTGTCGATTCTGCTGGGCATCGCGACCTCAGGGCTTCTGCGTCGTTTCGGCCGCCCGCTCTGACGAGATCCCGCAACACTGACGGGTGGCTGTTTACGGCCGGTTAACCCTATCGCGCTTTTATCAAAGCTCGTTGGTTTCTTCCCGGCGGCGCTTGG
This sequence comes from Shinella sp. M27, assembly GCF_049199905.1. Taxonomy (NCBI): domain Bacteria; kingdom Pseudomonadati; phylum Pseudomonadota; class Alphaproteobacteria; order Hyphomicrobiales; family Rhizobiaceae; genus Shinella; species Shinella sp. M27. The sequence continues at coordinate 124,008 of NZ_JBLZPK010000044.1, forward strand.
CGTTGCCTTTGCGGACTGGAAGGAGCCGTGTGGTTGATATGTACCGAAGGAAGCTCGGCATGAAGTCGATCCTCATGGCGGTCGTCCTTGCCTCGGCTGGAGCGGCCGGTGTCGCCGGCCTGTCCTTCGGCGTGCCCGATGGCTTGACGAAGGGCATGCCGCGCCTCGGCGTGGGTACGGACGACGTGGCGACCGGCAGCACAGACGAAGCTCCGACCGCCGCCGCCAAACAATCGCGGGTGGAGATCGCTCAAGTTGAGAGCGGTCAGGCGAAGACCACGCCGGTCGTCGAAACCGTGGAGCGTCGTCCCGCTGTCGACGAGAGCGCGTTGCGCTATTTCGCGTCGCGCGGCGATACGGCCCGGCTCAATGCCGAGATCGCGCGCCTGCGCGCGCTCTATCCCACCTGGACCCCGCCGGAAAATCCGCTTGCCGTGCCCGTCAACGAGGACAAGCAGCTGGAGGCGATGTGGGCGCTCTACAGCCAGTCGCGCTATGCGGATGTGCGTGCGGCGATCGCCGAGCGCCGGAAGCAGGACCCGCAATGGACGCCGCCGGCCGATCTGGTCGACCGCCTCGACGTGGCGGAGAAGCGCGCCGAGCTGATCACCGCTTCCAATGCCGGCAAGAACGAAGATGTCGTACGGCTCGGGGCGGAGACGCCGAGCCTGCTCACCTGCTCGGATGCCGATGTGCTCTGGCGCGTCGCGGAGGCCTTCGTGAAGACCGACCGCGTGCAGCGTGCCAAGGATGCTTATGGCTATATGATCGACAATTGCACCGACGCGCCGGTGCGGGTGGCGACCGTGCAGAAAGCCTCGACGCTGCTCGGCTACAAGGACATGCAGGATCTGCTGGCCCGCGAGCATGCCGGGCCTGACGGCGTCAAGGAATTCGACGCGATCCGCAGCGATCTCGCGCGCCGTTTCGTCGGCGAGGGCGATGAAGATCCCGAGATCACGGTGGCGCCGGTCTATCTCAAGCTGGTCGAGAAGCTGGTGACGGACGAGGGGCTGGCCTCCGATGCGTTGCTGCTCGGCTGGTATCACCTGCGGCGCGACCAGAACGCGGCCGCCGAACCTTTCTTCCGCAAGGCGCGGGCCGTCGAGGATTCCGCCTCCGCCTCGCAGGGTCTCGCGCTCATCCTTCTCGCCCGCAAAATGCCGGGCGAGGCCGAAGACGTGATGTATGCCTGGCGTACCACCTCCGATCAGGCGATGCAGACCTATCTCGCCGCGACCACCAATCTCCTGGCGCTCGATCCGCCGCAGAGGCTCGACGCCAAGGTGCTGAACCGCATCGCACAGGTGACGCTGGAGGAAAAGCATCCCGAGACGGGCGAGCAGTTCGGCTGGTATGCGCTGGCCATGGACCAGCCGGCCACCGCCGAGGAATGGTTTGCCCTGGTGCTAAAATGGAAAGCGGATTACGAGCCCGCCGCCTATGGTCTCGGCGTCGCACGGCTGCGCCTTCAGGACGAAGCCGGCCTTGCCGCCGTCAAGCAGGCCTGGGGCGATCGTTCCGAGCGCATCGCCCGGCTTGGCGAACAGGACGCGACGGACAAGAAGACCGAGGTGATCAGCGAACGCCAGCCACGGCTGGCCCGCACCGGGCAGCGCGTCGTTGCCCGCGAGGTCATCGAGGAGGTTGCCGCCCGGCCGCAGCGCATCGTGCGCACGGTGCGGCATGCCGCCAATACCGGGGCAGGGTGCCGTACGACGCGCAATCCTGCCGGCCTTGCGCCCGCAAGCGCGCTGACGCTCGGTTGGTGCCTGATGGAGCGCAACCGGCCGCTGGAAGCCGCGCAAGCCTTCGAGGTGGCTCTGAATGGCGAGGGGCGCACACGCAGCGATGCGGCCTATGGCCAGAGCCTCGCCTATCTGCGTGCAGGCCTGACCAGTGACGCCGCCGTTGCTGCCACGAAGGCCAAGCTCGATGGCAGCCGCGGAGCCGAGCTGCAGACAGCCATCCTTGCCGACCGGGCCGTCAGCAGTTTCCGCGCCAAGCGTTACCGTGAGACCATCGGCTATCTCGACCAGCGCAACCAGCTGCGCGCCGAGCCGACGGACCTGATGATCCTGCGCGCCTTCTCCTACAAGAACCTCGGCATGCGGGTCGATGCAGCCCGCCTGTTCGAGGCGCTCGGCGAAACCGGGCGGCAGGACGCCATCCGTGCCCTTGCCGAAATGCGCGCCGAAGACCGGCGGCCGAACTGATCGCGCTTCGGCCGCAATTCACAGGGAGGATGCGGCATGAAAATCCGGTATTGTCTTTCCGCGGTGCTGTTGTCGCTTGGCCTTGCCGCACCGCTTGCCGCGGCAGACGGCCTCTATGTCGTCTGTGACAATGGCCTGCGCTGTTTCAAGGCGCCGTGCCCGTCCTCGACCGTGCGCGATCTTGCCACGGGAAAGACCTTCAAGAGCATCTCGCCCGTGCTGGATGGACTGGCAGAGGCTGATCGGGAGCGCATCAACCAGACGGATGCGCTCTATTTCGGCCGGCTGGCGTTGCGCGGCCATGTCGAGATCAGGGAAAAGGCGTCCGTGCTCGTCGTGACCGGCGTGGCTCACAAGACATCGGCAGGTGAACGGCGCGGGTGTCCAGCCGGTTAATCGCGGTCCGGCGCACCGAGCGGAAAATACGCTCGGAAGGGGCGTCCTTCGTCCACGGCGCGTGCAAAGGACGGGCGGGCGAGCAGGCGCTTGCGATAGGCATGCACATGGGTGAAGGCCGGATCGATGGCATGCGTCCAATCCGCATAGAACAGGAACGGGCCGGCACCGCAATCGGCCAGCGTGAACGTGTCGCCCGACGCCCAGATGCGGCCCTCCATATGCCGCTCGAGCCAGGCATAGGCGCGTTCCAGCATCTCACGCGCTTCCTTGTCGCCATAGGGGTCGCGGTCGGCTTCCGCACGGATGGCGTTGAAGACGATCCTCTGCTGCGGCGTTGAAATATAGTTGTCGAAGAAACGGTCGAGCATGCGCACCTCGATCGCCCTGTCCGGATCGGCGGGAATGAGCCTCACCGGTCCCGGATAGTGCAGATCGAGATATTCGATCAGGATGGTCGCCTCCATCACCTGGCGGTCGCCATCGACGAGAATGGGAAACCGCTTGATCGGCCAGCGCCGCTCGAAATCGGCAAGGGTCTCCGGATCGTTGTGATCGAGCAGACGGTACTCGAACGCCGTGCCGTTCTCGTAGAGTGCTGTCAGCACCTTCTGACAATAGCTGGAAAAGGGATGGGCATAGAGAACCGGTTTCATGACGACCTCCACGTTTGATGCCCTTTTGTCGCAAATCCGATTGCGAAATGCAATCGGTTTTTCGGGAATCCAAAAGACACACGCGGACGCTGTCGAGCGACCGGTTTTTGCCTTGGGAACGATGGAGTAGATGAAGGCGTTGAAAAAAGCGGCTTCAGCCGGCCCGCCAGAGAATGACTTGCGGCACGTCGGCACCGCGCGTTCGGGAGAGTTGCACCTGTGCAAAAGGGATTGCCAGGATCATGACGACCAAGGCGGTCACGAACAGCGTTCCCGGGTTGAGCAGCTTCGATTTCAAACGTCACCTCATGCAGTGTCCCAAGTCTTATGGGGGCGGAAGCTGACGGGACGCTGAACGTCGCGTCAGCTTCGTTCAGCCTGCTGTCAGCTTGCCGGGGCAGGGACGGGCAGACTGGCGCATCCCCTGCGACGCGCCGGCGAATGACGGAAGGGAAAGATGATGCGCGAAGACACGGGAGCAACGAGCCGCAAGGGTCTATGGAGGCCAGAGCTCGGCAGCATCGCGGTCGCCATCCTGACGGCTCTCTATCTGCTGGCCATCACCAACCAGAGCTTCTGGTCGAAGGGCTGGGTTTATCTCGAGGGACGCCCGACCACCTTCGCCTCCATCGCCATCGGCGTCGCCTGCCTCTACATTGCGCTCTGTGTTGCCGTATCGGTGAAATATCTGATGAAGCCGATCTTCATCCTTCTCATTCTGGCGAGCGCCGCCGGCGCCTGGTTCATGGATCAGTTCGGTGTGGTCATCGATGTCGAGATGATCCGCAATGCCGCCGAAACCAACAGCGCCGAAGCGGGGCATATGATCACCCCCGGCTTCGTGCTGCACATGTTGGTCTTCGGCATCCTGCCTATTCTGCTGCTTGTCTGGGTGAAGGTGCGCCACCGCCCCTTCCTCTGGAAGGTGCGCGGCAATCTCGCCGTCATCGCGCCCGCACTGGTCATCGCGCTCGTCGCGGGTCTTTCGCATGCCCGCGTCTATGCCGCCGCCGTGCGCGCGCATCATGATTGGTTCGAGACGCTGAACCCCTTCGTGCCGCTCGTCACCGCCGTTCAGTTCGCGGTGGGTGAATCCGGGGACATCAACATCGTGGCGGCACCGCTTGGCGAGGATGCGCGGGTCAGCGATGGGCCGGTCGCCGCGCGCAAGCCGCGCCTCATGATCGTCGTTGCCGGCGAAACGGCGCGCGCCGACAATTTTTCACTCGGCGGCTATGAACGGGACACCAACCCGGAACTGGCGAAAAAGGACATCTTCTATTTCCCGCAGACGACGAGCTGCGGCACGGCGACCGCCGTCTCGCTGCCCTGCATGTTTTCCGTCTATACCCGTGCCGAATATTCGCACCGCAAGGGTCTCGCGACCCAGAACCTGCTCGACGTGCTCTCCCATGCCGGCGTGAACGTGGAATGGTGGGACAACAATACCGGCAGCAAGCAGATCGCCGCGCGTGTGAAGGAACGCTCGGTCATCAAGGACGGCGATCCGCGCTATTGCGGCAACGGCGAATGCCGCGACGAGGTGTTCTTCGGCGATCTCGACGCCTGGATCGGCTCGGTGAAGACCGACACGGTGCTGGTTCTGCACCAGATCGGCAGCCACGGCCCCGCTTATTCCCAACGCTATCCCGAGGATTTCAGGCGCTTCAAGCCCGATTGCCGCAGCGCGGATTTTTCCGAATGCCAGCGCGAGGAGATCGTCAATGCCTATGACAACACGATCGCCTATACCGACCACATCCTCGCAGGTGTGATCGACCGGCTGGCCGGCCAGCAGGACCGGCTCGACGTCTCCATGCTCTACATGTCGGACCATGGCGAATCGCTCGGCGAATTCGGCCTCTACCTGCACGGTGCGCCCTATATGATCGCGCCGCCGCAGCAGACCCATGTGCCCTTCGTGCTGTGGCTCGGCAAGGACGCCAAGGCGGCTTATTCGGCGGACTGCCTGAAGGACGAAACCACGAAGCCGCAGTCGCACGACAATCTCTTCCACTCGGTGCTTGGCATGATGCGCGTGGAAACCAAGGTGCGCGACCCCGCACTCGACCTCGTCTCGGCCTGCCGGCTCGGCGCGACGAGCTGACGGACCCAACCGGCTGGCGGATTTGACGCGTGCTTGCGAGCGAAAGGCGTGATGCCTATTGTGGCTCCCGGTTCCGGGAGTGTGGCTTGAGAATTCTTTTGATCGAGGACGACGCCGTTTTGGGCGAGGCGGTGCGCGATTACGTGGCCGGTCTCGGCCATGCCGTCGATTGGATGCAGACGCTTGACGACGGCAGAGGGGCGGCGAAGGCGGTCGATTACGATCTCATCCTGCTCGACCTGCGCCTGCCCGACGGCCGCGGGCTGACGCTGCTGACGGAACTGCGCCGTGCCGGCGCGGTGACGCCTGTCATCATCTTGACCGCCCATGACCAGATCTCCGACCGGATCGAAGGCCTGAACAGCGGGGCGGACGATTATCTCGTCAAACCCTTTAATCTCGGCGAACTCGGCGCGCGCATGCTGGCCGTGGCGCGGCGCTATGCCGGTTCTTCCCTGCCGGTCCTAGAGACCGGCGCGCTCTCCATCCAGCTCGCCGATCGCCGGGTGCTGCGCGATGGCAAGCCGGTCGATCTCTCCGGCCGGGAATGGGCCGTGCTGGCGCGGCTTGCCAACCGTCCGGAGGCCATCGTCTCCAAGAGCGAGATCGAGGAGGCGCTCTATGCCTTCGGCTCGGAGATCGAAAGCAACACGGTGGAAGTCTATGTCAGCCGACTGCGCAAGAAACTCGGTAGGGATTGCGTCGAGACGCTGCGCGGGATCGGTTACAGGCTGGGACGATGATCGAGAACGCGAACACACGCCGCGCTGCGCGCCCGAGACACCAAAGCCTCGCCGGCCGGCTGATGCTGTGGGTCACGGTCACCATCACGGCGCTGTGGCTCGTCGCGGTCGGTTTCGGCGCGCTGATCATGCAGGACGAGTTCGGCGAGATCTATGACAGCGCCCTGCAGGAAACGGCCGAGCGCCTGACGCCGCTTCTGCTCGACGATCTCAGAAGTCGGGACGATCCGGACGAACCTCAGCGCATCGAGGCGCTGCGCGCACCTGTCGAGGAGGAGTATCTATCCTATCAGGTGCGTGACCTGACGGGCCGTGTCCTGCTGCATTCGCATTCCGCGACGATGAAGCCATTCGAGGCGCCGTTGAAGGAGGGCTTCTGGCAGGCCGAGGACGGGCGCATCTATACCGCGGTGGCCGCCGACGGCGCGACCTTCGTGCAGGTCAAGGATACCGCCGAGGAGCGCGAGGAGGCGACACGCGAAGGATCGCTCGCCCTGCTTTTGCCGGTGCTGCTGATCGTGCCGATCACCATCGCAGCCGTCTGGTTTGCCGTGCGGCGCGTGCTTGCGCCGGTCGAACTGCTGCGCGCGGCGATCGCGGAGAAGGACGGCGGCAATCTCGCGGCCATCGAGGCGGCGCATCTGCCGCACGAACTCCAGCCGATCCTGCGCTCGGTCAACCTGCTGCTTTCACGCCTGCGCGCCGTCATCGCCGCCGAGCGGGAATTCACCTCCAACAGTGCCCATGAACTGCGCACGCCCCTTGCCGGCGCGCTCGCGCAAACGCAGCTTCTGCTTTCGGAACTCAAGGACAGCCCGACACGGGCGCGTGCGCAGCAGATCGAGGCATCGCTGCAAAAGCTCACAAAGCTGACGGAAAAGCTGCTCCAGCTCGCCCGCGCCGAAGCGGGCATTGGCGTTGCGGAAACCACATTCGATATCGCCGATGTCGTCGGCATTGTGGTCACCGATTTCCAGCGCGCCTGCGAGGATGCGGACCGTATCCATTTTACGAACAGGCTTGCCGCGCCGCGCCTTTACGAGGGCACGGCTGACGCCTTTGCCATCGTTCTGCGCAACCTCATCGAGAACGCGCTGTTGCATGGACGGGCCTACGAGCCTGTGGAGGTTGACCTTACGGGCGAGGGAAATGTGCGTATTTCCAACGGCTCGCCACCGCTTTCCGAAGCGGAGCTTGTTGCTGTGCGCAAGCGGTTTGCCCGCGGCAGGACCGTCGCTGCCGGTTCTGGCCTCGGCCTTTCCATTGCCGACCGCCTGCTTCAGCAGATGCGGGCAAACCTTGTGCTGACCTCGCCCGTGCCGGGCCGCATCGACGGCTTTCAGGCCGAGATCGTGTTTCCTGCCGCCGGATGAGGTTTTCCGGCGCGCCCCTGCGTCATTTCTGAACAATCTCGTTTTCCAGCATTCCAGCGCCGAAAGGTCCTGTGAATCCCCACAATTATTTTCATTTGGCATGTGAGAAATGTGTGGCTTTTTGCCGCATTGTGTGGTTTTCTGCGGGCATAATCAAAAAAAGGTGGGGAACATGGGTCGCAAACCGGAAGACTATGCGCGGCTTCTTGCCGGCGCACTCGACAAAATTCATGCAGCAGAATGCCATGGGGTCTCGGAGCCGCTGTCCGAGCACTGCGTGCGCGTGATCGGCCAGACCATCGCAGCCGCGATGGACGAGGCGCGAAAAATCCATATCGAACAGGAGCTTGTGGCGATGCGTGAACGCCGCGAGCGAATCCATCTGCATTCCTGACATAAAGATCGATCGGCTGCTCCGTGTGGGGTAGCCGCGCCTCTTTGCTGGTCAAGCGTGGAAACACGTCGTAGAACGGGCGCGCCCCGGCTGCGCCGCCGCTCCGTACCGCTTCCGCCGTTTCCGGCCTGGATGTTCGAACGGCCGCGTTCCGTGCGTCGGGCGTGACAGGGCAGAATAAAGCGGCGGAGGGCTGACATGACCGATTGGGGCAGGACCGGCAACGGCAGGATCGCACTGGTGACGGGCGGCGGCACGGGCATAGGCCTTGCCATTGCGCGGGGCCTGAGTGCGGAGGGATATCGGGTCGTCATCACCGGCCGCCGTGCGGATGTGCTGGAAAAGGCGGCCTCGGATATTTCCGGCGAGACCGGCAATCCCGTCCGGGCCATCGCCTGCGATGTCGGCAAGCCGGACGATGTAGCCGCGGCTTTCGATGCGGTGAAGCGGGACTTCCGCCGGCTCGACGTGCTCGTCAACAATGCCGGCTCCAATGTGTCGCCGGCCCTGCTGGAGGACATTCCGTTCGAGGAATGGTCGAGCATTCTTGCCGCCAACCTCACGGGGGCTTTTCTCTGCACCCAGCACGCCTTCCGGATCATGAAGGCGCAGCATCCGCGCGGTGGGCGCATCATCAACAACGGCTCGATTTCCGCGACCGCGCCGCGCCCGAATTCCGCGCCCTACACAGCGACGAAACACGCCATCACCGGCCTCACCAAATCGACGGCGCTCGATGGGCGCAAATACGACATCGCCTGCGGCCAGATCGATATCGGCAACGCCGCCACCGACATGACATCGAAGATGAATGCCGGCGTGTTGCAGGCGAACGGCGAGATCGCCGGCGAACCGACCATGTCGGTCAAGCACGTCGCCGATGCCGTGATCTACATGGCGAGCCTGCCGCTCGACGCCAATGTGCTGACCATGACTGTGATGGCGACCAACATGCCGTTCGTCGGGCGGGGGTAGGGGTTATCGCCGCCGGGGCTCGCCGCCCTCGGCATAGACCGTCTTCTGCTGGAACTTGAAGATGTGGCCGCAGCGGCAGCGGATCATGTGCCTGTCGGGATATTTCGACGGGCGCTCCGTGAGGAAGCCCGGCGGCAGCGCGTCGATCTTGAAATCCGGGTCCTTGCGCGTTGGCATATCGTCTTCCGAGACCTCGGCATAGCCGGAATTGCCGCACATGGCGCATTCGAGTTTGCGCGAATAGCGGTCGCGGGCGGCCATGGGCGATTCCTTCGTTGGGTGCGGTTTGCCCGTTAATAGGCATCGCGCCTGTTGGTTTCAATGCCTCATGCCGCAAGCAGCGCCTGGAGCACGGCGATGATGCGCCGGTGCTGGTGGGCGTGGCGGGTGCGCACGTTGACGGCGGCATAGACGGCCTGGGCGATCGGCTCGGCGCCTCCCACGCGGCTGACGGCGCCAGTTCGCAGTAGCCGTTTCGCATCCGCCTCCGTCACGAAGGCGGAGCCGCCGAGTTTCTGCATCAGGGCCAGGATCGCCGTCGTCTCGCCGCTGGCGATCGGCGCGGTGGAAAGCGCCGGATGGGCCTGCCGATGCAGCCGGTCGAAGGCGGGGGAATAAACGGCCTGGATATAGTCCTCCGGCCGCACATCCTCGATGCGGCTCACCTTGTTGCTCACCATCTCGTAATGCACGTCGCCGATACGCTCGTAGTGCAGGTCGGGCAGGTAATGCGGGGTGAAGAGGATGGCGAGATCGAGGTCGCCGGCACCGAGATCGCGGTTCATCTGGCTGGAATAGTCCACTTCCAGATAGATCGAGGTTCCCGGCAATTCCTTGCGCACCGCCGCCAGCCAGTCACCGGCATAATGGGCGGCCAGATCATGCTGCAGGCCGATGCGCATCGAGCGTTCGTAGGCGCCGGCCGTCTCCACCGCGCGCGTCGCCTCATGCCATTGATGCTGCAACGCTTTTGCATGGTCGAGAAAGCGCAGTCCGGCGGCTGTCGGCTGCGTGCCACCCTTGTTGCGGGCGAAGAGTTTCCGCGCAAACAGCGTCTCCAGTGCATTGATGCGATGAGTGACCGTCGATTGAGTGATGTTCAACCGCTCCGCCGTCCGGTTGAAGTTGCGGGTTTCCATCAGGTCCAGGAATGTCTCAATCAGAACGATCTGCATGAATGTGCCGTGTTTTTCCGAGTGTTTGACGGAAGTGTAATCGGTATTGTCGATTAATAAAGCGATTTTCGCCCGCTTGCCGCAAAGGCCGTTGATTGCCACAAATCCGGGACAACCAAGGGGAAGAGAATGTCCGCACTGCCAAGCCATGCCCGTGTCGTCATCATCGGTGGAGGTGCCATCGGGGCGTCGGCGCTGTATCATCTGGCCAAGGCCGGATGGACGGATTGCGTGCTGCTCGAAAAGAACGAGTTGACCGCCGGCTCGACCTGGCATGCCGCCGGCAACGTGCCGACATTCTCGTCTTCCTGGTCGATCATGAACATGCAGCGCTATTCGGCATCGCTTTATCGCGAGCTGGGCGATCTGGTCGATTACCCCATGAACTACCACGTCACCGGCTCGATCCGCCTCGGCCATTCCAAGCAGCGGTTGCAGGAGTTCAAGCGCGTCGTCGGCATGGGGCGCTATCAGGGCATGGACCTCGATATCCTCTCGCCCGACGAGATGCGCTCGAAATATCCTTTCCTCGAAACGCATGACCTGACCGGTGCGCTGTACGATCCCTATGACGGCGACATCGACCCCGCGCAGTTGACCCAGGCGCTGGCAAAAGGCGCGCGCGATATGGGCGCGAAGATCTTCCGCTTCTGCCCGGCCACCGGCGCGCGCCGCGAGGGCGACGAATGGGTGATCTCCACGCCGCAGGGCGACATCCGCTGCGAGAAGGTCGTCAACGCCGCCGGTTATTATGCCCGCGAGGTTGGGAAATGGTTCGGCCGCGATGTGCCGATGATGGTGATGAGCCATCAATATATGCTGTTCGAGGAAATCCCGGAACTCGCCGCTTGGTCGCGCGAGGCCGGCCACAAACTGCCGCTGCTGCGCGACGTTGATAGCTCCTATTATCTCCGTCAGGAAAAGACGGGCATGAATCTCGGACCCTATGAGCGGAACTGCAAGGCGCATTGGGTGACGCCTGATGATCCGATGCCGGACGACTTCTCGTTCCAGCTCTTCCCCGACGATCTCGACCGTCTCGAATGGTATCTGAACGACGCCGTCGAGCGCGTGCCGATCCTCGGCACCGCCGGCCTGTCGCGCATGATCAACGGCCCGATCCCCTATGCGCCTGACGGCAATCCGTTGCTCGGCCCGATGCCCGGCGTTCCGAACGCCTACGAGGCCTGCGTCTTCACCTTCGGCATCTGCCAGGCCGGCGGTGCCGGCAAGGTGCTGGCCGAATGGGTGACGGAAGGCGAGACGGAATGGGACATGTGGTCCTGCGATCCGCGTCGCTACACGGCCTTTGCCGCCGACAAGGACTATTGCGTCGCCAAGGGCATGGAAATCTATGGCCACGAATATGCCATGCACTTCCCCAAGCACGCCTGGCCGGCCGGTCGCGACCGGAAGCTCTCGCCGATCCATGACCGCATCAAGGCGCTCGGCGCGCAGTTCAAGCCCTATAACGGCTGGGAGCGCGCCAACTGGTATGCAGCGCCGGGCGATGATCTCTCGGAGCAGTCGACCCAGACCTGGAACCGCGAGGGGCCGTGGCGGCCGCGCATCGAGGCGGAGTGCCGTGCCGTCACCGAGGCTGCCGGCATTCTCGATCTGCCCGGCTTCTCGCGCTTCCGCGTGAAGGGCGAGGGGGCGACTGCGTGGCTGTCCTCGCTCATCACCGGCAAGGTGCCGAAGCCCGGCCGCATCGGCCTTGCCTATTTCTCCGACGACAAGGGCCGCATCGTCACGGAAATGTCGGTCATGATGCTGGACGAGGATTTCTTCTTCCTCATCACCGCCGCGACCGCCCAGTGGCACGATTTCGAATGGCTGCAAAAGCACTTGCCCAAGGATACCGCCTTTACCATCGACGACGTGACGGAAAACTTCTCCTGCCAGATCCTGTCCGGCCCGAAGTCCCGCGCCATTCTGGCCGATGTCACCGATGCCGACCTTTCCAAGGGCTGGCTGACGCATCAGAGCTGCCAGATCGCCGGCCGCTGGTGCCAGCTGGTGCGCGTTTCCTTTGCCGGCGAGCTTGGCTGGGAAATCCATACGAAGGTGGAAGATACTGCCGTGATCTTCGATGCCGTCTGGGCCGCCGGCCAGAAGCATGGCCTGAAACCCTTCGGCATGGAGGCGCTGGACAGCCTGCGCATCGAGAAGAGCTATCGCGCCTGGAAGGGCGATCTTTCGACCGACTACACGATCCTGCAAGGCGGCCTCGACCGTTTCGTCGATTGGGCGAAACCCGATTTCAAGGGCAAGGCGGCGTTGGAGCGGGAGAAGCAGCAGGGTGTCACCAAGCGCTTCGTGACGCTGACGGTGGAGGCCGGCGAGTGCGATGCGCCCTACATGTCGACGCTCTGGCATGGCGGCAAGGTGGTCGGCGAGACGACCTCCGGCAACTGGGGCTATCGCGTCGGCAAATCCATCGCGCTCGGCATGCTGAGGGCTGAGCTTGCCGTGCCGGGCACGGAAATCGAGGTGGAAATCTACGGTGAGCGTTTCAAGGCGGTGGTCCAGCCCGACGGCCCGCTCTTCGACCCGAACAATGAAAGACTGCGCGCATGAGCAAACCCATTCCCTCCAAGGCGAGAGCCGTCATTATCGGCGGCGGTGTCTCCGGCTGCTCGGTCGCCTACCATCTGGCCAAACTCGGCTGGACGGATGTGGTGCTGCTGGAGCGCAAGCAGCTGACGTCGGGTACCACCTGGCATGCCGCCGGCCTCATCGGCCAGCTGCGCGCCTCGCAGAACATGACGCGGCTCGCCAAATATTCCGCCGATCTCTACACCAAGCTCGAAGCCGAGACCGGTATCGGTACGGGCATGCGCCAGTGCGGTTCGATGACCGTGGCGCTGACGGAAGAGCGCAAGGAAGAGATTTTCCGTCAGGCTTCGCTCGCCCGTGCTTTTGATGTCGATGTGCGCGAAATCTCCGTCGACGAGGTAAAGGCGATGTATCCGCATCTCAACACGGCGGATGTTAAGGCGGCCGTGCACCTGCCGCTCGATGGCCAGTGCGATCCGGCCAACATCGCGATGGCCTTGGCGAAGGGCGCGCGGCAGAACGGTGCGACGGTCATCGAGAACGTCAAGGTCACCTCCGTCGTCACCAAGGACGGCCGTGTGACGGGCGTGACCTGCGAGCAGAACGGCGAGACCTTCACCATCGAGACGGAGAATGTCGTCAATGCCGCCGGCATGTGGGGGCGCACACTGGCCGATATGTCCGGCGTGACGCTGCCGCTGCATGCCTGCGAGCATTTCTACATCGTCACCGAGCCGATCCCGAACCTCCAGCGCCTGCCGGTGCTGCGCGTTCCCGACGAATGCACCTATTACAAGGAGGATGCCGGCAAGATGCTGATCGGCGCCTTCGAGCTGAAGGCCAAGCCGTGGGGCATGGACGGCATTTCGGAAGATTTCTGCTTCGACCAATTGCCGGAGGATTTCGATCACTTCCAGCCGATCCTCGAAAACGCCATCAACCGTTTGCCGATGCTGGAAACCGCCGGCATTCACACCTTCTTCAACGGACCGGAAAGCTTTACGCCCGACGACCGCTACTATCTCGGCGAAGCGCCGCAGCTCAAAGGGTACTGGGTCGCCGCCGGCTACAATTCCATCGGCATTGTCTCCTCCGGTGGCGCCGGCATGGCGCTGGCGCAGTGGATGAACGATGGCGAGGCGCCCTTCGATCTCTGGGAGGTCGATATCCGCCGCGCCCAGCCCTTCCAGCGCAACCGCACCTATCTGAAGGATCGCGTCTCCGAAACGCTCGGCTTGCTCTATGCCGACCATTTCCCCTATCGCCAGATGGCGACGGCCCGTGGCGTGCGTCGCTCGCCGCTGCATGAGCACCTGAAGGCGCGTGGCGCGGTGTTCGGTGAGGTGGCGGGCTGGGAGCGCGCCAACTGGTTCGCGAAGGAAGGCCAGGAGCGGGAGTACCGTTATAGCTGGAAACGGCAGAACTGGTTCGAGAACCAGAAGGACGAGCATCTTGCTGTCCGCAACGGCGTCGGCCTGTTCGACATGACCTCCTTCGGCAAGATCCGCGTGGAGGGTCGCGATGCGTTGGCCTTCCTCCAGAAACTCTGCGCCAACCAGATGGACGTCGCGCCCGGCAAGATCGTCTATACCCAGATGCTGAACGCCCGCGGTGGCATCGAGAGCGACCTGACGGTGACGCGCCTTTCTGAAACGGCATTCTTCCTCGTCGTGCCCGGCGCGACGCTCCAGCGCGACCTTGCCTGGCTGCGCAAGCACTTGCAGGACGAGTTCGTCGTCATTACCGATGTCACTGCTGCCGAAAGCGTGCTCTGCGTCATGGGGCCGAAGGCACGCGACCTTATGCAGAAGGTGAGCCCGAACGATTTTTCCAATGCGGCGCACCCCTTTGCCACGGCACAGGAAATCGAGATCGGCATGGGGCTCGCCCGCGCGCACCGCGTCACCTATGTCGGCGAGCTCGGCTGGGAGCTTTACGTCTCAACCGACCAGACGGCGCATGTCTTCGAGGCGCTGGAAGAAGCTGGCGCGGATGTCGGCCTGAAACTCTGCGGCCTGCACACGCTCGATTCGTGCCGCATCGAAAAGGCCTTCCGCCATTTCGGCCACGACATCACCGACGAGGACCATGTGCTGGAAGCTGGCCTCGGCTTTGCGGTGCGTACCAAGAAGGGCGATTTCATCGGCCGTGATGCGGTGCTGCGCAAGGAGGAGGAGGGGCTGAAGCGCCGCATGGTGCAGTTCAAGCTGACCGATGCCGAGCCGCTGCTCTTCCACAATGAGGCGCTGGTGCGAGACGGCCAGATCGTCTCGACCATCACCTCGGGCAATTACGGCCATTTCCTCGGCGGCGCCATCGGCATGGGCTATGTGCCTTGCGAGGGTGAGAGCGAGGCGGATGTGCTGGCCTCGAGCTACGAGGTCGAGATCGCCGGAACGCGGGTGAAGGCGGAAGCCTCGCTTGCGCCGATGTACGATCCGAAGTCGGAGAGGGTGCGGGCATGACCAGTCTTGCCGAACGCCACCAGCGTTTCCACGACCTGCACCAGTCGGGCTGCTTCGTCATCCCGAATCCCTGGGATATCGGCTCCGCCCGCATGATGGTGGCCTCGGGCGCCGTGGCGCTCGCCACCACTTCCGCCGGCTTCGCTTTCACGCTCGGCCGGCCGGACATGGGCCGGGTGACGCGGGAGGAAGCGTTGAGGCACGCCGAAGACCTCGTGCGCGCCACGCCGCTTCCCGTCTCCGGCGATTTCGAGAACGGCTTTGCCGATGCGCCTGACGATGTTGCCGAGACGATCCGGCTTGCCGCCGAAGTCGGCCTGTCCGGTTGCTCCATCGAAGACACGCAAATGGTCGACGGCAATCCGGCCTATGCGTTCGATCTTGCCGTTGAGCGCATCCGCGCCGCTGCCGACGCCGCCCGCTCGCTGGGTCGCCCCTTCATTCTCTGTGCCCGCGCCGATGGCGTGATGAACGGCGTCTATGATCTCGACGAGGCGATCCGCCGTATCCAGGCCTTCGAAAAGGCCGGCGCCGATCTCGTTTATGTGCCGGTGCCGCCGGGCGAGGCGGAGGTGCGCCGCGTCGTGCAATCGGTATCGACGCCGGTCAATGCGCTGGCCGCCGGGCCGCTGCGCCAACTCACCGTGCCGCAGTTCGCCGCCATCGGCGTGCGCCGCATTTCGCTCGGCTCGATGATCGCCCGCGTCACCCACGCGGCCATCGCCGAGCAGATGGACGCCATTGTCAAGGATGGCAGTTTCGCCAAATTGTCCGCCGCCGCGTCGGGGGACCTCATCAACAGAATGCTTGCCGCGGGAGCGGAGGAGACGGACTATGAGTGAAGCAGCAACCTTGTCCTCCCGCCGTGCCGGCGGCCGCGCGGCCCGTGTCGCGATGCGCGCAGCACCGCTTGCGGAAAACGTCCGCCCCATCCGTCCGGGCCTGCCCGGCGGCCAGTACAAGCCGCTGACGGAGGCGAATGTGCGCCGCATCCACGAGGCGGCCCTCGATGCGCTGGAAAATATCGGCCTTGCCAATGCCCCGAAATCCGGCGTGGAGATCATGACCGGCGCCGGCGCCATTCTCGGCGAGGACGGGCGCCTGCGCTTCCCGCGTGCGCTGGTGGAGGACATGCTGGCCGTTGCCGCGCGTGACATCACGCTGCATGGCCGCGATCCGAAATACGACCTCGAACTGTCGGGTACCCGCGTTTATTACGGCACGGCGGGCGCTGCGGTGCATATCGTCGATGTCGAGAAGCGCGAATACCGCGAGTCGACGGCGAAGGACCTCTTCAACGCGGCCCAGCTCGTGCACCATCTCGACAACATCCATTTCTTCCAGCGCGCGATGGTCTGCCGCGATGTGGCCGACAATTTCCTGATGGACATCAACACGCTCTACGGCTGCTGCGCCGGCACGTCCAAACATGTCGGCACCAGCTTCTCCGATCCGTCGCATGTCGCCGGCTGCTTCGACCTCATCCACATGATGGCGGGCGGCGAGGACAAGTGGCGGGCGCGGCCCTTCGTGTCGAATTCCAACTGCTTCGTCGTGCCGCCGATGAAATTTGCCGAAGAGAGCTGCATCACCATGGAGGCCTGCATCCGGGCCGGCATGCCGATCCTGCTGCTCTCGGCAGGGCAGGCGGGCGCGACGGCTCCCGCGCCGCTCGCCACGGCCATCGTGCAGGCCGTTGCCGAGTGCCTGGCGGGCGTCGTCTATGTCAACGCCATGGCGCCGGGCCATCCGGCGATCTTCGGCACATGGCCCTTCGTCTCGGACCTGCGCACCGGCGCCATGTCCGGCGGCTCGGGCGAACAGGCCTTGCTGACGGCCGGCTGCGCGCAGATGCACCAGTTCTACGGCCTGCCGGGCGGCGCCGCCGCCGGCATCGCGGACTCGAAGCTGCCGGATATGCAGGCCGGCTGGGAACAGGCGATCTCCAACGTTATGGCCGGCCTTTCCGGCCTCAACATGGTCTATGAATCGGTCGGCATGCACGCCTCGCTGCTCGGCTTCTGCCTGGAAAGCCTTGTGCTCGGCGACGATCTGCTCGGACAGGTGCAGCGTTGCGTGCGCGGCATCGATGTCACGGAAGACTCCGTCTCGCTGGAGACGATGCGCTCCGTCTGCCTCGATGGCCCCGGCCATTATCTCGGCGACCCGCAGACGCTGTCGCTGATGCAGACGGAATATGTCTATCCCGCCGTCGCCGACCGGACGAGCCCGAAGGAATGGGCCGAGATCGGCCGTCCCGATCTCGTGCAGAAGGCCATCGAGCGCAAGAACCGCATCCTCTCCGAGGCGGGCGGGCCGCTCTTCGACTTCGCAACGGACCAGGCGGTTCGCGAGAAGTTCAAGATCTATTTCTAAGGTATTGGATGAGCGTTTTCCTGAATTTCTGATTCACGAAAACGCTTCATCTATTTGTTTTCCTAACCGACGCGGCGATCGAAGTGGGTGCGCAGCGAGACATGTGTCTGCACGGTCGCGATGCCCGGCGTCGTTGCGATCTGGCGGCGCACCGTGTCGAGTTCGGCGTTGGACGTGCATTCGACGAGCAGCATCAGATCCGTCGGCCCGGCGAGCGACCAGCAGGTCACGACATTGGGAATGCCGGTGAGATGCGGCACGATATGGTCGCAGTTGCGGCCTTGCTGGAAACCGACGGCGATCAGCGCCTCTACGCCCGCGCGGTCCCGGTCGATACCGAGCTTCACCGTATAGCCGGCGATCACGCCCTTCGCCTCCAGCCGCCGGATGCGCTCGTGCACGGCGCTGCGCGAGAGGCCGGTGTGGCGCGCGAGCTCCACGAGGCTCTGGCGTGCATCGGCGCGAAGGGCGGCGATGAGCAATCTGTCCTTCTCATCAAGCTCGTTCATCCGGAAAATTCTCCTCCGGCCGGACGATTGTCCGGCACTCCGTCTCCTTGCTGCGCGAAACCGGACGGAAAAGCAACTATTCGTCTGGTATCGCTTCAAGGAGAAACCGATGCCGACCCTTCCGCACAATGCCGTCCTGATCCCCATCGACATGCAGCAGGCCTTCGACGCCGCGCCCTGGGCCTCGCGCTGGAACGACAGGCTGGACGAGAATGGTCTCGCGCTTCTTGCCGCCTGGCGTGGTGCCGGCCGGCCGGTCATTCATGTCTGCCACGACAGCGCGGAGCCGAATTCCACGCTCCGCCGTGAAAATCCCGGCAACGCGCTGCGCCCCGGGTTCGAGCCGCAGGTGGATGAGCCGCTGGTGCGCAAGAGCGTCAACGCCGCCTTCATCGGCACGGATCTCGATCTGCGCCTGCGCCGTCTCGGCGTCGATACGGTCGTGCTGTTCGGCATTTCGACGGATATGTGCGTGTCGACCAGCGTGCGCGTCGGCGCCAATATGGGCTATCGGGTGCTTCTCGTGGAGGATGCCTGCGATTGCTTCGACCTGCCGGATGGCGCCGGCGGCACGATTGCCGCGCGTGATGTCCACCGCACCCATATCGCGACCCTGCGGCACGAGTTCGCCACGGTGCTCAGGACCGCCGATGTCCTGGCCGTGCTTTAACGGGTGAGGGCGCGCACGTTCCTGACGCCGTAGTCGAATTTCGGCGCCGTGATGGGCGTGAGATCGCTGCCGGGGAAGACGGCGAAGGTCGAGAAATCGGCGCTTTCCCCCGGCAGCACGCGCAACACGATGAGCGCATCGTCGCGGCCGACCTCGCGGCAGGTGCCGGCGGGGCAATCGGAGAACACCACGTCCAGCCAGAAGGATTGCATCGGCACCGTGCCGCTGTTCGTCACCTGGCCGGTGACGCGGTAGCTGGTCTTCGGCTGACCGACGGTCGCCTGCATTTCGGAGAGCGTGACGACATCGGCCGACAGCGCCGGGGTCTCGGCGGTGGGGGTAGCGACCGTGCCGGAAGGGCTGCGGTCCTCGACGAACCAGATGAGCAGGGCGGCGGCAAGGCCGATGGCCACGACAATGGTGAGGACGGGCTCGACCCAGCTCTGAAACCGCCGGAAGCGCAGTGCGAGATAAAGAATGGCCGCCGCCGCAACCGCAAATGCCCAGATCATTCAGGTCCTCCTGGGCATGATATAGCGTGCGCGACGGATCGCCGGAAGAGTGGGACCGTTCAATTCGACTTGAGCGCGATCCAATAGGCGCCGTCGAAGGGAACGGCGGCGAACTTTTCGTTGATTTCCTTCAGCGTTGCATCAGGGTCGACATCGCCAAAAATGTCCGGGCGCAGCCAGTGGGCGAAGGCTTCGGCGGCGAGAATGTTGAGCGGCACGGCGTTGAAGAAGTTCCAGAGGCCGTAGACGCGCTCTTCCTTCACAGCCTTCAGGCTTGACAGCATGGGGCCTTTCACGGCGCGGCCGAGCGTCTCGCGCGCTTCGGCCGGATCGACGCCGGGGCCGACGGAGAAGGTGCTGTAGGTGCCGCCCGGCGAGGCCGTCGCGATATAGACATCCGGCTCGGCCGCGACGATGAATTCCAGATTGACGATGCCACCCTGCGCCGGCAGGCTTTCGGCGATGTTGCGGCTGCCGGTGATGGCGATGAAGGCGCCGAGGCCGCCGGTGCCATAGGCGTAGCAGCATTTTTCCGGGTTCGGGAACGCATCCATCAGCACGCTCGGGCCGGGCTCCGGATGATCAGCCACGCGATCGCGGATGCGCTTGACGCGGGCGTCATAGAAGTCGGCGAAGGCGTTGGCCTGCTCCTCGCGGTTCAGCACCTTGCCGAGCAGGCGCATGTTTCCGGCGGTGTTGTTCAGCGCATCGCTGTTGAAATCCACCACGACGACGGGAACGCCGGTCTGTTCGAGATAGCCGATCGCCTGCTTGCCGAGTTCGGTTTCGGCCTGCCAGTTGGCGAGGATGGCGAGATCGGCCTTTAGCGACAGGGTCGCCTCGAAGGACATGGTGATGCCGTCGCCGATGATCGGCACCTGCTCGATGGCGGGGAACTTGTCCTTGAAACGGGTATAGATTTCCGGGTTGTCGCCCTTCATGTCGCTGGCCCAGCCGGCGAGCAGGCTCACCGGATCGGGATGGATCAGCGACAGCGCCACCAGATTGAAACCGCTGCCGAGCAGGATCGCCTTCGGCTGCGCCGGGATGGTGACGTCGCGGCCGAGCGCATCCTTGACGGTCAGCGGATAGTGCACCTCGGCGCGAAGGGGCAGGGCGGCGACCAGCAGGAAGGCGGCGGTGAGGACGGCGAGGATGCGCATGGTCATTGCTTTCGGGGTTCGGGCTTTCTCAGTTCAGGCAGGGCGCAGAGTTCACCGCAGCCGGGAATGCCCGGCAGCATGTAGCGCAGGCAGCAGACCTTTCGGCGACACTGCGTGGTGCCGGCGTCGAGTTCGTGGCGCAGGCATCCGTGGAAAGGGTTGCGGCTGCCGTTGGCCAGCAGCGGGCAGTCGAAGAGCGGGCGCGACGGCCAGGGATCGTCGCCCTCGGGCGGCGCGCGGTCCGTCACGTTGAAGGCATAGTCGATATAGACGGCGGCATTGTTCCAGGCGAGTTTCGGCGCGATGCCGGATTTTTCCTTGAGGAGCGCCACGGCACGAGCAAGGTGTGCGTCGACCAGCGGCGTGATGAAGCCGAGGAGATCGTCGCCCTCGCTCCAGTCCCCCTCATGCGGCAGGCCGAAGGCGCGCGGTAGGCCGTCCTCGCCGATGGCGATGGTCATCTGATCGAAGGCGATCGGCAGCGCGCGTTCGGCCCGGCGCGCGATGATATAGGGGATGGTCAGGGTCGAGAAATAGTAGAGCGACCAGAAGGAGGCCGCCGCGCGCCGGTCCGCATTGCCATAGCCTGCGGCGAACCGGTCGAGCGTTTCGGAAAAGCCGCTTCCCGCCAGGAAATCGGCGAGCGGGATTGCGCCCTCAAGGTCCGACGAGAGCATCATCTTCTCGCCGCACCAGGCATGTTCGCCGGTAAACACCGCCCTCAGGCCATCAGGCCTGAAGGCGGTTCCCCCGTCCTCTGAGGAGAGCGTCGTCAAGGGCTTACCACGAATATTTCAGGCTGCCGATGACCGTGCGGCCCTGATCGCGGTAGCAATAGCCGGCCGAGCAAACGGAGTCCTGCCGGTTGAATAGGTTCGTCGCGTTGACCTGGAGCTTCAGGCCTTCGTAGTCCTTGTTGATAGCCGAGAAATCGAAATCGATCGCGGCATCGACGAGGGCGCGCGACTTGTTCTTGCTGGTATTGGCGTCGTCACCATAGCTTGCGCCGAGGAAGCGGACACCGGCGCCCAGCCCAAGGCCGCTCAGCGGGCCGTCTTCCGGCATGTCGTAATGCGCCCAAAGCGATGCCATGTGGCGCGGCACGGAGGACACTTCGTTTCCGATCGTGCCGGTCGGACCGTCCAGGATCTCGGTCTGCGTGTAGCTATAGGACGCAATCAGCGAGAGGCCGTTGTCCAGCGAGGTGTTCGCCTCGAATTCGAAGCCGCGCGAGCGGATCTCGCCACGCTGCACCTGGATGTTCGCCGGGCCGCTCGGTAGGTCGACGACCTCGTAATAGAGGCTGTTCGACTGGTCGATGTTGAAGAGCGCAGCCGTCAGCAGCGTGTTGCTGTCGGGCAGCAGGTACTTCACGCCCACTTCCTCCTGCTCGCTTTCCGTCGCTTTGAACGGATTGCCGGTTTCCTGGTTGACGCCGGCATTGGGAGAGAAGGCGGTCGAATAGGTGGCATAGGGGGTGATGCCCCACGGCGTTTCGTAGGTCACGC
Organism: Shinella sp. M27; assembly: GCF_049199905.1. NCBI lineage: Bacteria > Pseudomonadati > Pseudomonadota > Alphaproteobacteria > Hyphomicrobiales > Rhizobiaceae > Shinella > Shinella sp. M27. Next base: position 145,805 of record NZ_JBLZPK010000044.1, read on the forward strand.
CGGCACGCCAGGTAAAGGCGCGGTCCTTCTGGTTGATGGTATCCACGGCGCCGGAGGCGAGATCCGTATTGTCGGTATCCGTCGAAACCCAGTCGTAGCGGCCGCCCAGTGTGAAGGTGAGGGCGTCGTAGCGAATCTGGTCCTGTAGATAGACCCCGGTGATGAACTGGTCCTGCACGCTCTTCGTCTGGAAGGCGATCGGATCGGTCGGCCGGCCGGCCGTCGGGTTCTTCGTGTCGAGCGGCGGCGTCGAGCCGTAGCCGTTGAGCGATTTCCAGTAGATCTTGGTGAAGTCGATGCCACCGATCATCGTGTGCTCGAGCGCGCCGGTATCGAACTTCGCTTCGAGCTGGTTATCGACCGTATAGGTGTTCAGCCATTCCTCGAAGCTACCGGCGCTGCTGTCGAGCAGCGTGGGATCGACGGCGTTCGGCTGGTAGGCGAAGGCCCAGTCCGCATCGACATTCAGCCACGAGGCGCGCGCGTTCTGGCGGAAGACGAAGGTGTCGTTCAGGCGATGTTCGAATTCGTAGCCGATACGGCCCTGATTCTGGATGGAATCGTTGAAGGCAGGGTTGCCGGCAAAGAAATCGCTCACCTCGGTGCCGTCGAAATAGTAGGCCGCCGTGCCGCCGGTCTTGGTGCGGGAATATTCGCCAAGAATGGTCAGCTTGGTGTCTTCGTCCGGCTTCCAGGTAAAGGCCGGTGCGATATAGGCGCGGTCGTCGGGAACGCCGACCTGTTCGGTGTCGGAGCTGCGCAGCAGACCGGTCAGGCGATAGTAGAAGGGGTCTTCCTCGTTGATCGGTCCGGAAAGGTCGAACTGGCCCTGATAGCGATTGTGGGTGCCATACTGGACCTCCACCTCGCGCAGGGCCTCTTCCGTCGGGCGCTTGCTGATGAGGTTGTAGAGGCCGCCGGCGCCGGCCGGGCCGTAGAGCGCAGAGGAGGGGCCGCGCAGGATCGACACGCCTTCCAGGCCGTAAGGCTCCGTCTTGAACAGGGAAGATCCGGCGCCGGGCTGGCGCAGGTTGTCGCGGAAAATGCCAATATAGGTCATGTCGAAACCGCGCAGCGTGAAGCTGTCGAAGCGCGGATCGAAACCATAACCGCCAACCCGCACACCCGGCGTATAGGAGACGGCGTCGAGAAGGTTCTGAGGCTTGCGGTCTTCCAGCTGGTCCTTGGTGACCGAAGAGATCGACTGGGGCGTCTGGACGAAGGGCGTGTCGGTCTTGGCGCCCGTCGCGCTGCTCTTGCCGACATAGCCGTCCGCGGTGATGACGCCGCCGCTGCCGCCGTTGACCACGACCTCTTCGAGAACGGTCGCGCCGTTATCGGCGGTCGCGGCCTGGTCCTGTGCCGAAGCCATAGTGGCCAGCGTTAGGAGGGAGGTTCCGGCGAGCGCCAGCCAGAGCAGCGTGCGGGTGCGGTTTTGCATGCGGGTCACTTTCTGATGGGACGGTCTATAAGATGACCGTTTTTATCAGGATTCTGTGCGCTGCAAAATATTATATGACTGTTGTAGTCATGATTTCGCCACTGTTGCGTGAGTGCAACAGTGGCTGGGGATGGATTGCACTCAGAAGACGAGGCTGCCTGCGGTCAATGCAAGCACCAGGAAGATCAGGAAGATGATGAGTGCGATCGCGAAGAGCACCTTGGCGACGGTGGCGGTGGCGGCGGAAACGCCGGAGAAGCCTAGGAAGCCGGTGATCAGCGAAATAACGAGAAAAATCAGGGCCCATTTCAGCATGGTCTTGTCTCCGAATTGATCGCAGATAAGACGCATGAAAGGCAAAAAAGTTCCGGGACGTGGAGGACGCCCCGGAAGGTGGCCGCGCTTACTCTTTGCAATTCCGCACGCAAAACCGCTTCGCAGTTTCGCCGGAATTGCCCGGCGGCGGGGAGGATCAGCCGTGATTGATCATGACGTGGCGCACGGCGGTGTAGTCCTCGAGCGCATAGATCGACATGTCCTTGCCGTAGCCCGATTGTTTGACACCGCCATGCGGCATTTCGGTGGTCAGCATGAAATGCGTGTTGATCCAGGTGCAGCCGTATTGCAGGCGCGACGCCGCCTTCATCGCCTTGCCGATATCCTTCGTCCAGACGGAGGAGGCGAGGCCATAGTCGCTGTCATTGGCCCAGCTGATCGCCTGCTCGGCTTCGGAGAAGCGCGTGACGGAGACGACAGGCCCGAACACCTCGCGGCGCACGATCTCGTCGTCCTGTGTCGCGCCGGCGACGACCGTCGGCTGGAAGAAGTAACCCTCGTCGCTGCCCGTGCGGCCGCCGGCGGTGATCTCGATATGCTTCACTTCGGCGGCGCGCTCGACGAAGCTTGCGACGCGGTCGCGCTGGCGCTTGGAGATCAGCGGACCGATCTCGTTCAGCGTGTCGTCGGGGTCGTTGTACCTGATGGTGGAGACGGCGGCCGAGAGGTCGGCGACGAGCTTTTCGTAGATACCGTCCTGCGCATAGATGCGGCAGGCAGCGGTGCAGTCCTGGCCGGCATTGTAGTAGCCGAAGGCGCGAATGCCGGCGACGACGGATTCGAGATCGGCATCGTCGAAGACGACGACCGGGGCCTTGCCGCCGAGTTCCAGATGGGTGCGCTTGACCGTCTTGGCGGCGGCGGCGAGCACTTTCTTGCCGGTCGCGACGTCGCCGGTGATCGAGACCATGTTGATCTTCGGATGGTTGATCAGCGCGTTGCCGACCGTCTCGCCGCGGCCGAGCACGATGTTGACAACGCCTTCGGGAAGGATATCCGCGAGCAGTTTCGCCATCTTGAGCGCCGTCAGCGGAGTCTGTTCGGACGGCTTGAAGACGACGGTGTTGCCGCCGGCAATGGCCGGCGCCAGCTTCCAGGCCATCATCATCAGCGGATAATTCCACGGCGCGATCGAGCCGACGATGCCGATCGGGTCGCGGCGCACCATGGAGGTGAAGCCGGGCAGGTATTCGGCCGCGACGGGGGCTTGCAGCGTGCGGATGGCGCCAGCGAAGAAACGCCAGCAGTCGACGATGGCGGGCAGCTCATCATTGCGCGCAGAATTGATCGGCTTGCCGCAGTTCAGCGATTCGAGCGCAGCGAAGGCGTCGGCGTCCTTCTCGATGGCGTCGGCGATGCGAAGAAGATAGCCGGAGCGTTCGGCGGGCGTCGTCGTCGCCCAGGAGACGAAGGCCTTTTCAGCGGCGTCGACGGCGGCGTCGATCTGGGCGTAGGACGCCTCGGGCAGATCGACGATCTTGCCGCCGGTCTTCGGGTTGAGAATATGCTCTTCCGCCTCGGTGCCGGCTTCGAAGCGCGCGCCAATCAGCATCTGGGTGTCCATGAACGTTCTCCCTATCGTTGGGTTATTTGCCGCCGCCGGCGACCTGATCGCCATCGCGGGTGAGGTAGTAGGCGCCGAGGATCGGCAGGAAGGTGACGAGCACCACGAACATGGCGACGACATTCGTCACCGGCCGCTGGCGCGGGCGCACGAGTTCCTCCAGCATCCAGATCGGCAGGGTCGATTGCTGGCCGGCGGTGAAGGTCGTCACGATCACCTCGTCGAAGGACAGCGCGAAGGCGAGCATGCCGCCGGCAAGCAGCGCCGTGCCGATATTCGGCAGGATGATATAGCGGAAGGTCTGGAAACTGTCGGCACCGAGGTCCATCGAGGCTTCGATCAGGGAGCCGGAGATCCGGCGGAAGCGGGCCACCGCATTGTTATAGACGACCACGACGCAGAAGGTCGCGTGGCCGAGCACGATGGTCCAGAACGAGAAGGGCATCTCCACGAAGGAAAAGGCCGAGCGCAGCGCGATGCCGGTGATGATGCCGGGAAGCGCGATCGGCAGGATGACGAGCAGCGAGACCGTCTCCCGGCCGAAGAACTTCGTGCGGCTGACGGCGGCGGCGCAGAGCGTGCCGAGCACCAGCGCGACAGCCGTCGAGATCGAGGCGACGCGGACTGAAAGGCCCATCGCTTCCCAAACATCCGGCCGGTTCCAGGCAACAGCGAACCATTGCAGCGTGTAGCCCGGCGGCGGGAACTGGTAGCTCTTCTCCTCCGTGGTGAAGGCATAGAGGAAGATGAGCAGGATCGGCAGGTGCAGGAAGGCGAGGCCGAGACCGGCGGCGACCTTCAGGCCGAGCGGGGCGGAGGCGTTTCTATCAGAGCGCATCGAAGGCTCCCTGTCGTTTGGCCATCCAGAGATAGAGGCCCATGATGACGATCGGCACGACGGAGAAGGCGGCGGCGAGCGGGATGTTGCCCGCCGTGCCCTGCTGGGCATAGACCGCCTGGCCGATGAACAGCCTGGACGAACCGATGATCTGCGGAATGATGTAATCGCCCAAGGTCAGCGAGAAGGTGAAGATCGATCCGGCGATGATGCCGGGCAGGGCGAGCGGGAAGAGCACGAAGCGGAAGGTCTGCGCAGGGTTGCCGCCAAGGTCTGCCGACGCTTCGATCAGGTTGCCCGGCACGCGTTCCAGCGAGGCCTGGATCGGCAGGATCATGAAGGGCATCCAGACATAGATGAAGACGATGAAGGTGCCGGTATAGCTGATCGACAGGGAGGAGCCGCCGACGACCGGGAGCGCCAGCCAGGCATCGAGCAGCCACAGCAGGTGCAGCTTGGCGAAGACCCAGGTGAGGATGCCTTCCTTGGCGAGGATCAGCTTCCAGGCATAGATCTTGACGAGGTAGCTCGACCACAGCGGCAGCATGACGCCGAGATAGAAAATGACCTTCCATTTCCCCTTGGCGTAGCGTGCCGCGTAATAGGCGATGGGGAAGGCGATGACGGCGGAGGCGAGCGTTACCAGCACAGCCATCAGGACGGTGCGCAGGATGATGTCGAAATTCGAGGGGATCAGCAGCTGCCTGTAGGTGGCGAGCGTGAACTCGTAATTGATCAGCCCGGAAAAGTCGTCGATCGAGAAGAAGCTCTGCAGCAGCAGGGCGAAGAGCGAACCGAGATAGATGATGCCAAGCCAGAGCAGCGGCGGCGTCAGCATCAGGAGCAGCAGGATCTTGGGGTTGCGCCAGAAGAAATCCGAGAGCCGCCCGGAGGGGCCTTGCCGGCCCGCAAGGATGGAGGTGTCGATGACCGTGCTCATTGGGCGCCGTCCATCGTGTGCAGGTCCTGCGGCAGGAAGGAGAGGGTGATCGTTTCGCCCTGTGCGGGAACGGCAACGGAGGCGGGCAGCATGGCGGCGACGCGCGCGCCGTTCGTCTCCACCGTCACGCGGTTGGCAGCACCCAGGAAGCTTGCGGCCGTGACGCGGCCGGCGAATTGCTTGCGGCCGGGGCCGTCGCCGAGGCCGATGTCTTCCGGCCGGAGGCTGGCATAGTGTTTGCCGAAACCGAGATGTTCCACGAAATCCGGCGGCAGCACATTGGAGGAGCCGACG
>NZ_JBLZPK010000045.1:0-40346 GCF_049199905.1 Shinella sp. M27
GGCCACACGCGCCGTGACGACGGGGTTTTCCTCGCGTGCGACAACCGGCTGGACCGGCTCGGCGGCGAACACTTCGCGCTCGGCCAACGGTTCGCGATTGGCGGCGACGTGGCGCTCGGAGGCGGCGCGAACACGTGCGGCGACATCGGCCAGCGACAATGCCGGCTGACTGGCGGCCTGCACGGGCTCGACACGCGGAATGGAATGGACCGGGGCGGAACGGGTTTCCTCGACGTGGAACTGCTCCACGACGGACGGGTGGTCGAGAAGGCTGCTGTCCCGTTCCGTCGAGATATCGAAGCCGTCGTCATCCTGCGCGTCGGCGGCAAAATCCGGCTGGGCTTCGTTGTTCTCGATGATCTTGCGGATGGACGCCAGGATTTCATCCATGGACGGTTCACGCGCTACACTTGGCTGAGCCATTTCTATCCCCGTTCTCTGCGGCGTCCGCGGCATGGCACGAAGACCTGCCGGACATCCGCAAAACCCTAGGCGAGTTCAGCGGCGAACTAAATCACCGCGAATCATGTGTTACGAGTGATGCACAGATTTGTTTGCCCTCACAAGGGCAAGGCGGCTTCCGCTTAGTTGCTGTCGACCGTGCGAAGGCCGAACCACTTGTCCTTGACCTTCTCGTAATGGCGCTCGGCGCGATATTCGGTGACCTCCAGCCCCTGGCTGTGCACCGTCAATGCGCCCATGGCTGCAATCAGAGAATAGCTGGCGACGACGGCATCGCGTTGAGCGGACACGAGGCTTTCCTTCGCGTCGAGCACGTTCTGCTGGGCGTTCAGCACGTCGAGCGTCGTGCGCTGGCCGACATTGCGCTCTTCCACGACGCCGTTCAGCGCCATGTTGGCAGCGTCGATCTGCTGGCGGATCGCGCCGATGGCCGCGACGGACGCCTCGTATTGCGCATGGGCCGAAACGATGGTGCGCTGGACTTCCAGACGCGCGGAATCGATGAGGATCTGGCGCTGGCCAAGCTGTTCCTTGGCCTGGCGGATCTGGCCGTATTCCGCGCCACCCTGATAGAGCGGAACCACGACACGGGCCGAAAGCGCACCGGTCAGATTATCAGCCGGACCGGCTTCGTTGTTCACGGACTTGTAGAGATCGCCTTGCAGCGAGACGCCCGGCAGCATCGTGCCCTCGGCCACCCGCACATTGTAGCTGGCCGCATCAGCGCTGCGCATGGCCGAAAGGATGGTCGGGTTTTCCTGATAGCCCATCGCGACTGCGGCATCGAGCGAAGCGGGCATGGCCTTCTTTGCCGAAGCCGGCTGCTTGATGCCCGATGGCGCAACGCCGACGATCTGCACATAGGCCGCCTCGCTCTGCTTGAGCTGGGAGACGGCCGCCGTCAGAAGGGCCTTGGCGGCGGCAAGCTCAGCCTGAGCAAGGCTAACGTCGGTGCGCGTGCCCTCGCCGACATCGAGGCGGGCATTGGCGGCGTTGAGCTGCTCATTCAAGAAGGCGAGGTTCTGCTTGCGGATGGCAACGACCTGCTGGTCACGCGCGATATTGGCGTAAGATTCGACGGCCGCCAGCAGGATGGAAATCTCGTTGGCGCGCAGCTGCTCGCGGCTTGCCAGAACGTTCAGCTCCGCCGCCTTCACCCGGTTCAATGTCTGGAAACCATCGAAAATCTGCTGCGTGACGGTGATGCCGTGACTGGAGGTGAGCTGCTTGGTCTTCTGCTGGCCGAAGAACGGGCGCTTGTCCAGTTTGGTGCCTGTGACCTCGTATTCCGAGACCGCGCTGATGCGCGGCCGATAGCCAGCCTTGGCGATGGTCACGTTCTCGTCGATGGCGCGCAGGGCCGCACGGGCGGCGTTCAGGTCGGGATTGTTCTCATAGGCCTTGGCCATCGCACCCGCCAGCGTTTCGGCGCCTGCACGCTGTGGCAGGATGAAGGCAGCGGAGGCGAGCGCAACGGCAAGGGCGGTTCGACGAAGAATGGACACAGTACAAAACTCCGATCCTGGATCGACCCGCCACTGAGCCGCCCTTTGATACACTTTGACCCACGAAGAGCCGCGCACGCCCTTCGGCATGCGAACACCGTTTCCGGCGGTCTCGCACCGCTTGCCAATAGTGCCTTTAAGTTGCTTGGGAAACAGGGATCGCGCCAGTCCCCTCGGGTCCGGCAGCGACAATAGGAACGGCCCGTTGCCAAAGCGCAACAAAAGCAGGCCTTTCCTGTCTCTGGCGGCTAAGCCGTCTTAGAAGACGAATTCTTTCGCCTTGCGGAAGCCCGGCAGCGGCTTGACGGCCGTGTTGAACACGTTGCGCTCGGCAACGTGGCCGCTTTCCTTGATATAGATGCGGGCCTGCGAGGCATTTCCGTAGCCTTCGACGACGACCATGCGGCCCCCATCGCGCAACTGCGTGAAAAGGGCTGCCGGAACGAACTCGACCGCACCATGCACGAAGATCACGTCATAGGGTGCTTCGGCCGCATAGCCGGCTTCGAGATCACCCGTGACGACGGCGACATTGTCGTAGCCGAGGCGGGACAGCGTTTCCGTTGCAGTTGCGGCAAGGTCGGCGTCGCTTTCCAGCGCCACGACCGAGCTGGCGAGGCGCGACAGGATCGCCGAGGCGTAGCCGGTGCCGCAGCCGACTTCGAGCACGATGTCGCTGCTTGCGATCTCGGCGAGCTGGATCAGCTTGGCGAGCGGCGACGGCTCCATCAGGAAGCGGCCGGGGACAAGCTGAATGTCGTTGTCGATATAGGCGAGCGGCTTTACCGCCGCGGGCACGAACTCTTCGCGCGCGACGGTCAGGAAGGCGTCGAGCACCTCGTGCGACGTCACGTCCGTCGTACGGATCTGGTTGTCCACCATCTTCGTGCGCGCTGCTTTGTAGTCAATCATCTCTAGCCCTTGAATAAAACGGCGAGACCGGCGCAAAGGCCCGGCCCGCTGCCGGATGCATCGCAATTCTCTTAGTGCGGTTTCAGGCCGGGTGTCCATAGGCGCCTTCCGATTGCGCGCAAAAACCACCGACCGTATCGCCCTTTGCCGGATGCGCCTCAGCGTGTCCGCGTTATCATGAATTAATTACTCAACATATTATTGCCTGTCCGGGGCATAATGTCGTATTGAACAGTCAGGTTTTAGCGACGCGCTTGCGCCCGCGCCAATGCCCCTTCCCTGAACGGGCTCCGTTTAAAAGTTAAGATATACAAGAGGAATACGCCGTGCTGAAACGGTCTCGACTGCACTTCGCGATGATCCTGGTGGCGCTTGCCGCTCCTTACGCCGTTTCGGCGCAAACCCAGGAGACACCCACGGTCCAGACGGACAGCCAGCCGATTGCCGGCCAATCCACGCAGACCCAGTCCAGCGAGGCCCAGCCTACCGCAACGGGCACGGGTGCGACGACGACCGAAACGACGTCGCGCCCGACCGCAACCGAAGGCGGCGCCAACACGATAGCGGCCGATGAGGACGCGACGGTACTCGACGCGGTCGACGATGCCGCCGAGGCACGCCAGGCCGGCCTGCCGCATGATCTTTCCCCCTGGGGCATGTTCATGGCGGCCGATATCGTCGTGAAGGGCGTGATGATCGGCCTCGCCTTCGCCTCCGTCGTCACCTGGACCGTACTGCTCGTCAAGATCGCCGAGCTCGGCGCCGCGCAGCGTTCCGCCAGCCACGCCGTGCGCCGCCTCATTGCCGCGCGCGGACTTGAGGACGGCGAACAGGCGCTCGGTCGCAACCGCGGCCTCGTCGCCCGCATGACGCGCGCCGCTCGCGAAGAGATGGAAGCCTCCGAGACCGTACTCGACCACGTCTCCGACGGCGGCGTGAAAGAGCGCATCGCCTCGCGCCTCGGCCGCATGGAGGTGCATGGCGGCCGCCGCATCGCCAAGGGCACGGGCCTTTTGGCCACCATCGGTTCCACGGCCCCGTTCGTCGGCCTGTTCGGCACCGTCTGGGGCATCATGAACTCGTTCATCGGCATCTCGAAGGCGCAGACGACCAACCTCGCCATCGTGGCGCCCGGTATCGCCGAAGCGCTGCTCGCCACCGCCATCGGTCTCGTCGCCGCTATTCCCGCGGTCGTGATCTACAACGTCCTGGCCCGTGCCATCACCGGCTACCGCCAGAACCTCGCCGACGCCTCGGCCGCCATCGAGCGTCTCGCCAGCCGTGACCTCGACGTGCGCCGCGCCGTCCGTCATCCCGCCGCCCAGCGCGGCGAGCGCGCCGGCGCCTCCGTCGTGAAGCTCGGGTGACGTCATGGCCAGCAAGATCAAGGAAGGCGGCGGCGACGAACTCGAGGAGAACAGCGAAATCAACGTGACGCCGTTCATCGACGTCATGCTGGTTCTGCTCATCATCTTCATGGTGGCAGCCCCGCTGGCGACCGTCGACATCAATGTCGACCTACCCTCCTCCGTCGCCCAGCCGACGCCGCGCGAGGACAAGCCGGTCTTCATGACGCTGAAGAAGGATCTGACCGTCTCGATCGGCAACGGCGAGATCGGCCGCGACAATTTCGGCCCTGAACTCGATGCCGTAACGGAAGGCAACAAGGACACCCGCATCCTGCTGCGCGCCGACAAGGCCGTGGACTACGGCAACGTCATGGACGTCATGAACCTCCTGCGCGGCGCGGGTTACGCCAAGATCGCGCTTGTCGGCCTCGAAGGCGCTCCGGCGCAATAATGCGGCATGGCGCGCCGCGGGGGCGCGCCGTCTGCCCACAAAAAAGCGCAACAATCGACAGCATAGCCCCTTGCACCCTGTCTGAATTCGTTCTAAACGCCCGTCACCACACGCTTTATAGCAAACGGATGGCCTCGTGGCGGAGTGGTGACGCAGAGGACTGCAAATCCTTGCACCCGAGTTCGATTCTCGGCGAGGCCTCCAACCCCTTCCCTTCGGATTTCCAATATACTGAAACTACACCGGACATTCGAAGGTATGGCGGTTTGGGCTTGAACCATTCCGCCACACTAAAATTAGGTGTGGCAATCGGTTCCCAATTCATCCGTCGTTGAGCGACTTAACGCCCTCTCTCTGCCTGCCTACCATTCCCCCGGCTAGGATTAATTTCATAAATCCCCGTTGACTCTCTCAACCAAAAAAGAGAACATATAAAGAACAAAATGGAGATTGTTATGCAGACTGATAGTGTAGCAAGAGCCCTTGCTGTCGTCGCAGAATCGCGTGCATGGCGTGAGAAATTGGCAGCGGAACGCGCGGAACGCCTTCAGAAGATGCAGGCTGCGCCTCGCCCCTTCTATGTTCTCAAAAGCAAGAAGCAGTTGGAGCTGCGCCTACAATGATCCTACAATCGCATGAGCGAACAAAAGACGAAGCCATGGCTGTCCTGGCTCTTCATGACTGGGATGCGCTTGAGGCCATCCGCACTGTGCTGGCCGAGCGCGACGCGGTTGAGGACCGCCTGCGGATCGCTGCCATTGCCATGGGGCGAGGTTTCACGCGAAACCACCCGACCTCCACCACGAAACCGTCGACAAACGCTCTGGATACTCGGATACTCGGGTGGCCAGCGGGCTGAGCACAGCGGACAAGGTGTCCGCTGTGCCGACTCTGCGGCTCGTCATCGACAGGGAGGGTCTCATGAGGTTCGCATTACGTCTTGCCGGCATCCTCGCCGTGCCCTTCCTCGGCCTGGCACCGGCACGGAGCGAGGAATTCCACGCCTATTTCTACGAGAACGAGGAGCAGCCGGCCGCGCATCTTACCTTCAGCCCGTGCACCGGCGAGGAAGTCTCTGAATGCGTGGCCTACAGCATTTCCTGTGATCCCGCTCAGACACCGCCCCTGCAGATCAGCATTCTCACCGGGCCGGTGGAGACGATGGCGGTCGATCTGATCAAGGCGTCCGCCGGCGCGACCTATGCGAACGTGCCGCTTTCGGCCGGCGGCAAGAAAGTCGATCTGCCGATCTCGATGATACATGTCGATGCCAACGAGATGGATGGCGGCTGGATGCTCAGCCTCGGCAGCTATGACACCGCCCCCCTGCTCGATACCCTGTCCAAGGAAAACAGCGAAGGGGCCGCGATCACCATCGCCGGCATGGCATATTCGCTTGCCCCGCAAAAAGGCGACGGTGCGAAGCTGCTGCAATGGCGGGATGCCTGTGTCCGCATCCGCGGGAATTGACCCCAGACCATGATGCGGCCCTTGCGCATGCGCGCAGCCATGCGCATATGCCGGCTCAGACACATTTAACGGGACCACCCATGGCGAAGAAACCGCAAATCGAGCATTCCGAACTCTCCGGCGAATTTACTGAGGATGACGTCACGGTTCTCGTCGATATCTACCGGCCGGCCGGCACCCAGCAGGACTGGCGGCTGGAAGTGGTGACGCAGAACGAAGACCTGTTCGAATGGGACGCCCCCTTTGCGACCGATCGGGAAGCCTTCGACGAATTTCTGGCCACCGTGGCCCGCGACGGTATCCATTCCTTCCTGGAAGAGGACGACGTGCCCTCCACCCACTAGGCGCATGCCCTCCTGCGCCCATGCCATCGGCACTTTAAATCGCCGAATAAGCATCTGCTTTCATTACAGAATTGTAACCACACCGTTCAGTTTTGGTTCATCGCGCCGGGCCTAGTTTTCTCTCATCGACAACGAGGAACCAACCGATGAAACTTTTCACCCGCACCCTTCTTGCTGCCGTTGCCCTCTCCTTCGCCGCCGCACCGATGGCACAGGCGCAGCAGCACTATGGTCACGACCGCAAGCCCGGCTATACTCACACCATGAAGAAGAAGGTGATCGTCAAGCGCCACACCTGGCGCAAGGGCGAGCGCTATTCCGACTGGAAGGGCCGCCCGACTGTGCGTGATTACCACCGTCACGGCTTGCGCAAGCCCTCTCGCGGCCAGCAATGGGTGAAGGTGGACAACTCTTACCTTCTGATGAGCGTTGCCACCGGCCTCATCCTGGGCGTCGCCGCGGCCCGCTAAATCGAAACGCCACCGCAGGATTTCCTGCGGTGGCGTTGTTTTTCTCAGCGGATGAGAAGCGCCGTTCCATAAAGTCCCAGCGCGAAGACGGTGTGGGACACTAGATTGAGAATGCGCACCGTATCGGCATTGGGAAGCTTCGAGGCTGCAATACCGACGCCGAGCCCCGGCTGCAGCAGAAACCAACCTGCGCCAACCGTCACGATGCCGAGAACCCAGGCCGGCAGAAACGTCGGCACGGCAAACCAGGATGCTCCGACCCACACGGCCAGGATGACGCCGTAGAGAATGCCCACCGCATAGTGGAAGATCCAGCCGAGCGCCTGCTCATGCGCATAGGGTTCGGCGGAAGCAATGTTGTCGTGGAAGACGGTGCCGTTCTTCAAGTGCCAGACCCAGCGGCCGACCGGCGCCCAGTTTGGCCTCGACTGGCGGAAGGCCGTCCAGAGAAAGACGGCCCAGAGATCCATCAGCACCGTCGCACCAAACCCGATCACAGCACCTTTCATCAGCAATTCCATATGCTTCCCCTCGCCCGATATCCATCGGGTTAGAGCAGGACCTTAGGATCGATGCAAGGCGGATCAGCGCGCGTTGCGACGCGCTTTCCGGGTCGCCCACCAGACGGCAAGACGACGGCGCTGGCGACGGACAAAGTGGGAATCATGCGAAAGCACGAGAAGACCAAGCGGCACCATCCAGAATCCGAGCACCGGCAGAAAGCCGAGAATGCCGCCGAAGACCAGGAGCACGCCGATCAATGTGCGCAGCCAGCGCGATTCCGGCAGCTTCAGGCGCAAGGAACCGACGACGATCTCTTTGGTACGGGGGTCGATGCCAAATTTCATGCCATTTTTTTTCGTCGTCATGCATTGCTCGTTTCGCTGCAAAGCCCGGTTTTCCGGGCATCGTCTCCCTTCCAGTTGGAGACTTGTCCACAATCAATCAAGCCCGATGCATTTTTTTGTCAAAAAGCGCTTGGCAAATCGATCCAGCATTTGTATTACGCGCTCACTCCGCATCGAGCAGCTGAAAACCAGCAGCGAGCGGATGATCCCTGGTAGCTCAGCGGTAGAGCATTCGACTGTTAATCGACAGGTCGCCGGTTCGAATCCGGCCCGGGGAGCCAGATTCTTCAGCTAACATGCTGATATTGCTTTAGGAGTCGGTTCTTGATTGAACCGGCTCCTAATTTCTTTCCTAATGACGTTTCGGCCGCCTCGGTTGGCTCCGATCGGAGTCGAACCTCAATGCGGGTTTACGGCGCCGGCTAGCGCAACCGCCTCGACTTCTTCGGTCTGGGGTTCTGCGGCGATCTCCTGGTCGACCTCTTTCTCCGCCTGCAGCCAATGACTGAGGCTACGACCGTCTAGAGACCCCTCAGCCTGCCATAGATCGAAGGCTCGCGCTGTAATGCGACTTTCGCGTGGATCGTTCATGGCGCTCACCGCAGACCGAGGAACGACAATATCACCAGGACGACAACAACCAGTCCAACGATATAAATGATGCGGTTCATGACCCTCTCCTGTTTTGATCAGGAGACGAACGCGGCGATCTAAACTTCGTTCCAAAAGCGCGCCGCCCGCCCATTTAGGTGAGCGGCGCTGCCCCTTAAGCACTCATTCGCGGCGGTGACGACGGTCCTCGTTGCCAACTCGGCGTTAATGCCTCGACAGGCAACCCCGCCTCGAGGCAAGCGGAGATAAATGCCTCACGAGCCACAGCGACCGGTGCCATTCGATAGAGCGCGGCGCGGCACTTCTCACACGCGCGCTTGTATCTGGCGCCGTGCCGCAAGGGCCATTCATTCTCAAGAAAATCGACGGTGTCGTGCAGGCTCTCGAAAGAGCGAGTTACGCCATTTGGAAAACGAACGTGAAGGGGGACAGAGAAGTAAACGTCAGCCAGCATCGTGGTGCTCCTTTCAATTACAATTCTGGCGGAATCGATATGTGTTTGGCCGGCTGCGTTTCAAGCAGGGCCCTTATCGTCGACAACGATTCCGCTTACTGAGCCTGCAAGCGCCCATGCCGTTTCCAGGAGAAAGATTGCTAATGTCAGAACGACTGTTTTCCCGAGCATGGTTCTCTATCCCACCTGCGTTTGCCCCGCCGATGCGGGGTGTGGAATGTCGAGCCAACCCCGCTTTGCGCACTCGTCCATTGCGGCATTAATTGCGTTGGTGCGCGACGAGTACGGCCCGATCAGCGTAATGACGTCGCCTTCGAATAGGATAGCGACTGTTTTTGTGACAACATCGAAGAGGATCTGCGGTCGCGGTTGCATAAAGCTCGTTTCCCTAAAGAGGTATCTATCGCAAGGCCAGATATCGGGCTTGTTGGAAGAAGTGTGTGACCTTGGTGACAGGAGCACGCAGAGAGATATGCTTGGGGCGCGCAAGCCTGACAAAAAAATTCCGGCTTTAAACAAGCAAGCAGTAGCTAGGCCCGCTATGGTCATGAAGTTGCTATCGGCGCGAGATCATCGGCGCTATGCATCGTACCGGAAACCGAACACCGGGAGTGTGAGCGTCAATCCAGATGAAATCTGACGAGCGCAACGGGGATGTTGAGCATGAGCAATATCTTACGCCTCATTGGTATAGGTGTCGCGCTGACGGTTTCAGCCGTGCTCGTCGCAGGCACAGTTTATGAGGCCACCGCCCGACGGATTACCGCTAGAGAATTTCCTCCACCCGGCAAACTCGCGGAGATCGGAGGTCGACGCATACACATCGATTGCCACGGTAGCGGTCGGCCGACTGTCATTCTGGAGGCTGGCGCGGACACGAGCGGATCGGCATTGTGGTACCCCGTAATACAGACGGTTTCGGCAACGACCCGCGTGTGCGCCTATGATCGCGCCGGGCTCATGTGGAGCGACCCTGGGCCACTTCCACGCGATGGCGAGGCAATCATTGTCGATTTACAGAAAACGCTCGAGGTTACGAACGAGCGTGGTCCCTATGTCATGGTGGGAGCATCGCTCGGCGGCCCACTCGTGATGCTCTACACCAAGCGGCATCCGACCGACGTTGCAGGCGTCGTGCTAGTCGACAGCGCGCACCCTGACCAGATCAAAAGACTTGAAGCCGCCTCCGGGATTGAAGACGATCCAGCGCCGTTGCTCTTCAGGGTGATCGCAGCGCTTTCATGGACTGGTCTGCCCCGCTTGCTCCTGCCCACACCCGAGCTTCCCGAGCTGCCTGACCACGTCTCGGCGGCGGTCGCCGCATATCAAACCCCATCGTTGCAGTCTGCACTTGATGAGGCCGTCGCAATGCCTGCCACCTTCCAACAGGCCGGGACGTTCCGCGATTTGGGCAACCGCCCACTGGCAGTGCTCTCCCATGGAAAGAAATGGGGTGACTATAACAAAAGTCAGCAAGAGTCGGCTGGCATGAGCGAAGACCAGTTCGAACGGCGGGAAAGCGCGTGGGCTGCAATGCAAGACGAAGAAGCCGCGTGGTCGCAAGACAGCACGCACCAGACGTTGCGCGATTCAAGCCACGTCGTTCAACTAGAGCGGCCCGACGCGGTGATATCCGCTATCAATGACGTGGTGGCGAAGGTGCGTCGCGTCAGCAGTGAGGCTTCGGATTGACCAAACAAACCCGATTGGGCGCGCCGTTAAAGTGTGCTCGCAACACGGCCACGCGCTACTCAATGAAAATTCCGGCTTTTCACCTTCGCCGGTCGATCAGCAAATCAGGGATGAAAATATCCCTCGCCGGTACGGCAGCCTTCGGTCGTTCTCTTGAATCCGGTGCCCCGTTTCCGTGTGCAAATTCGTCACCCCGGCCATGCGGGAGCGGAAAGGCCTCTCCTCGCTCGCCCAGTTGGCCAAGATCATCGGAAAGATCGAACAGTCGCTGTGCGACGAGATGCACGACGTCGCCTTCTCGCTGGATCTTACCATTGATCGCCAGCATCGAGGCGGAAAGGACAAGCCGGCGCTGGCGCTCGAATAGCGTCGGCCAGACGACCGCGTTGACGATGCCGGTCTCATCCTCGATCGTCATGAACATGACACCCTTCGCCGAACCCGGCCGCTGGCGCACAAGCACGAGCCCACCGGTCATCAACCATCGGCCATCCCGGGCTGCCATGGCTTCGGCGCATGTGACCATCCGTTCGCGAAGGTCACTGCGCAAGAATGCAACCGGATGTTGGCGGAGAGTAAGGCCGGTATGGGAATAGTCCTCAACAACCTGGTATCCAGCCCTCATCGAGGGTAAAGCAACCGAGGGCTCCTGCACTTCAGCAAACTGGCGCGCCTCGCGCTCGGCGGCCGCGGCCCATAGCTCGAGCGGTTCGTCGCGCAAGGCTTTAATTGCCCATAGAGCGTCACGGCGCTGGAGCTGCAACGACGGCAAAAAGGCATCCGCTTCGGCAAGCTTGACGAGGGCGGCCGTCGGCACGCCAGATCGCCGCCACAGATCATTGGCCGAGGCGAATGATTCGTCGGCACGCGCCGCCACAATCCGCGCGGCATCCGCGGTCGCGAGCCCTTTGACCATTCGCATGCCAAGGCGAACGGCGCAGAGGCGGCTTCCTTCGATCTCCTCGAGCGTGCAGTCCCATCGGGAGGCGTTGACACAGACCGGTCTGATTTCAACGCCATGTGCTCGCGCATCCGAAACGATCTGGGCCGGCGCATAAAATCCCATTGGCTGCGAGTTCAAAAGCGCCGCACAGAAGGCGTCCGGGTGATGGTATTTCACCCAGCTTGACGCATAGGCGATCAAGGCGAAGCTGGCCGCATGGCTTTCTGGAAAGCCATAGGACCCAAACCCTTCCAGCTGCGAGAATGTCTGCTCTGCAAATTCGGCCGTGTAGCCGTTCTTCACCATGCCAGCGATGAGCTTGTCCTTGAACTTCGAGACGCCCCCCGAAAACTTGAACGTGGCCATCGATTTTCGCAACTGATCCGCCTCGCCGCCGGTGAAGCCAGCACAAACCATCGCCACCTTCATCGCACTCTCCTGAAACAACGGAATGCCAAGGGTCTTCGAAAGCACCGCCTCCAGTTCCGGCGTTGGATAGTCGATCGGCTCCTTGCCCTCCCGCCGGCGCAGATAAGGATGCACCATGTCACCCTGGATCGGACCCGGTCGGACGATCGCAACCTGGATAACGAGGTCATAGAAGGTTTGTGGCTTCAGCCGCGGCAGCATGGACATCTGTGCGCGGCTTTCAATCTGGAAGGTGCCGAGCGTGTCGGCACGGCGGATCATGGCATAGGTCCGTGAACATTCGGCCGGGATCGAAGCGAGGTCGCGAACGTCGCCCTTGTGCTCGGCCATCAGGGCAAAGGCCTTGGACATGCAGGTCAGCATGCCGAGCGCCAGCACGTCGACCTTCATGAACTTGAGCGCCTCGATGTCGTCCTTGTCCCATTCGATGACCTGGCGATCGTCCATCCGCGCAGGCTCGATCGGCACGAGATCGTCAAGACGGTCATGGGTAAGGACAAAACCACCGGGATGCTGACCGAGATGGCGCGGTGCGCCCATCAGCTGCTGCGCCAATTCCAGCGTTAACATCAGCCGATAATCCGCAGCGTTTAGATTGCTCTCACGAATCTGGCGCTCGGATACTCCCTCCGACCAGCCCCAAACTCCGGACGATAGTTGCCCGATCATATCTTCCGGCAGGCCCAGCGCCTTGCCGACGTCTCGCAAGGCGCCCTTCGCCGGATAGCGGGTGACGGTCGAACAGAGAGCGGCTCGGCTCCGACCGTAGGTCTCGTAGATCCATTGGATGACCTCTTCGCGCCTCTCGTGTTCAAAGTCGACGTCGATGTCCGGCGGTTCATCTCGCTCTTGGCTGATGAAGCGCTCGAAGAGGAGGTCGTTCATATCAGGATCGATGGAGGTCACGCCGAGGCAATAACAGACAGCGGAATTGGCGGCAGAGCCCCTACCCTGGCAAAGAATACCCTTCGATCGGGCAAACCGAACGATCGAGAAGACCGTGAGGAAGTATGGCGCGTAGTTCATGATCCTGATCAACTCGAGTTCGTCGAGCAGAGATTTACGAACCTTGTCCGGTACGCCTTCGGGGTAGCGACTGGCGGCCCCCTCCCACGTGAACTTGACCAACGACTGCTGCGGATCGAGGCCGGGCACGATGGCCTCCTCCGGGTACTGGTATTGCAGTTCCTTGAGATCGAACTTGCAGCGCTCGACAATCTCGCGGCCGCGTGCGAGCGCTTCTGGATACTCGGCAAAAAGCCGGTGCATCTCCTCAGGCGCCTTGAGAAAACGATCGGCATGACGTTCACGGTCAAACCCCACATCGTCGATGGTCGTGCGGGTGCGGATGCAAGTTACGACATCCTGCAACTGCCGACGGCCAGGTTCGTGGAACAAGACATCGTTGGTGACGACGGTTCTGACCCTTTGGCGTGCCGCCATCGTAGCGATGCTATGCAAGCGCAGCTTGTCGTTCGGCCGGCGACGCAGGCAGAGGCTCACATAAGCGCGATCACCGAACAGTTCGGCCATCTTGCGAAGCTGCACGCCGCTGGTCTCGTCGGCTTCGTCCGGCACGAGCACGCCGATCATGCCGGCGACATGGTCGGCGACATCTGCGAAATCAATCAGGCAATTGCCTTTGCCGCCGCGGCTCTTGCCGAGGGAAAGCAATCGGGTCAGCCGGGAATAAGCTGGCCGGTCCATGGGATAGACGAGGATCGACATGCCGTAGGTGAGATCCAGGCGGCAACCGACGACCAGTCGGACGCCGGTGGTCTTTGCGGCTTCCCAGGCTCGCACAATGCCGGCGAGGCTATTGCGGTCGACGACGCCGAGCGCGTCGATGCCAAGCGCGGCGGCCGTCGCGAATAGCTCGTCAGCGCTGGATGCCCCGCGCAGAAACGAGAAATGTGTCGTGACCGGTAGTTCGGCGTAGTGTGTCATCCGAACACTCCATGCACGAACCAAAAGTGGGAGCCGGTTTCCGGATCGATGCCGTCACCGGCACGATAGACCCAGTAGCGCTCACCAAGCTCATCCTCGATCACGAAGTAGTCCCTGACCGCCTGGAACTCGCGTGGTCTCCGCCACCACTCTCCAAAAATCCGTTCCGGGCCGTCGGCGCGCACGACCTTCCGTCGCTTGCCCCGCCAGGTGAAGACCGCCGGCGGCTGGTCCGGCAGAAGTGCGATGACCTCGATGCGTTCGGGATTGCCGAAGAGCCGCGTCGGCCGCGGCCATTTCACCGCCCATGCCTCGCCGATGTCAGGCGCGGTCGCGGCGATGCGGCGAACCGAACGCTCCGGCACATCCGACGCGACAGGTGCAACGCGGAACAGGCGATGGCCGCGATTGCCGAGAATGTCGACCAGCGGCGTGATGTCGGCGACCTCCTCCTCAATGAGCGACGAGGCAACCTGCCGCTCCTCCAGCGGCTCGGCGAAGACCGCTACAAGCGCCAGCTTCTCGATGCCAAAGCCGGGATCGATCGTCTCGATGCGGTCGCAGAGCAGCTTCGACAGGCGCGCCGGATCGCGGACAGGTTTGGCAAGACCAGCACGCAGATGCTGCCTGGTGTTGTTGACGCGATGGATGAAGAGGTCGCAGCGCCGCGCGCCGCGGTCGGTGGCATCATCGCCAACGCCTACAACGATATGACGCTTGGGCGCAACGAGGGCGCAGGCATGGGCGGGTTCTCGAACCAGCTCCGTGTTTTCCGTTTCGAAGACCCGGAGTCCTACATCCGCATGATGCGGAAATACGGGCATGGCGACGGCGGCCTGTTCAACACACTGATGGGCCACCTCGGCGGCATGGGCCGGGAGATCGCTACGACGGAAATCCTCGGTCCGAACTATGAGGCGAATTTCCGCAAGCTGCTTGAGGTCGCAACGGAAGACGACGCGATTCGCAATAAGCCGGTGCTTTCGAAGCTGAAGCGATCGATCACGCTGAACAGCCCGGCGGCGGTAAAACGCACCTATGACGCAGTGACCGGAAAGCTCGGTGTCGCTCAAAGCGATCTTATCGCCGGGATCGGCGGCGGGATCCGCAATATACAGACCGCCGCCCGGCTGGGCTCGGCAACCGTCGCAGCGCTGCCGGGTGACAGCTTCACCGCGTCTCTGGCCGCCAACGCCAACGGCATCCCGGCAACGGCCGTTCTCGGTCGCCTCGTCCGTGATCTCGCCGGCGGGGGCGAAGAGGCGGAGGCCATTGCGTGCCAACTCAACCTCACCGCCGCGACGGTTATGGACACTGCGATCGGCTCGAAACGCTTCGCCGATGAGGTTGTCGGCCAGGGCCTGACCGGCCGGGTCGCCGATACAACGATGCGCCTTTCCGGCATCAACGTGTGGACGGAAGGCCTGAAGCGCGCGTGGGCGATGGAGATGAACGGCCTCATCGCCCGCCAGGCCGACCATACCTTCGACAAGCTCGATCCGAACTTCCGAAACTTCCTGACGCGGTACGGTTTCAAGGCCGGAGACTGGGACAAGTTGCGCGCGACACCACAGATCGAAGCGGAGGGCGCCCGGTTCTTCGATGTGAACGGCGTTGAGGACCAGCTTCTCGGAGACCGGCTGATGTCTGCGATCCTTGATGAACGGCGGTTCGCGGTTATCGAGCCGGACTCGCGTATCCGGGGTGCGATGACGGCCGGGCTCCAGCGCGGCACATTCATGGGCGAGATCGCGCGATCAGCGACGCAGTTCAAGTCTTTCCCGATGACCTTCATGATGACGCACATGATGCGTGCCGCGATACAGGATGGTGCGTGGGGCAAGGTCGCGGCCGGCACGAAGCTGGTTCTCCTCGCCACCATCGCCGGGGCTGTCACCGCGCAGATGCAGTCTCTTGTTGCCGGGCGCGATCCGCAAAACATGTCAGACCCGCAGTTCTGGCTTCAGGCGTTTATTCGCGGTGGTGGCGGCGGCATGCTGGGCGATCTGGTCTATTCGTCGTCGACGCGCGGCGGTGACGGCCTCAAGGAATATGTGATGGGGCCGGGGCCGGGCGCAATATTCTCCGCGACGGGTGATCTGATGCAGACCATCGCCGGCAACAAGGAAGTCAGCGGGAAAACGCTGGCCCAGCATATAAAGGCATGGACACCCGGCTCCTCGCTCTGGTTCTCAAAGATCGCGACGGATCGAATCCTCTTCGACCAAATCCAGACGCTGATCGATCCGAATTATCGACAGGCACTCTCCCGCTATGAAAAGCGCATGAAGAAGGATTTCGGGCAAGGCTTCTGGTGGCGCCCAGGCGACATGGCGCCGAAGCGCGCACCAGATTTTGCAAACACTCGCGGCGCACCGTAGGCTACAGCAGGAAGTCGCCTGCGGTGAGTTTGATATGCCCCAGCAGCACTAGGTAGAAATCGGCTTTCTTGTCACCATCCATGTCGGCGGCGAGAACAGTGTTTTTGCCGTCGAAGTAGTGGTGCATCTCGCCAATCTTCAGCGTGCCGTTGGCCTCGACGAGTTTGAAGGCGTTGTTGTTGAGCTTGCCTTCGTTCGCGTCGATGCTGCGGACGTCGATCGTGTCGAGGCCATGCTGAAAATCGGTGATCGTGTCATAGCCCTTCAGGTTGCTGGCATTGTCGAAGAAGACGAAGAAGTCCTCCCCTGAGCCCCCCGTAAGGCGATCGGCACCATCCCCACCCCGGAGAATGTCGGCGCCGGCGCCGCCTATAAGCGTGTCTTTCCCGTCTTTCCCCAACAGGACATCATCACCGGCCCCACCATCAAACGTGTCGTTGCCCGTTCCACCGGTAAAGGTGTCCTTGTATTTTGAGCCCACGAATTTTTCGATTGAGGTGTAGGTGTCGCCGGCAGCGAAACCCTTGTTGCTCGACGGCGCCGCAAGGTTGACGGTCACGGCAGCCGTCGCGTTCTCATACGATGCGATGTCGATTCCGGAGCCGCCGTTCAATGCGTCAGCTAGGTTGGACGCGACGAGCGTGTCATTCCCGTCGCCGCCATTGATCGACCCACCGATCGAGAAGATTTTGTCGTTTCCGGCGTAGCCGTTGCGCAGGCCGGTGATCACGTCGTCGCCAGAAAGCAAAAGCTGGGCGCCGATCTTGCCACTTTGAGAGAGCGCCACTAAGTCCTCAACATAGATGGCCGACTTGAAAGTGACTGCATCTTGCAGGGTGTACGACCCGCCGTAGTTGGTATATCCGGTTCTGATAGCCGTTATATATCCTGAGGTAACTCCATCTGTTGTTGTGAAGTTTCCTTTAAAAGCCGTCACAAGGTAGACAGAATAATCATCGTTAACTACGTGATCGAACTTCTGAAATGTGTATCCTTTGGATGTGCTCTTTAAGTAAGCGTAGTCATTATTGAAAAAGGTCGATAAATCATCGACCTTGGAAGTGATCGTCGCCATAAGCTCCTCCATCGCGAGAGAGGCGCGAGCGTATATTACAGCAAAAGTTGTGTCAAAGGCCGCGCGGCCTGTGCTTTGTGCCTCTAGGCTCGCTTAGGCACTCTCCGCTGTATGAGCACCACGGCCCCCGATAATCGCCTTACTGAATACAATCCGGTAACGCCGACCTTCGAGTTCGCGGCAGGGTTTCCGATTTTCAGTGATGAGGACATCAGTGTCACGGTCGATGGCTTGGAGCGCTATGACTTCAGTGTTTCGGCAACGTACGAAAACGGTGTTTCGACGAATGCCAAGGTCGTTTTCTCATCGGGAGTGACAGGCCTCGTTTTCGTGATCGGCGCGCGCTCGCCACGTCGGTCGAACCGCTTCAAGGATGGGGCCCCCCTGCCGACACGCGATCAGAACCTCGCGCTTGATGTCATTCAAGGTGAAGTCCAGGAAGCCCGGCGCGATATCGGACGCGCGGTCAAAGTGGGTTTCGGGGACGGTGAGCAGTCGCTTCCATCGCCGGAGGCCGGCAAATATCTTGGTTGGGGGGGCCGGGGGTGCGCTCACGAACCTTCAAGGCGACGCAGCCGCGGCAGCCAGTGCGGCAAGCTCTGCGGAGGCGGCGCTGGCGGCGGTCAGCGCCGGGTACGTTTTCAGTAGCCAAAATGCATTCGAGATCGCGGCGGTCCCGCTCGTCTTGACCTTTGTGAACGTCGCAGGTTGGGCAGCGCCAGGTGATGGCGGTGCGCATCAGAAGCGCCGCATCTCAGCGCCGGGGGCGCCGAAGCCATGGCAAAAGCAGAGCGCAGATGGTGCCTGGGCAAGCTCCTCGTCGACCTCTTTTTCCGCCTGCAGCCAATGACTGAGGCTTCGGCCGTCTAACGCCCCTTCGGCCTGCCAGAGATCAAACGCTCGTGCTGTGATGCGTCTTTCGCGTGGATCGGTCATTGTGCTCACCGGAGACCGAGGAACGACAGAATCGCGATAACGATGACGACCAAGCCGACGATGTAGATGATGCGGTTCATGATGTTCTCCTTACGAAAATGAACCCAACGCGGCGCGCGTGCCGTTGTTCCGGTAGGGTATAGCTCGTCGCTGTTGGACGAGCGGCCCGGGCCTCAAGGCACTCATGCGCGGCGTTGAAGACGGTCCTCTCAGCAAGTCGGCGCCAGTGCATTAACAGGCCCCCTCCTAGAGGCAGCCCGAGACGAACGCCTCGCGCGCGATGGCACAAAGGCAATTCATTTTTGAGGAAATCGATGGTGTCGTGCAGGCTCTCTATCAATTCTGGCGCCATCGATATGGTTTTGGTCGAACTGTTTTCGAGGTTGGAACAACACACTCTCCGAGCCGTTCTCGGCGCGTAGCGAAAGAGGGAGCAATGGCAATCGAAAACGCACCAACCGAAGACGGCAAGGAAGGCGCCAGCGGCTTGTATAAGGCAGCACGCACGGATGAACGACAAGTTGAAGCTGAAAAGGGCTTCTGACCGAGATAAAGGCGCCGATCGTTTTGACGAGCGGTCCCGGAGCTCTGACGGCAAGAGCGCGGGTGAAAAGCAGCGGTAAGCCTGGCCGCCCCCTGGCTGCCCGCTTAACCAATAACATCGATGTCGCTACGCTTCTCGACAACACGGTGCGGATTAACGGCCAGAAGCACGATTGGAGCGGCATTATCACACTAGGTGTCAGCTCTCCTCATAAATCGCTACCTCGCCCTGTCTAAGCCGGCTGATAGTTCAAAAAAATACGATCCGATCCTTCTTCAACAATCCAGGGACGGCTTATGCCGCCCAAACTTTCGCCAACGGCGAGCCCCGCCTGGATGGCATCTTCATGGAAGCCAGAGCCGAAATAGGAGCCGCAGAACCAGGTGTTTGATTGACCTTGCAATGACCAAAGCTGCTTTTGTGCCGCAAGCGTAGCGGCGTTGAACAGCGGGTGCTGATAAAGGCCGCGCCAGAAGACCTTGTCTTCGGCTGGGGTGTGCAGCGGGCTCAGTGTCACGAAACGCGGCGACGTGTCGGGAATGTCCTGGAGACGGTTCATCCAATAGGTGACGCACGGCTTATGGGGTGCAGAGCCGTCGCGGCCGGAACTGGCCAGGTAGTTCCAGCTCGCCCAGACACGCTTGCGACATGGCATCAGGCTTTCATCGCTGTGGAGCACGGTCTCGTTGTCACCATAGGTGAAGGCGGAAAGCAGTTCCGCCTCGCGCTCTGAGCGGTCGGTCAGCATGCCGAGCGCCTGATCGGCATGGGCGCCAATCACCACATGATCGAACCATTCCGGCTCTGCGCCCGAAACGGAAATTTCGACGGCACCGTTTACCCGGCGGATGGAGTTAACCGGCGCGTTGGTGCGGATGCGTTCGCGAAACGGCGCGATCAACCGCGCGACATAGGCGCGGCTACCGCCATCGACGGTGCGCCAGATCGGACGGCGTACGAATTTCAGCAGGCCGTGGTTCTCGCAGAAGCGCACGAAGGAGATCGCCGGATAGTTGCCAATCTCAAGCGCCGGCGTTGACCAGATCGCGGCGGCCATCGGATAGAGGTGATCTTCGCGAAAGGCCCGGCCGAAGCCTGCGCCGTCGAGATAGTCGTCGAGACTGGCAGACGGATCGAGATTGCGAACGCCGTTCGGTGCCTGCCGGTAGAAGCGGACCAGATCGCGCAACATCGACCAGAAGCGTGGACTTGCCAGATTGCTGCGCTGAGCAAAGAGGCCGGCAAGGTTCGTTCCCGCATATTCGAGCTGACCCTTGTCCATCGATACTGCAAAGGACATGTCCGACGCCTTGGTGGGTACGTCCAGATGGGTAAACAACGCTTTCAGGTTCGGGTAGGTCGTGTCGTTGTAGACGATGAAGCCGGTATCGACGGGCGTTCCCCCGGCATCCACCGTATTGCAGTGTCCGCCGATGCGCGCCTGCGCCTCGAAGACGGTCACATCATGCCGTTGCGATAAAAGCCAGGCCGCGGAAAGGCCGGCAATGCCCGTGCCGACGACCGCAATCTTCATAGGCCGGTCCGATGGAGGGAAGTGGCGCATGTCGATCCTTCTGCGGCTGTCGATTTGATTGGGGATTTTCTATAGCGTCTACGGATGCCGGCTCCTGGCGGATCACTGCTTGCTGCCTATTTCAGGACGGGTGATCCGCTTGCGAAACCGCGGCGTAGAAGGATGCATGTATGACGCTTCGAACCCAATTGATATTGAACGCAGGCCGGACAGGCCGACAGGCCGGCGGCTCGCCGTGGTGAGTTCATCGGACGCGCAGCAGGTGCCGTCTCCCGATGCGCTGATCGGCCTGATGAGACAGATTGACGAGGAGCGGGACAGGCAGGCCTTCGCACTGCTCTTCCGCTATTTCGGGCCGCGGCTCAAAACCTTCTTCCTGCGCTGGACGATCTCGTCGGGCGTGGCAGAGGATCTGGTGCAGGAGACGATGCTGACTGTCTGGCGCAAGGCCTCCTACTTCGATCCGGCCCGAGCGGGTGTCGCGACATGGATCTTCACCGTTGCGCGCAACATCCGCATCGACCACCTGCGCCGCCAGCGTGATCCCGCAGCACTTCCGCCCGATCCCGAGGTCGCGCCGGAAACCGTGGAGGATGGATTGCTGGGCGCTGAACGGGATGCGCGGGTGCGTATCGCCCTGACATCGCTCTCGTCCGAGCAGCAGACGATCATCCGCCTGTCCTATTTCAGCGAGAAATCGCAAACCGAAATCGCCGATGAACTGGGTATTCCGCTCGGCACCGTAAAATCTAGGACGCGCTTGGCTATGAACCGCCTGCGCGCGCTGCTGGAAGATCAATCATGAGCCAGACCCATCACGCCACCGAAGAGACCCTGATGCGCCATGCTGCTGGCACGCTTGCCGCCGGCCCCGCCATCGTCGTTGCAGCGCATCTTGCAAGCTGCCCGTCTTGCCGCGCGCGCATCGGCACCTATGAGGCGCTTGGCGGCGCTCTTATCGAAGATATCGAACCGGCTGCGCTGTCGCCGACCGCGCTGAGCGATGCGCTCGCCATGCTCGATGCCGAAGAGGGCGCAATGAAATTGGCGCCGCCACCGCTCGCGCCGCTTGAAATCGGGGGCATCCTTCTGCCAGAGTCCTTGCGCGGCTGTGATATCGGGCGCTGGCGCTGGATCGGCCCCGGCATGAAGATGAGCCGGGTCGGCGTGCCGCAGGATCCGGAGGCGAACCTCATCCTGCTCAAGGTCGGTCCGGGCCGCGCCTTGCCCGATCACGGGCATGTCGGCACGGAATTCACCTATATCGTCTCGGGCTCGTTCACTGACAGGTTCGGAAAATTCCAGCCGGGCGACCTTGCGGAGATGGGTGAGGACATCGAACACCAGCCCGTGGTCGATGCGGACGGTGACTGCATCTGTCTCGCTGCCATGGAAGGCAAGATGCGCTTCAAGAGCGTCATCGGCCGCATGTTGCAACCGATCTTCGGGATTTGAACCATGGGACCGGCGCCGCTCTTCCTTCTTCTTGCCGCCGCCCTTTGTCTTGCCATGACATCGGTATGGCTTGCGGTGCTGAGAGGCGCGCGTTCGGGCTGGGTCGATGCGGTCTGGTCGTTTCTGGTGGGGGCGGCCGGAATCGCTGCGGCCCTCGTTCCGGTCGATGGATGGGCGGGAGACTGGCAACGACGGCTCATGGTTGCCGCTGTCGCAGGGCTCTGGTCCTGCCGGCTCGGCATCCACATTGTCCGACGCACGTTGCACGGCGGCGAAGACCCGCGGTATGCCAGGTTGCGTGAGGAATGGGGCGAGAGCTGGCGTTCGCGCCTCCTGCTTTTCTTGCAGATACAGGCCGCAGCCGCGCTTCTCCTCGCTGCAACCATCTTTCTCGCCGCTCGAAATCCGGCACCTGGTCTGCAATGGAGCGATTTTGCCGGCGTCGCCGTCCTGCTCACCGCCGTCTTCGGCGAAGGGCTTGCCGATGCGCAATTGACGCGGTTTCGCGCAAACCCTGCCAATAGCAGCAAGGTCTGCGATGAGGGGCTGTGGAGCCTGTCACGCCATCCCAACTACTTCTTTCAGTGGCTGGGCTGGACCGGATACGCCGTCATCGCCATTGGCCCTGCCGGCGCGTGGAGCTGGGGTTGGTTGGCCCTTATCGGCCCTGCCTTTATGTACTGGCTGCTCGTGCACGTCTCGGGAATTCCCCCGCTCGAAGCCCATATGCGCCGCTCGCGCGGCATCGCCTTCGCCGCCTATGCCGATCGCGTGAATGCCTTCTGGCCAGGCCCGCAATCCAGGGAGACATCGACATGAACCTTGCCATTGCCGCGATTGCCGCCGCAGAGCGCCTGCCGCTTCCCGATAGCGCTCTGCGCTTCGGTATCGGCCAGCTTGTCGGCCGTACCCGCCGCCTGCTCGCCGGCGGCACCGGACCGACGGACGTTGATTTTGCAAGGTCGATGGGCGAATGGCCGATTGCTGTTCACACGGATGATGCCAATGCCCAGCACTATGAACTGCCGGCGGATTTCTTCGCGCTGACACTCGGTCCGCGCCGCAAATACTCCTCCTGTCTCTATCGCACAGACAATGCGACGCTTGCGGAGGCTGAAATCGCCGCACTGGAAGAGACCTGCGCACATGCGGGCCTTGAAGACGGACAGGACATTCTGGAACTGGGCTGCGGCTGGGGCTCGCTCTCGCTGTTCATGGCGGAACGTTATCCCGCCTCGCGCATCGTTTCCGTTTCGAATTCCGCCTCGCAACGCACCCATATCGAGGCGGAAATCAAGCGGCGTGGCCTTCGTAACCTGACCATCATCACCGCAGATATGAACAGCTTCTCATCCGACAAGACTTTCGACAGGATCGTCTCCGTCGAGATGTTCGAGCACATGTCCAACTGGCGGGCCTTGCTGGCGCGCGCTCACGGCTGGATCCGACAAGACGGTCGGCTCTTCCTCCATGTTTTTTCGCACCGTAAGACCGCGTATCGGTTCGATCATGCCGACAAATCGGACTGGATCGCCCAGCACTTCTTTACCGGCGGCGTCATGCCGAGCCATGGGCTGGTGCGCGAATTCGGCGAGAGCTTCGTGGTCGAGAAGGATTGGCGCTGGAACGGCAAGCACTACGAGCGGACGGCGCGCGACTGGCTCGACAATTTCGATCGCAATCATGAGGCGATCCGCAGCATCTTCGAAGCGACATACGGTCGGGATGCCACACTATGGATGCGTCGCTGGCGGCTGTTCTTCCTTGCAACCGCCGGGCTCTTCGGGCATGCCGATGGCGAGGAGTGGGGCGTCAGCCACTACCGCCTGCGCCCTGCCGGTCACGGAAAATGACGTCGCTACTCGGCACCTTGGTCACGGGCATCCGTGCCTATATCCGCCACCCCGATCCACGCGTCGCTGCAGCAAATGCGGTTGCACTGCTCGTGGCATCCAACCAACCGTTCTACCCGCTCTATCTTTTCTGGCTGGTCAGTCACGACATCACGCCGGTCTGGTTCACTTTCCTCTCGACGCCTTTCTTTCTCGCCGTGCCGATTGTTGCGCGCTGGAACGCTACCGCCGGCAGAGCGCTGCTGCCGCTTGCCGGTATCGGCAACACCGTGCTTTCCGCCTGGCTCTTCGGCACGGCTTCGGCAGTCGAGATCTTTCTTGTTCCCTGCGGCGTACTCGCGCTGCTGCTGTTTCGTCCGAAAGAGCGTTTTGCAAGGCTGCTGCTCACGGGGCTGGCTTTCGGCGCCTTCCTGTTGCTGCACGATGCTTACGGTCCACCCATGGCAACGTATGGCGCAACGGAATATGCCGCACTCGTCCGCCTCAACCTCATCAGCGCAAGCACGCTGACGGCGGTCGTCGTGCTGCTGTTTTCCAATCTCCTTGCGGACGCGGAACGCTCAGGCGAAGCGGCTGGCGGCGAGAAAACCGGCTGAGGCGCCGACAGCGGTCACGAAGGCACCCCATGGAATATCGGCAAGCGTGATGGCGAGCGGCCAATCTTTCAACGTAGCCTGGTTGGTAAGGTCGTAGGTGGCATAGGCCACAAGGCCGAGTACCGCACCGTTCAGCGCTGCTTTCACAAGCCCGCCACCCTGAAGCGCCGGCAAGATAGCGAAGAACACGATGCCTCCGATATAGATCAGATAAAAGCAGATCGCCGGCACGAGGCGGAATTGCGGCTCGAGCTTGTCGCCCAGAAGTGGACGATAGAGCATTTCGGCCATCGTCGTCAGCCAGATCGCATCGACGATGAGGAAGGCAATGCCGGCCGCCAGATAGGCCGTAATGATGGTTTTCATGCCGATATCTCCGAGAAGGGCTCGATAGTCTTTACGCCGTTACACGCCCGCCGGATCACCACGAGTGAACCAAAGGGCGTGCCTCTGCGTATAGAGAGCAAAGCTAGGAGGATGGATCGATGAAGATACTGGTTGTGACCGTATTCGCCGCCCTGATGCTCACCACTGCCGTGTCTCAGGCGCAGCAATCCGCAGATCCGAGCGGCATATGGCTGCGGGACGATGGTAATGCGCGCGTGCGCATCGCGCCTTGCGGCAGCAATATCTGTGCGACCAATCTCTGGATCGGCGATACCAGCAAGGGCGAGGAAGCCGGCGATCGTCTCGTCATGTCCCTTCAGCCGAAATCGCCGGACACACTCGCGGGAACGGCCTACGATGCCAAGCGTGATCGTACCTATTCGATCACCGTGCAGGTCTCCGAAAATGCACTTTTGACCCGTGGCTGCATTCTTGGCGGCGTCCTGTGCAAGAACGTGCACTGGCAACCGGCGAAATGACCGTTACGGCAGAGGACAGGGCATGAAGACCGACCGCATTACCAGCATGGTGGAGAACGGGCCACCACCCGCTGCCGCCGGCACCCTCTACGCCGGTAAGGTGATGCATCAGCGCCTCAATCCCTTCGGCCATCGTTTCATCTATACGGTTTTTTCCCTTCTGGTCGATATAGATCGGCTTGATGATCTCGCGAGCGGGTCCCGCCTGCTGTCGGTAAATCGACCAGGCATACTGTCTTTCCGCGAAAGCGACCATGTCGAGGAGAAGGGCGAGACACTACGCAGGTTCGCCGACCGCCTGCTGTCCCATGCGGGTCTCGACAAACCGGCCGCACGCGTTCTTTTGCTCGCGTACCCTCGCATGTTCGGTTACGTCTTCAATCCCCTTGCGACCTATTTCGCCTATGATGCCGAGGACCACCTCATCGCCATCATCTACGCCGTTCGCAACACGTTCGGTGAACGCCACAGCTACGTTGCGCCAATCCTCTCAGGCGAGGAAAGCCCCGCAGGTATCCGCCAGACACGCACGAAGATCTTCCATGTCTCACCCTTCATGGAGATGGGGCTTCGCTACCACTTCCGCATCCTGCCGCCGGGCAGAACCGTGCGCGTACGCATCCACGAAACCGCAGGCAGAGAGCCGCTGCTTGCCGCCACCTTCAACGCGGATGCCGCCCCGCTCACCGACAGGAACCTCGCCCGATATCTCCTGAAGTTTCCCTTCATGACCTTGAAAGTTATGGGCGGCATTCATTGGGAAGCTTTCAAGCTTTGGCTGAAGGGCGCCCGCTTTCATAAAAGCCCGCCGCCGCCGCCCATTGCCAGTTTTCGCGACGAGAGTGACGGGATGCGAAGCCCATCGTTAGAGACATCCGCTGATTACCAAGCTTCTCTTTGGAGGCCTTCATAACCTCTGCCTTCACGAGACAAGACGATTACATGCCAGGGTTGACATCGTAAATCGTCGGTCTTTCCCGGCCAGGCCCGAAGTCTGCGCGATGCAACAGCAGGCGGCGCCCTGGTTCTCGAATACGGTAATCACCAACCAAGCGTCTCACAGGCGTCCGCCGATAGCGCGATGCACGGAAATGCCGCTGGAGATTGGGCTTCACCGCTCTATCAAACCTATTATGATGTTCATGCATTCGGCCGAAGCATTGGTTCCCTTCCACAAATGACCATGGATATCGGGTTCCTCGGCGCAACGGTCGCCGATGCCGCAAGGTTGCAGGGAAATGAAGCTCAGAGCGGACTTTTGGCACCGCGCGATTGATGCCGCGAATTCTACTTTACCGACAAAAACCTCGTCTGGGAGTTCATACGCCAATTGATCGATTCCGGTATGCTAGAATTGCCAAGCGCCCGGAACTCATGACAAAGTTTAACGGCAGCTGCGGAATCGCCATGACCAACTGCGTCAGTCTTTCCAACAAAGGCTAATCCTGATCGACCGCCACGCCGCTCGATGCGTCGATGTTGATTTCGACACGGGCCTTATCCGTGGTGCGGTACTCAATTTCGTAATAGCCTTTATCTTTCCAAGACATAGAGTCCAGGCGCGCAAAATCCGGTCTGCTCTCTATCTCGGATAGGACCACCGAGGGCTTTTTGCCGGCTTCCGGCTTCGGGTTGTTCTTTGTGTCCTGGGAATACGCCGCCGCCGTAAGCCCGGCCCAGATGCCCAGCGCAAGGATCGCCATTCTCTTCGACATGCTAATCTCCATCATTTGGCGATATTAGGATATGCGCGACTTAGTATCCTAGCGCAGGTTTAGCGGCGGGCGCTTCGTGTTCATCTGGAGTTCGTGACGGGTGGCGAAACGGCCGAAGAGGAGGAGCAGCTTGCGCTCCTGGATCTTGTCTATGCCATTCTTGCGGCAATGCTCCACGACATCGTGGATTGCGCTGGTCTGGCGCGGAATGAATCGACGGATATCGATATGATGTGTCATGAACGCTCCTCCGTTAGAGTGGAGGAGAAATCCGCCAAGGGAGACTATGTTCCCCCCGGCGCGTTGTATTTTATGGACTTTTCAGGGAACGAGCCCTGCCCCCATCTGGCCGGCCATGCGGATGGTGCCGTAGTCACGGTCATGAGCGTTGCGTCGAAAGGCCTGGCTGTGCTCGCGCGGGCGGACGGAGCGGTCGGAAAGCGGTATGCCGATCATCCCGTCGGCAAAGGTGCCGGTCGCGACATCGTCCTCATGTTCGGTCGACTTGGTCTGAAACAATCCGAAAAGCATCATCCTATCTCCATTTTCCGTGCAAACGGGCGGACAGGGATTCCGTTCCCGTCGCCACGCCGGATAGACGCAAAATTAACCATGTTTGCTAACAGCTCGTTAAAGGCCGGGTATTTTTCAACCGTGCCACCGTTTCTCTGTGATCCGAATTCTCAAGATTAACGTCTTGGCGTTGAGAGGTATTGACGCTAGCTTTCCCTTACGTCGGGTTGGCAGAGGGGCAATCGATGACGATTGAATTGATTTCAGAAAAAGCATTTCCTGACGGCGTGCATCTGGCGCCGGAGACGATTACCGAACAAACGAAGGGATTGCCCTTCAAGGCGCAGCTTGTGCTTCGCGGTCTCATGAAGCTCGAAGCTGGCACACTCGCGATGACGATCCCCGGCGGACAGACCTTCGTCATCACCGGCAAGACGCCGGGCCCGCAGGCGGCCGTCACGCTCCATAACTGGAAACTCGTGCACAGCGCCATCGGCGGCGGGGCGATCGGCGTGGCGGAAAGCTACATGGACGGCGACTGGGAGAGCCCGGATGCCGGCGCCTTCATGGAGCTCATCCTCGTCAACACGAATGTGGTGCGCCACTATTCGAACGGTCCGCGCGGCCTCTTCCTGCTGGTGGAAAAATTCCGTCACTGGCTGAACGCCAACACCAAACGCGGCGCGCAACGCAACATCTCCGCCCATTACGACCTCGGCAACGCCTTTTACTCCGAATGGCTCGACCCGACGATGACCTATTCCTCGGCGCTCTATTCCCAGGGCGCAAACGACCTCACTTCCGCACAGCTTGCCAAATACCGGGCGCTGGCCGAGGCGACGGGCATCGGCCCTAACGACCATGTGCTGGAAATCGGCTGCGGCTGGGGTGGTTTTGCGGAATTTGCGGCGGGCGAGATCGGCTGCAAGGTCACGGGCCTGACCATCAGCCGCGAACAGCTCGCCTTTGCCCGCGAGCGCATGGCCAAGGCCGGGCTTGCCGACCGCGTCGAGCTGAAGTTCCAGGATTATCGCGACGAAACCGGCCTGTATGACCGCATCGTCTCCATCGAAATGTTCGAGGCCGTGGGCGAAAAATACTGGCCCGCCTATTTCTCCAAGCTCAACGAATGCCTGAAGCCCGGCGGCCGCGCCGGCCTGCAGATCATCACCATCCTGCAGGAAGCCTTCGAAGACTATAAGGCCAATCCCGACTTCATCCAGAAATATGTCTTCCCCGGTGGCATGCTGCCGACGCGCGAGCATCTCTCGGCGCTCGGCCGCCAGTTCGGGCTCGGCATGGCGTCGGATATCGGATTCGGCCCGGATTATGCCCGCACGCTCGCCGAATGGCGTCATCGTTTTTGGGCGGCCTGGGAGCGCATCGTGCCGCTCGGCTTCGATGAGCGGTTTCGAAAACTCTGGGAGTTCTACTTCTATTATTGCGAGGCGGGGTTTCGGGCGCGCAACATCGATGTGCGGCAGGTGGTTTACACGCGCCCGCTAGCCTAGTTCGCGCAGCGATGGAAAAAATCCCTCTTGAAGCCATTTTCCGGGGAACACGATTTCTTGCAAAGTGCTGCTTGCCGGCCGAAAAGACGGTTCCAAATCTAGGCACATAACGCGAGGCTCGTCTCCCATGTCCATTCTTCCGTCCGTTCTGGATGCAATCGGCAACACGCCGCTGATCCGCCTCAAGGGCGCATCGGAGGCCACGGGCTGCGAAATCCTCGGCAAGGCGGAATTTCTGAACCCTGGCCAATCGGTGAAGGACCGCGCAGCTCTGTCGATCATCCGCAAAGCGGAAGCGGCCGGGCAGCTGCGTCCGGGTGGCGTCATCGTCGAGGGCACGGCGGGCAACACGGGCATCGGCCTTGCGCTCGTCGCCAGGGCGCTCGGCTATCGTGCGATCATCGTCATCCCGGAAACCCAGAGCCAGGAAAAGAAGGACGCCATCCGCGGCCTCGGCGCCGAGCTGGTGGAAGTACCCGCGGTTCCCTACAAGAACCCGAACAACTATGTGAAGCTTTCGGGCCGGCTTGCCGAACAGCTCGCCAAGACCGAACCGAACGGCGCGATCTGGGCCAACCAGTTCGACAACGTCGCCAATCGGGATGCCCATATCGAGACGACCGCGCCGGAAATCTGGCGCGACACCAATGGCAAGGTCGATGGTTTCGTCTCCGCCGTCGGCTCCGGCGGCACGCTGGCTGGCGTGGCCGCGGGCCTTCGTGCCAAGAATCCCAATATCAAGATCGCGCTGGCCGATCCGGATGGCGCGGCACTCTACAGCTACTACACCAATGGCGAGCTGAAGTCCGCCGGCAGCTCGATCACCGAGGGCATCGGACAGGGGCGCATCACGGCGAACCTCGAAGGCTTCACGCCCGATTATTCCTACAACATCCCCGATTCCGAAGCCGTTCCGATCGTTTTCGATCTCATCGAGAACGAGGGCATCGCCATCGGCGGTTCCACGGCCATCAACATCGCCGGCGCGATCCGCCTTGCCCGCGACCTCGGTCCGGGCCACACGATCGTGACGATCCTCTGCGACTATGCTAACCGCTATCAGTCGAAACTCTTCAATCCGGACTTCCTCGATTCGAAGGGCCTGCCCGTTCCGGCATGGCTGAAGGCGAAATCGGCGATCAAGGTCCCTTATCAGCCGATCGAATAGGTCTCATGTCCCTTCCCACCACTGCCCTCTTTCGCGACGATTTCTATCTCTCGACACATGAGGCAGTGGTGACGGCGGTGCACGAGGACGGCGGCATCGAGCTCGACCAGACCTGCTTTTATGCGACATCCGGCGGCCAGCCGGGCGATACCGGTTTCCTGGAGCGCGCCGACGGCAGCCGCATCGCGCTCGGCCCGGCCGTTACGGGCGTTACCAAAGAGATCATCATTCACCGCCCGCTGGAGGGCCAAGCGACGCCTATCGTCGGCGAGACGGTCGTTGCCCATATCGACTGGGCGCGTCGCTACAAGCTGATGCGCATGCACACCGCCTGCCACCTGCTCTCCGTCGTCTGCCCCTACCCGATCACCGGCGCGGCGGTCGGCGAGGACGACAGCCGGGTGGATTTCGACATGACCGATACCATCGAAAAGGATGCGGTGACGACGAAGCTGATGAAGCTCGTCGAGGAAAACCATCCGATCTTTGTGAAATGGATCACCGACGCGGAGCTTGCCGCCAATCCCGGCATCGTCAAATCCAAGAACGTGCGCCCGCCCATGGGGCTCGGCCGCGTCAGCCTCGTTTGCATCGGTGAGAATTCCTCCATCGACAGCCAGCCCTGCGGCGGTACGCATGTGTCGGAAACGCAGGAAGTCGGCGCCATCCACATTTCCAAGATCGACAAGAAGGGCAAGGAGAACCGCCGGTTCCGCATCCGCTTCGGTGCGCCCGGTTCCGAGGCCTGAGGGAGTACAGATATGTCCAACGACAAGAGCAAGTTCGTCGTCTCGGCGGATTGGGTGGAAAAACAGCTGGGCGCGCCGGAGTTCCGTATCGTCGATGCCTCCTGGTATCTGCCGGCGCAGAACCGCAATGGCGCGGCCGAATATGCCTCGGGCCATATTCCCGGCGCCGTGTTCTTCGATCAGGACGTCATCGCCGACCATGCCGTCAGCCTGCCGCACACCATCCCTTCACCGGAATTCTTTGCCGCCGAAGTCGGCAAGCTCGGCATTTCGGATACGGACACCATCGTCGTGCATGACGGTCCGGGCATCTTCACCGCGCCGCGCGTGTGGTGGCTGTTCCGCACCATGGGCGCGAAGAACGTTTTCGTCATGGATGGCGGCATCGATGGCTGGAAGAAGGAAGGGCGCCCGCTGACGACCGACCTGCCGGAGCCGGCACCCGCCGTTTTCCGCACCAATTTCAACCCCTATGCCGTCACCTCCTTCGAGGAGATGCGCGGCATCGTCACGACGGGCTCGAAGCAGATCGCCGATGCGCGCGGTGCAGGCCGCTTCACCGGCGAAGAGGCGGAGCCGCGCGCCGGCATGCGCTCCGGCCATATGCCGGGCGCGAAAAGCATGCCGTCGGGCACATTTTCCGTGGATGGCAAGTTCAAGGATCTCGCGAGCCTGCGCCGGCATTTCGAGCTATCCGGTATCGATCTCTCCAAGCCGGTCGTCACCAGCTGCGGCTCGGGCATCACGGCGGCGATCATCACGCTTGCCCTCCATTCCCTGGGCCATGAGAACAACACGCTCTATGATGGGTCCTGGTCGGAATGGGGCGGCCGTCAGGATACGCCCGTCGTGACCGGAAAGGACTGACCATGGCGAAGAAAGTCCAGTCCGCGCCCATCGCGGTTCATATCACCGCGCTCGAAATGACCGCACCGCCCAAGCAGAGCCTGCCGGTGCCGGTCAACGTGCACACGGCCATCCTCAGCGCGCCGGAAATCCCACTGGCCTTCTATCGTTTCCTTTACCGGCAGGTCGGCAGCCGCTGGCACTGGGTCGATCGGCTGCGGATGGATGACGCGACGCTGGCCGCCACGCTTAACAACAAGCGCAACAGCGTGACCGTACTCTATGTCAACGGCGCGCCGGCCGGCTTCTTCGAGCTCTTGCAGGTCGATGATGACACGATCGAGCTTTCGCATTTCGGCCTGCTCGAGCGGGCACTCGGCCTCGGCATCGGCAAATGGTTCCTGCTCCAGACGCTCTACGCTGCCTGGGCGCTCGGCCCCAAGCGCGTGACCGTCACGACAAACAATCTCGACCATCCGCGCGCCCTCCAGCTCTACCAGATGTTCGGCTTCTCGCCGGTCGGCACGCGCGACGCAGAAGTGGTGCCGCTTTCGGACGCCGAACTGCTGGCGCTCGCCAAACGGGACTGTCTGATGCCGGCGGAACCCCGTTAAACAATCTGAACGGGAGTTAAAGGCGGGGTTCAGGTCTCCTTCAGATCGCAAATGGCACTTTGGCGCCAACAGACGATCAAAGACCAAGGAGACCACCCCGATGCAACGCCGCGCCTTCCTGACCGCGCTTTCCGCCGCTTTCGCCGCCCCGCTCCTCTCGAGCCTTGCTCATGCGCAGGAAACCCCGTCGGCGGAAATCATCCTGCGCCGTCTCGATGCCGCACCCTCGCGTCGTTTGCGCAACGAGGAACGCGTGACGGTGCGCGAATTCAAGCGCCGGCCGGATCTGCGCGGCGCAGCGCCGTCGATCAACATCCAGTCGATCAACTTCGCCTTCGGCTCGGCGGAAATCCCGCATTCGGAATATCGCAAGGTGCGCCAGATCGCACGTGCCATGGAGCAGCTGCTGCGTCGCCGCCGCCACGCCGTCTTCCTCATCGAAGGCCATACGGACGCCGTCGGCTCGTTCGAATCGAACCAGATCCTGTCCGAACGCCGCGCCGAATCGCTGAAGCGCGTGCTGGTGCAGGAATTCCTCCTCCCCGCCCGCGCCCTCGAAACGGTCGGTTACGGCGAGGAATACCTGCTGGTGCAGACCCAATACGAGGAGTGGCGCAACCGCCGCGTCACGCTGCGCCGCATCGACGAATTCGTTCGCTAACCCCTCCAACCGCCGGCCTCGCGCCGGTGGTTTCGATTCCCGTGGCAAGTATCGGGTGTCGCCACATGCGGGAATGACGAAGATGGCGTCCTGTCCAATAACCGGAGCCCTCCATGTCAATCCGCTTCCTCCCCATGCCCACCGAAACCGCCACCGCCTATTGGAACGGCGGCGACGATGCCTATGGCTTGAAGCCGGAACGGCAGGTGTCCGATGGCGACGGCGTGCCCTGCCGGCATTGTCTGCGGCTCGTCGGTGCCGGCGAGCCCTATCTGATCCTCGCCCACCGCCCCTTCCCGGCCCTCCAGCCCTATGCGGAGACCGGGCCGATCTTCCTGCATGCAGAACCCTGCGTCGCGCACGAGCCGTCCGAGGACATGCCGCCTATGCTGACCAGCCGCGATTATATCGTGCGCGGCTATTCCTCGGAAAACCGCATCCTCTACGGCACCGGCGCCGTGGTGCCGAATGCCGATATCCCGACCTATGCGCAGGACCTGCTCAACCGCGCGGACATCGCCTATCTGCACATCCGCTCGGCCCGCAACAACTGTTACCAGTGCCGCGTCGAGCGGGCATGAAAAAGGCCCGGATCGCTCCGGGCCTTCTCATTTTCGCGTCTGAAAAATCAGGCGACGTTCAGGACAGCTTCCGGCGCGAAGGCATCGTAGCCGAGGGCTTCGGCTACCGGAGCGTTCGTCACGCGGCCCTTGTGCACGTTGAGGCCGGCACGCAGGTGGCGGTCTTCGGCAATGGCCTTGAGGCCCTTGTCGGCCAGCTGGAGACCATAGTGCAGCGTTGCGTTGTTCAGCGCATGCGCCGAGGTGACCGGCACGGCGCCCGGCATGTTGGCGACGCAATAGTGCACCACGCCGTCGACTTCATAGGTCGGGTCGGAATGGGTGGTGGCATGCGAGGTCTCGAAGCAGCCACCCTGGTCGATGGCGACGTCGACGATGACGGCGCCCTTCTTCATGCCCGAGAGCATTTCGCGGGTGACGAGCTTCGGTGCGGCCGCGCCGGGGATCAGCACCGCACCGATGACGAGATCGGCGGAGAAGACTTCCTCTTCCAGCGCATCGATCGTCGAATAGCGCGTGTGGATG
The DNA here is from genome assembly GCF_049199905.1 of Shinella sp. M27. Classification (NCBI taxonomy): domain Bacteria; kingdom Pseudomonadati; phylum Pseudomonadota; class Alphaproteobacteria; order Hyphomicrobiales; family Rhizobiaceae; genus Shinella; species Shinella sp. M27. The sequence continues at coordinate 34,012 of NZ_JBLZPK010000045.1, forward strand.
CGGCCGCCGAAGAGATCGTCGAGCTGGCGCAGGCGCGGGATCGAACGATCGAGGATGGAGACATCGGCGCCGAGACCGGCGGCCATCTTGGCCGCATGCAGACCGACGACGCCGCCGCCGATGATCGCGACCTTGGCCGGCAGCACGCCGGGCACGCCGCCGAGCAGGATGCCGCGGCCGCCATTGGCCTTCTGGAGTGCGGTGGCGCCCGCCTGGATGGAGAGACGACCGGCGACCTCGGACATCGGCGCGAGCAGCGGCAGGCCACCGCGGTCATCCGTCACCGTCTCGTAGGCGATGGCCGTGACGCCGGAGGCGAGCAGGCCCTTGGTCTGCTCCGGATCGGGCGCGAGATGCAGGTAGGTGTAGAGAATCTGTCCGTCGCGGAGCTGCGCCCATTCGGCGGGCTGCGGTTCCTTGACCTTCACCACCATGTCGGACTTCTGGAAGATATCCGCGGCGGTGGCAACGATTTTCGCGCCGGCGGCGCGGTAGGCATCGTCGTCAGCGCCGATGCCGGCGCCGGCCTTGGTTTCGATGATGACATCGTGGCCATGCGCCACATATTCGCGAACAGCACCCGGCGTCAGACCGACCCGATATTCGTGATTCTTGATTTCCTTCGGACAACCGACACGCATGCGCGTTCCTCTCCTGTCTCGTTTCCGTTTCCGCCACTCCCAGCGGGACCACAATGGAACCAGAGGACGCGCGCAATGTCCTTGCAAAGCGCGTTTGCGAAACCGCTCCTTATCGAATATTATTCGAATATAAGCACAATTTTCGAAGGATATTCGAATGTCGCAACTGGATGCGATCGATACTGCGATCCTGAAGGTGATCCAGCAGAACGGCCGGATCTCAAATGCTGAACTGGCCGAGCGCGTCGGCCTGTCGCCTTCGGCCTGCTCGCGCCGCCTCGATATTCTGGAAAAATCCGGCGTCATCAACGGCTATCACGCCCGCGTGTCGCCAAAGGCGCTCGACTACAAGATGATCGCCATCGTGCACATTTCGCTGTCGGGCCAGTTCGCCAAGACGCTCGCCGAGTTCGAATCGGCGGTCAAGCTCTGCCCAAACGTGCTGGTCTGCTACCTGATGTCCGGGGAATACGACTATATCCTGCGCGTCGCCGCCAAGGATCTGGAGGACTACGAGCGCATCCACCGCGACTGGCTGTCGGCCCTGCCCCACGTGGTGAAGATCAACTCGAGTTTCGCGCTGCGCGAAATCATCGACCGGCCGAATGTCGGCATCTAGAACCGCAAATTGATGCCGGCGCGGCGCAGCAGCCAGTAAAACAGCGCGGTTGCGCCGATCCCGAGCATCATCGCCCAGAAGAAGCCCGTTTCGCCGACGCTGAACGGCAGGCCGGCCGTATTCATGCCGAAGACGCCGACGACGAGCGTGCCGGGCAGCAACAGCGCGCTCATCACGGCCATGGCCTTCAGGCTGCGGTTCGATTCGTCCGCCAGCTCGGCTGCCATTTCCTCCTGCAACAGGCGGGCACGGTCGTTGACCATGACGATTTCGCGATCGAGCCGTTCGAGACGCATGGACAGGCGTCGTAGCACCGCATGGGCATTGTCCGAGAGCGTCCAGTCCTCCCGGTCCTCCTCCTCGAACAGCGCCACCATGCCGGCGACGGGCCGGTGCAGCGATACGGCAAGGCGGCGGACCTCCTTGAGGCTTCGGCGCTCGTCGCTCAGCCGCTCCGTGACGAGCCGATCCTCTACCGCATCGAGCATGGCGGAGGCTTCCTTCAGCTTGATCGCGGTGTTCTTGCAGAAGGCCGCGACGATCGCCTCGAAAAGCTCGTAGGCCGTCGACGGGCAAAACCCCTCGGCAAAGGCGCGGCGAACCCGGTTCACCGCCTCCACGGGATGGCGCCGCCCGGTAACGAGCAAGCGCTCCGTCAGCGCAAAATGCAGCCGCCCCACCGTGGTGGAAGCGCGTTCCGTCTCCTGCTGCTGGAGATCGGCGATGACGCCATGCGTCATGCCGGCCTCATGGCCGAGCACGAGGCTTTCGTCATGACCTTCGAGGATTGCGCGTGCGGCGGTCGGCAAGGCGCAACGGCCGGGCAGCCAGGCTTGCGTGCGCTGATCGACGAGATCGACATGCAGCCAGACCCAGCCATCCGGCGCAGCCAGCACCGCCTCGATATCCTGCGGCGCGACGGGCACGACAGGCCCACCGGGCAAGGCCCGATAGGCGCCGACGAGGCCTGGCGCGAGCCCCCGTTCCGCCTGGTCGAGAAGGTTCAAGGGCGGAGGCCGACGTCAGTAGACGTCCGGGACATACATCTCATCCGGCGGCTCGTTGCGGATATAGTCATCGTGGCGCACGCGCTCCGGCAGGTCGATCGATGGCTTCGGCACATCCTCATAGGGCACCTGCGTGAGAAGATGGGCGATGCAGTTGAGACGCGCCTTCTTCTTGTCGACGGCCTCGACGATCCACCATGGCGCTTCCGGGATGTGGGTGCGCGCAAGCATCTCTTCCTTGGCCTTGGTGTAGTCTTCCCAGTGGACACGGCTTTCCAGGTCCATCGGCGACAGCTTCCACTGCTTCAGCGGATCGTGGATGCGCATGCGGAAACGGAATTCCTGCTCCTCGTCGGTGATCGAGAACCAGTATTTGATGAGGATGATGCCGGAGCGCACCAGCATGCGCTCGAATTCCGGCACGGAGCGGAAGAACTCTTCCAGCTCCTCCGGCGAGCAGAAGCCCATGACGCGCTCGACGCCGGCGCGATTATACCAGGAGCGGTCGAACAGCACCATTTCGCCGGCGCTCGGCAGATGGGCGGCATACCGCTGGAAATACCATTGATCGCGCTCGCGCTCGGTCGGTGCCGGAAGCGCCACGACGCGGCAGACGCGCGGATTGAGCCGTTGCGTAACGCGCTTGATGGCACCGCCCTTGCCGGCGGAATCGCGGCCTTCGAACAGCACGACGACCTTGAGCTTCTTGTGCTGCACCCAGTCCTGCAGCTTCACCAGCTCGTGCTGGAGGCGAAACAGCTCGCGGAAATAGACCCGGCGCTCCAGCGTTGCCGCCGGCACTTCGGACATGCCCTCGGCGACGAGTTCGTCGAGACGCTCCTCCTCGATCTGCATTTCCAGCTCCTCATCGAAGCTGTCGGCGATTTCGGCCTTGATGCGGTTCAGATGGTGGTCTTCGAACATGATCGATATCCGTTCATGGAGAGGCTGCCCTGCCCGTATAGGAAGCGCATATGAACCTTTTGTGACGGTCGATTGTTCAGCCGGCAAGCGTCGAAAAACGGCGCGGTCCTATTCGGATATCACGCGGTTGCGGCCGGCATTCTTGGCGGCATAGAGCCTGTTATCGGCGGCCGAAAGCAGCGCGTTCAGCGTCGTGCCGTCGGCATAGCTGTTGGCGACGCCGATGCTGACCGTGACCGGCACACCATCCGGCCGGCGAATTTCCGCCTCGACGGTCCGGCGAAGTGCTTCGGCGCGCTCCGATCCGGTTGCCGGTGCGATATCCTCGCAGATGACGACAAACTCCTCCCCGCCGAAGCGGAAGAGGCGGTCATTGGTCCGTAGCGCGCGTTGCAGGCAGGCGGCGGTGTCCTTCAGCACACGGTCGCCGGCAAGATGGCCGAAGCGGTCGTTGACCTCCTTGAAGTGGTCGGCATCGATGATCATCAGTGCCATCGGCTTGCCATCGACCAGCATGGACGAGAGCACGCGCGGCGCCTCGAACTCCAGACGGCTGCGATCATAGACGCCGGTCAGCGCATCGCGGCCGGAGCGATCCAGCAGGTCCTCGTATCGCTCGCGGAAGGTCAGATCGGCGAAAATGTCGGCAATCGGCCGGGGCGAGACGGGAATGGCGGAGATGCGCGAATAGTGGAGATAGGCGGTGATCAGCGCCGCGTAGGCGCAGGCCGCCATCATCTTGGCGATCCAGCCGCCCCAGAAGACGGCAATCGGCGCGCCGTTCAGGACATGCAGTGCGGAATAGAAACCGATCTGGTCGAAGGTGAGTACCGCCACGCCCGAAACGAAGAAACGCATCGCCGTGCTCTTCTTGAAGACGCGCCCGAGCCGCTCGTAGAGCAGGATGATAGCGAGCGCGTCGACATAGAGCAGCATCGTGCCCCACAGCATCAGCCAGCCCATCTCGTCGATGAAGGCAAGGTCGGCGATACGGCCCGGCACCGCACCGATCGTCTGGTGGTGGCGCAGGAAGAAACTCAGGCCCACCGTCAGGAAGTTGCCGGCAAGCAGGCCGTAGATCGGCGCGCGCACGACGGCCGCGTCCTCCTTCACATAGAGAAGAAGGATCATCATCAGCTTGCCGGAGAACAGCACCGAGGAGCCCGGCGAAATCACGCCGAAGGGCAACTCGATATAGAAGACGGCGGCGAGATAGGTCTCGAGGAAGTGCATCACCCCGAGGGCCGCGACGAAGACGCCGATGCCAAGCTGATGGCGCAGGTGCAGCAGGCCCACCATGAAGACGAAATAGAACCCGGCCTCGACGAGAAGCAGGATCAGATTTTCAGTACCCATGATCGGTCCGCAGAATTCCTCGACTGCCGGCAGCTAACAACACCGGCAGAGTCGCAACAAGTCACTAATCCTGCGGATACAGGCATTCGCACCGGCACTCCAGCGCCCGAACACTTTTCGTATGACTTTTATGGCCCCCAAACGGCTTTATCCAACAGGATCACACCTGCCGGCTGTCAACGCCGTCGCTGAACAGGGAGGCGCCGTGCTGGTCGGCGATCTGCTTTGCCTTGCGGAAGGTCGATGCGACCGTGTCGTCCCGCGAGGAAAACAGATCGGCGCGGATGAAGCTGCGGGTCAGCACCCGGTCGCCATCCCGCTTTTCGATGCGCCCGGCAAGGCGGTACTGGCCGCCTTCCTGGATGGGGGCTGCGACGAGGGTCAGGTCGTTATATGCCTCGGTTTCCTCCGCCGCTTTTGCCGGAGTTGCCGTATCGCCGCCGCGACCGAAGAGTTTTGAAAAGAAAGAAGCCATGGCCGATTGCTAACACAGGCCGGGACGCCCTCCAAGAGGCGAGCGTACCGAACCGTACGTGTCCCTAGATGATGAGGTTTGCGAGAATTTCGTTCTCAGTGATGTCCTGATAGCCCATGCCCGCGCCGTCGAAGGCCTTCTTGAGCGCCACGAAATTCTCGGGCGCCTTGGTTTCGAGGCCGATGAGGATCGAGCCGAAATTGCGCGCGGACTTCTTCAGATACTCGAAACGGGCGATGTCATCGTCCGGGCCGAGCAGGTTGAGGAAATCGCGGAGCGCGCCGGGGCGCTGCGCGAGGCGCAGGATGAAGTATTTTTTCAACCCCTTGTGGCGCATCGCGCGTTCCTTGACGTCGGGCAGGCGCTCGAAATCGAAATTGCCGCCGGAGACGACGGCGACGACCGTCTTGCCTTCCAGCGTCTCGCGGCCGAGTTCCTCCAGCGCCGCCAGCGACAGCGCGCCCGCCGGCTCCAGCACCACGCCCTCGACATTCAGCATGTCCACCATCGTCACGCAGATCGCGTTTTCCGAGAGCAGCATGACCTGGTCGGCGGAGAACCGGCGAAGGGCAGAGAAATTCAGCGCGCCGATCTGGCCGACGGCGGCACCGTCGACGAAATTGTCGACGGTTTCGAGCGTCACCACCGCGCCGCTTTCCAGGCTGCGCTTGAGGCTCGGCGCACCGGATGGTTCGCAGAACAGGAAGCTCGACGGGCCGATCATGCTTTCGAAATATCCCGTGACGCCCGACGCGAGGCCACCGCCCCCGACCGGCAGGACCACGAGATCCGGCAGCTTGCCTTCGCCGAGCTGTGCGACGATTTCCGCCGCAACGGTCGCCTGCCCCTCGATGATATCGGCATGGTCGAAAGGCGGCACCATCAGCGCGCCGGTCGCCTCCGCATGGTCGCGGGCGGCCTTGTAGCACTGGTCGAAGAAGTCGCCGACGAGCTTGATCGTGACGAATTCGCCGCCGAACATGCGCGTCTTGTCGATCTTCTGCTGCGGCGTCGTCACCGGCATGAACACCACGCCCGGTACGCCGAAATGGCGGCAGACGAAGGCAAAGCCCTGCGCATGGTTGCCGGCCGAGGCGCAGACGAAGCTGCGCGCGGCGTTTTCCTGAGCCAGCACCTTGCGGAAGAAGTTGAACGCGCCGCGGATCTTGTAGGAGCGCACCGGCGAAAGGTCTTCGCGCTTCAGGTAGATCTCCGCGCCATAGCGGGCGGAAAGGTGTTCGTTCAGCTGGAGCGGCGTTTCGGGGAAAAGACCGCGCAAGGCCTCCATGGCCGCGTCGACATCGGGTTTCATG
>NZ_JBLZPK010000046.1:0-4438 GCF_049199905.1 Shinella sp. M27
GTTTTCGTTTGCCATTGCCGCGACGGCTTCATTTTGCGACTGTCGCGACATCGCAACGAGAGAAACCGACATGCCTTCCCTGGATGTGCTGCTTGCCTTCGCCGTCACAACGGCGATCTTCGCCTTCATTCCCGGCCCTGCCATGCTCTATGCCGCGGCCCGGACGATGGCCGGCGGTCGCAAGGCGGGCCTGATGGCGGTCCTCGGTATTCATCTCGGCGCATACGCGCATATCATCGCGGCCGCCGCCGGACTTTCCGCGCTGTTTCATGCGGTGCCGCTCGCCTATACGTGCGTCAAGCTCGCGGGCGCCCTCTATCTCATCTGGCTCGGGGTTTCGCTGTTCCGCGCGACGGACCAGCAAGAGGAGAACGCAACCGCCCCGAAGGGTGGGCGACGGGCCTTCGCGCAGAGTGTCACCGTCGAGATCCTGAACCCCAAGACGGCGATCTTCTTCCTCGCCTTCCTGCCGCAGTTCGTCGACAGCGGTGCCGGGTTGCCGATCTGGATGCAACTTGCGATTCTCGGGACGGTGGTGAACCTGATCTTCACCTTCGCCGACGTCGTCAGCGTTCTGCTTGCGGATGTGATCCTCGCGCGACTGAAGCGCTCAAGCGGCGTGCAGGCCCTTGTGCGCAAGGCCGGCGGGACCATCCTTATCGGGCTCGGCGCCCACCTTGCCCTGCAGAAGGGCTGAAGGCCGCGGCAATCGCTTGCCGCGGCACCAGGTCGAGCCCGTTACGCGATCGCGTCGAGACCCTTTTCCAGCAGACGATCCAGCTGTTCCGTTTCGGCGGCCGTCAGCGTGACGCCCTCCGCCTCGGACTTTTTGCGGGCCACGAAGCGGCGCTGCGAAGGCAGGCGGGCACCGGCGCCGACGATGGCCTCGAAGAGCACTTCGGCGCGGGCGAAGGGATCGCCCGGGCGACCCTTGGCGAAGGCTTCCGGCGACAGGGCGATGATGAGTTCGCCGTGGAAGGGGGCGAGCGTCGTGGTGCCGAGAAAATCGAGCACTTCCGGGCTCGTCAGGTCGCCGATCATGATGCCGGCGAGAAGCTCGATCATCGTGCCGATGGCAGAGCCCTTGTGGCCGCCGAAGGGCAGCATGGCGCCGGCAAGGGCTGCTTCCGGGTCGGTCGTCGGGTTGCCGTCGGCATCGATCGCCCAGCCCTCGGGCAGCGGCTTGCCGGCACGGCGGTGCAGCTCGATCTCGCCGCGAGCGGCGACCGAGGTGGCGAAGTCGAAGACGTAGGGCGAATTGTCCTTGCGCGGCCAGCCGAAGGCGAAGGGGTTGGTGCCGAGCAGCGGCTTGTTGCCGCCGGTGGGGGCGACCGTAGCATAGCTCGGGCACATGACGAGGGCGGCAAGACCCTCGTTCGTCACAGCCTCGACTTCCGGCCACAGTGCGGAGAAGTGGGTGCAGTCGTTGATGACGAGCGCCGCGATGCCGAGCTTTTTCGCACGCTCGGCAAGAGCGGGAACGCCCAACTCAAAGGCCGGGTTGGCGAAGCCGCCGTCGGCATTGACCTTGACGATGGCAGATCCCTCGTTGCGGTCGAGAACCGGCACGGCATCCGGCTTCACCTTGCCGGCCTTGACGGTGCGCAGCGCGCCTTCGATGCGGTAGATGCCGTGCGACTTGCAGGCGTCGCGCTCGCCGGCGACGATGACGCGGGCCAGCGCCGCAGCCTGCACGGCATTGAGACCGCCCTTGCGGAAGATGGCTTCGACACGCTCGTGCAGCGCGGCGATCGTCAGGGTGGAGGTTTGCGTCATCTTTCGTCTCTTCCGCTGTGCCGCCCGTGCAGGTTGGCGATTGAACATTTGCATACATAGAGTATACAAGATTTCGACAAGTGCAATTCGCCCTCTCCTCTCCTATATCGGGCGAACCCCATTCCGCAAGAAAGGTACGTCTCATGGCTTTCACTCCCCACGGTAAACACCTCGTCGCAGGCGAATGGCTCGACGGCAACGGCACGTTTACCTCCTCGCCCGCCCATGGCCCGGCGCACGCCTTCGCCGTCGGCACGGTCGAACTGGTGAACCGCGCGGCGGAAGCCGCCGAAGACGCCTTCCTGAGCTATGGTTACGCCTCGCGCGCCGACCGCGCCGCCTTCCTGCGCGCCATCGCCGACGAGATCGAAGCGCGCGCCGAGGCCATCACCGAGATCGGCACGCAGGAAACCGGCCTGCCGGTCGCCCGCCTGCAGGGTGAGCGCGGCCGCACCACCGGGCAGCTCCGCCTCTTCGCCGATCATATCGAGAAGGGCGACTTCCTCGACCGTCGTTTCGATGCGGCCCTGCCCGACCGCCAGCCGGCACCGCGCCCGGAAATCCGCCTGATCCAGCGGCCGATCGGCCCGGTCGCCGTGTTCGGCGCCTCCAACTTCCCGCTCGCCTTCTCCACGGCCGGCGGTGATACAGCTGCCGCGCTTGCCGCCGGTTGCCCCGTCGTGGTCAAGGGTCACTCGGCCCATCCAGGCACGGGCGAGATCATCGCCGAAGCCGTTTTCGCCGCCGTCCAGAAGACCGGCGTGCATCCAGGCGTCTTCTCGCTCATCCAGGGCGGCAACCGCCAGGTCGGCGAGGCCGTCGTGCAGCATCCGCTGATCAAGGCCGTCGGCTTCACCGGCTCGCTGGCCGGCGGCCGCGCGCTGTTCAACCTGTGCGCCGCCCGCCCGGAGCCGATCCCGTTCTTCGGCGAGCTCGGTTCGGTCAACCCGATGTTCGTTCTGCCGGAAGCCGTGAAGGCGCGTGCTGAAAGCCTCGGCCAGGGCTGGGCCGGTTCGCTCACCATGGGTGCCGGCCAGTTCTGCACCAATCCCGGCATCGCCATCGTCCAGGACGGCGCGGATGCCGACCGCTTCACGGCCGCTGCCGTCGAGGCGTTGTCGAAGGTTGCCGCGCAGACCATGCTGACGGACGGCATCGCCAAGGCCTACCAGGACGGCCAGGCGCGCTTTGAGAGCCGCAATACGGTCAAGCCGCTGCTGACGACCGAATCCACCGGCCGTAACGCCCTGCCGAACCTTTTCGAAATCTCGGGCGACCAGTTCCTCGCCGACCACGCGCTTTCTGAAGAAGTCTTCGGCCCGCTCGGTCTCGTCGTGCGCGTCTCCTCAGTCGATGAGATGGTAAAGCTTGCCCGCAACTTCGAGGGACAGCTGACGGCGACGATCCACATGGATGCCGGCGACCTCGAAGACGCCAAGCGCCTGCGGCCGTTCCTGGAACGCAAGGCCGGCCGCGTGCTGGTCAACGGTTTCCCGACCGGCGTCGAGGTGGTCGATTCCATGGTGCATGGCGGCCCCTACCCGGCCTCGACGAATTTCGGCGCGACGAGCGTCGGTACGATGTCGATCCGCCGCTTCCTGCGTCCGGTGTCCTACCAGAACTTCCCCGAAGGCCTGCTGCCCGAGGATTTCCTCAATTAATTCAAGCCTGAAGCTTGCCTGATAGGGCCGGGCCTTCCGAAAGGGAGGCTCGGCATTTTTTTGCATACGAGCTATATACTTTTTGCATATTATTTGTATTTTATAGGACGATTTACATCACGGGCAGGACGGACCTCGCCCAAGTGAATCGTCCAGACCAATCCAGGGAGAGAGTAATGAAGAAGACCTCGGTCCTCGCCTTCGGCCTCGTGGCCGCCACCGCCCTCACCAGCCCGGCCAAGGCCGACAAGCTGGACGACATCATCTCGTCCGGCACGCTGCGCTGCGCCGTCGTTCTCGACTTCCCGCCGATGGGCTCGCGCGACGAGAGCAACAACCCGATCGGCTTCGACGTCGACTATTGCAACGATCTGGCCAAGGCGCTCGGCGTCACCGCCGAAATCGTCGAGACGCCCTTCCCGGAACGCATCCCGGCGCTGATGTCCGGCCGCGTCGATGTCGGCGTCGCCTCGACCTCCGACACGCTGGAACGCGCCAAGACCGTCGGCATGACGATCCCCTACTTCGCCTTCGAAATGGCCGTCACGGCCAATGACAAGTCGGGCATCAAGTCCTTCGAGGACATGAAGGGCAAGACGGTAGGCGCCACCGCCGGCACGTTCGAGGCCATCGCGCTCGAAAAGACGATGAAGGAATTCGGCGCGGGTGAATTCCGTCCGTACCAGACCCAGGCCGATGTCTTCCTGGCGCTGAGCCAGGGCCAGATCGACGCCACGGTCTCCACCTCGACGGTCGCTCAGGCCACCGTCAAGAGCGGCAAGTTCCCCGGCATCTCCGTCGTCGGCAAGGCGCCCTACGACATCGACTATGTCGCGCTCTTCACCAACCGCGAAGAATACGGCCTGATCAACTACCTGAACCTGTTCATCAACCAGCAGGTTCGCACCGGCCGTTACAACGAGCTCTACGAAAAGTGGGTCGGCGGCGAAGTTCCGTCGCTTTCGGTCAACGGCGTTTATCGCTAATCTGCCGTTTTGAAG
>NZ_JBLZPK010000046.1:4511-69998 GCF_049199905.1 Shinella sp. M27
TCGTTTCCGAAGGGTGAGACGGCAATGTTCAGTTATAATTTCCATTGGAATCAGGCGTTCAAGGCCCTGCCGCAGATGCTGGACGGTGCTTTGGTCACGCTCCAGATCGCCCTCGCCTCCATGGCCATCGGCCTTGTCGTCGCGCTCGCGCTGACGCTCTTCCGGCTGTCCGGCAACCGCATCCTGAACGGCTTTGCGACCGTCTGGGTCGAGATCGCGCGCAACACGCCGGCGCTCTTCCAGATCTACATGGCGCATTTCGGGCTGGGCAGCTTCGGCATCCACTTGAGCCCCTATACGGCGCTGCTCGTCGGCATCGCCTTCAACAATGCCGGCTATCTCGCGGAGAATTTCCGCGGCGCGCTGAAGGCGATCCCGGAAACGCAGACCCGCGCCGGCCGCTCGCTCGGCATGACGCCGCTCATGGCCTTCCGCTACATCGTCATGCCACAAATGCTGCGCATCGCCTTCCTGCCGGCCACCAACCAGATGGTCTGGGCAATCCTGATGACCTCGCTCGGCGTCACCGTCGGCATGAACACCGATCTCGCCGGCGTCACCCAGGCGCTGAATGCGGTGTCCTTCCGGACCTTCGAATTCTTCGCGCTCGCGGCGGTCATCTACTATCTGATCGCCAAGGCCGTGACGCTGGCTGCGCGTCTCGCCGCCACGCGCATGTTCCGCTACTGAGAGGGTAACCCATGTTCGATACCGCTCTCACGCTTGCCGATCTCGGCTTCCTCGCCCAAGGCGCGCTGATGACGCTTGCGGTCACCGCCGTCTCCGTGATCGCCGGCACCATTCTCGGCGTCGTCTTCGGCGTGCTGCGCAACCAGCTCGGCACCTACTGGTCGCTGCCGATCACCTTCCTGCTCGACATCTTCCGCTCCGTGCCGCTGCTCATTCAGCTCGTGCTCGGCAATGCGGCGCAATCGATCATGAAGCTCGGCTGGGCGCCCTTCACCACATCCTGCGTGGTGTTGTCGCTTTATACGGCCGCCTACTGCACCGAGATCGTGCGCGGCGGCATCTCCGCCGTACCGACGACGACGCGCCGCGCGGCCCGATCGCTCGGCATGACCTGGTGGCAGGACATGCGCTACATCGTGGCGCCGCTTGCCACCCGCGTCTCGCTGCCCGCCTGGATCGGCCTGACGCTCGGCGTCATGAAGGATTCGGCGCTGGTGCTCTGGCTCGGCCTCATCGAGCTGCTGCGCGCCTCGCAGATCCTCGTCACGCGCCTGCAGGAACCGCTGTTCATCCTGCTGATCTGCGGCGCCATCTACTTCATCATCAGCTTCCCCATAGCCCGGCTTGGCGGCTATCTCGAAAAACGGTGGTCCAATGATTGAGATCGAAAACGTCCGCAAGTCCTTCGGCCAGCTCGAAGTTCTCAAGGGGATCAACCTCACCGTCCAGAAGGGCGAAGTGCTGACCATCATCGGCGGCTCGGGCTCGGGCAAGTCGACGCTGCTCACCTGCATCAACGGTCTGGAGACCATCGATGCCGGCCGCATCGTGGTCGACGGCACCGACGTCCATGCCAAGGGCACGGACCTCAACAAGCTGCGCCGCAAGCTCGGCATCGTCTTCCAGCAGTTCAACGCCTTCCCGCACCTGACCGTGCTGGAAAACGTCATGCTGGCGCCGGTCAAGGTTCTCGGCCAGTCGAAGGCCGAAGCCGAGGCCATGGCCGTCAAGCAGCTGACCCATGTCGGTCTCGGCGACAAGCTGAAGGTCTATCCGAGCCGCATGTCAGGCGGCCAGCAGCAGCGCATGGCGATTGCCCGGGCGCTCGCCATGTCGCCGGCCTATATGCTGTTCGACGAAGTGACCTCGGCGCTTGACCCGCAGCTCGTCGGCGAAGTGCTGGACACGTTGCGCATGCTGGCCTCCGAAGGCATGACGATGATCTGCGTCACGCACGAAATGAAGTTCGCCCGCGAAGTCTCCGACCGCGTCGCCTTCTTCCACAAGGGCGTGATGGCCGAGATCGCACCGCCGGAAGCGTTGTTCGGCGCGCCGAAGGATCCTGAGCTGCAAAACTTCCTCGCCGCGACGCATTGAGACCGTGATGAACACTGACATTCAGCCCGGCGTCGTCGTCATCGGCGCCGGCGTCGTCGGCCTGTCGGCGGCCATTGCCGCCCAGGCGCGCGGCCTCACCGTCACCGTTCTGGAACGCGAGGCCCCGGCAGCCGGCGCGTCTGCCGGCAATGCCGGCGCTTTCGCCTTCACCGACATCCTGCCGCTCGCCTCGCCGGGCATCCTGAAGAAGGCGCCGAAATGGCTGCTCGATCCGCTTGGGCCGCTCAGCGTTCCGCCGTCCTACGCCATCAAGATCGCACCGTGGATGTTCCGCTTCTGGCGTGCCTGTTCGGCAAGCCGCGTCGCTCATTCCACGGCGGCGCAGACCGCGCTGATGGACCTTTCCAAGGCCGAGCTGGAACCGTTCCTCGCCCAGACCGATACGCTCGGCATGCTGCGCAAGGAAGGCAACCTGCAGGTCTATGAAAGCCAGGCCGAACTCAACGCCTCGCTGCCCGGCTGGAAGGCCCGCGAACAGCACGGCGTCGAGTTCCACCATCTCGACGCCAATGCCATGGCGGCGATCCAGCCCGGCCTCGCGCCACGCTTCACGCACGGCACGTTTACGCCCGGCTGGTATTCCATCGCCGATCCAAAACTCTACACGCTGGTGCTTGCCGACCATTTTCGCGCAAAGGGCGGCACAATCGAGCGTGCCGACGTCTCCGGCCTGCACCCGATCGAGGGTGGCATCGAAATCCGCACGACCGACGGACGGACGCTGCGGGCGCAGAAGGTCGTGTTGTCGGCCGGTGCCTTCTCTCATCAGGTCGCGCGCTCGCTTGGTGAAACCATCCCGCTCGAGACCGAGCGCGGCTACAACACGACGCTGCCTGTCGACGCCTTCGACCTGCGCACGCAGGTGACCTTCGGCGGCCACGGCTTCGTCGTGACCCGGCTTTCGACCGGCATCCGCGTTGGCGGCGCGGTGGAGCTTGGCGGACTGAAGCTGCCGCCGAACTTCCAGAGGTCGCAGGCCATGCTGGAAAAGGCCCGCACCTTCCTGCCCGGCCTCAAGCCCCAGGGCGGCGTGCAGTGGATGGGTTTTCGCCCGTCGCTGCCGGACAGCCTGCCGGCGATTGGCCGCGCCCGTGCCACGCCGAAGGTCATCTATGCATTCGGTCACGGCCATCTCGGCCTCACGCAGTCCGCCGGCACCGCCCGTCTCGTCGCCGATCTCTTGACAGACCGGCCGACCACCATCGACATCGCACCTTTCTCGCCGCAACGTTTCTAGGAGCTATTCCATGACAGCGCTCTCCGCCCGCAGCATTCTTGCCGGAACAGCCTCCGGTCCGATCATCGCCGCGGGCGAGGCGCTGAGCTTCTGGGGCGGCGTCGATCCGGCGACCGGCCGCGTCATCGACGTGCACCATCCGCTGCATGGCGTGACGATCACCGGCGGCATCCTGATGATGCCGTCGAGCCGCGGCTCCTGCACCGGATCCGGCGTGCTGCTCGATCTGGCGCTCACCGGCCGCGCGCCGGCCGCGCTTGTTTTCAGCGAGGCGGAGGATGTTCTGACGCTCGGTGCGCTGATCGCCGCGGAAATGTTCGGCAAATCGCTGCCGGTTTTGCGCCTCTCGCATGAGGCCTATGACGCGCTCTGTCGTGCCAAGACGGCGACGATCAGCGACACAGAAATCGTCGCCGACGACCTCGTCATCCCCGTTTCCCCGCCGGCCACAGCGGCCCTCGATCTCACCGAGAACGACCGTGCCATGCTCGAAGGCCGCGACGGCATCGCGGTGCAGCTGGCGCTGCGCATCACCATCGCCATGGCCGCCCAACAGGGTGCGGAAAAGCTCATCGACGTGGTGCAGGGCCATATTGACGGCTGCATCTATGCCAGCCCCGCCAACCTAACCTTCGCGGAAAAGATGGCCGACATGAGCGCCAAGGTGCGTGTGCCGACCACGATGAACGCCATCTCCGTCGACCGCGCCAACTGGGAGAAGCAGGGTGTGCCGCAGGAGTTCGGCGACCCGGCCGCCCGCCTTGCCGATGCCTATGTGCGCATGGGCTGCCGCCCGACCTTCACCTGCTCGCCCTACCTGCTCGACAGCGCGCCGAAGACGGGCGAGGCCATCGCCTGGGCCGAATCCAATGCCGTGATCTTCGCCAACACAGTGCTCGGCGCCCGCACGGCAAAACACCCCGATTTCCTTGACCTCTGCATCGCGCTCACCGGCCGCGCGCCGCTGTCCGGCGTCTATCTCGACGAACAACGCAAGGCCAGGCGCGTCATCGACGTGGAATTGCCCGACACTATCGACGACGCCTTCTGGCCGATCGTCGGCTATCTCGCCGGCCGCGCGGCACCCGACCGCATCCCCCTGCTGCGCGGCCTTGCGACCGCCAAGCCAACGCAGGACGATCTGAAGGCACTGTGCGCCGCCTTCGGCACCACCTCGGCCGCCCCCATGCTGCATATCGAGGGCGTGACGCCCGAAGCCGACGGCAGCGCCGCCGACAATGCCGACCGCACAATCATCACCCGCGCCGACATGATCGACGTCTGGAGGATGTTCAACGACGGCCCCGCCGAGGTCGAACTCGTTGCCATCGGCAGCCCGCACGCCTCGTCCTCCGAATGCCGGGCGCTGGCCGATGCGCTCGGCGACCGCAAGCGCCATCCCGATGTCACCGTCATCGTCACGGCCGGCCGCGATGTCATGGCGCAATCCGGCGACGTCCTGACCCGGCTCAGGGCGAGCGGCGTTCAGGTCCTGCCGGATCTCTGCTGGTGCTCGATTTCCGAACCGATTTTCCCGACGAAGACACGGGCGCTCATCACCAATTCCGGCAAATACGCCCATTACGGCCCGGGCCTCTCCGGCCGCACCGTGCGCTTCGGCAATCTCGCCGATTGCATCGAGGCGGCGCTGACCGGCCGCGTGCCGCCGCGCCTGCCGGCATGGCTCGCCTGAAGCCTCAGTCCCGCTCGAAAACGTCGCGCGTATAAACCTTATCCCTGACGTCTTCGAGTTCAGCGGAAAGGCGGTTAGCAACGATGAGGTCGGCGCGGCGCTTGAACGCGTCGAGATCGCGCACGATTTCCGAGCGGAAGAACGTGTCGTCCTCGAAATCCGGCTCGTAAATGATGACCGGAATGCCCTTGGCCTTGATGCGCTTCAAGATGCCCTGGATGGAGGATTCACGGAAATTATCCGAATCCTTCTTCATCGCGAGCCTGTAGACGCCGACTACATCGGGGTTGCGCGCGACGATGTCGAGCGCCAGAAACTCCTTGCGCGTCGTGTTGGCATCGACGATGGCGCGGATGAGGTTCTGCGGCACATCGGAGAAATTGGACAGAAGCTGCTTGGTGTCCTTCGGCAGGCAATAGCCGCCATAGCCGAAAGAGGGATTGTTGTAGTGCTTGCCGATGCGCGGATCGAGCCCGACGCCCTCAATGATCTGGCGCGTGTCGATGCCATGCGTCATGGCGTAGGAATCGAGTTCGTTGAAATAGGCGACGCGCATGGCGAGATAGGTGTTGGCGAAGAGCTTGATAGCCTCGGCCTCGCCCGAGCCGGTAAAGAGCAGCGGCACGTCGTCCTTCAAGGCGCCCTGCTGCAGCAGGCTCGCAAAGAGCCGCGCCTCCGGCGTATCCGCCCCCATGACGATGCGCGACGGGTAGAGGTTGTCATGCAGCGCCTTACCCTCACGCAGGAATTCCGGCGAGAAGACGATGCGCGCGTCACCGCGCTCATTGCGCAGCGCCTGGGTATAGCCGACGGGCACGGTGGACTTGATGATAACAGTGGCATCCGGATTGAGTGCCCGCGCCTCGTCGATGACCGCCTCAACGCTTTTCGTATCGAAATAATTGTACTGCGGATCGTAGTTGGTCGGCGTCGCCACGAGAATAAAATCCGCCCCGGTAAACGCCTCCGCCTTGTCCGTCGTCGCCTTCAACCGCAACGGTTTCGTCGCAAGATAGTCTTCGATCTCGGCATCGACGATGGGCGAAAGGCGCTGATTGACCTTCGCCACCCGTTCCGCGGAAATGTCATAGGCGATGACATCATTGTACTGGGCAAGCAGCACCGCATTGGAAAGCCCGACATAGCCGATACCGGCAACCGCAATCGTAACCATGAAAATCCCGTCGGCAACGCCGTTGAAACAGATGCTGCGGGCGCGGCGAAAGCCAGGTCCGGCGACAATCCGGCAGATATTATGGGGGGAGGGTTACAAAAGGATGGCGGACAGAGCGGGATTCGAACCCGCGATAGAGTCTCCCCTATACACACTTTCCAGGCGTGCGCCTTCAACCACTCGGCCACCTGTCCGTCCGCTCGCTGCCGGTGGTTAATCCGACGCGGGTCGCCTTCCTGTTTCCATTCCGGCGAGACGGCGCGATATATACCGAGGTTTGGCGCGCAATCAACCGCTTTCTGACAGTTTTTTGAAGGATATGCCGCATCGCGGCGAAGGATTGCAGAGTGCCGCGCGTCTTCCTATCTATAGGCAGCAATGAAGTGGAGCGGTTTTCGGCTCCCAAGGGCACCGGGAGGGTGCGCATGATACGGTTCGTCCTGAAGGCCATCAGTCTCTTCGCCCTCGTCGTTGCGGTCATGGCCGGCACGATCGATGCGATCCAGTCGGTCTCCGCCTCCGAGCCGGTGCTGACGCCGCTCGCCGTTGCCTGGAGCACGGCAAGCCCGGATACGATCGCGCTCGTCGCCGACGGCATCATGCGCAAGTTCCCCTATGCCTGGGATCCGGCGGCGCTCTGGGTGCTGTCGCAGCCGGCTTTTGCCGTGCTGCTCGCCGTATCCTTGTTCTTCTGGGTTATCGCCTACCGGCGCCCGCCCGTCGCAGGCCGCTTCACCGCCTGATACATTAAACCGCCGCCGTCCCGCGCGGCCCGGCCAGGAGGCCATCCATGTTCCTGATCGATATGTTCAACAAGAAGACCGCCATGCCCGCGCCGGAAGCCTCGCTTCCCGGCCGTGAGCAGCCGATCCCGACGTCGGAAACGCATTTCGTCAACGGCAATCCGCTGAAGGGCCCTTATCCGCAAGGTTTCAAGACCGTTTTGCTCGGCATGGGCTGCTTCTGGGGCGCCGAGCGGCTCTTGTGGAAAATCCCCGGCGTCTGGGTGACGGCGGCGGGTTATTCCGGCGGTTTCACGCCCAACCCGACCTATCACGAGACGACGACGGGACTGACCGGCCATACCGAAGTCGTGCTCGTCGTTTACGATCCCGCCACGGTGACGCTCGAGGCGCTGCTCAAGGTCTTCTTCGAGGCGCATGACCCGACGCAGGGCATGCGCCAGGGCAACGATATCGGCACGACCTACCGCTCGGCGGTCTATCTCGACGATGAGGCCGACCTTGCGACGGCGCGGCGTGTGCGCGACGCCTACCAGGCGGCCCTGACGGCAGCCGGGCGCACTGACCGCATCACGACGGAGATCGCCAAGGCCGGGCCACTCTACTTCGCCGAGGATGTGCACCAGCAGTATCTCGCCAAGAATCCCGGCGGCTATTGCGGCCTTCGCGGCACGGGCGTGGCCTGCGCCATCGGCTGAAAAAGCTCGAAAATTCGGGGAAATCCGCGCCGTCGCGAACAGGGTTTTATCTTCCTGTTGGCGGCGGCTTCTATTTTTTACCATCTGAAAAATTTCTGGTGAATTTTTCCCGGAGGCATGCAAGGATGCCGCCAGCCTGACCCAAGGGAACGGGTCGGTGGCTCCGCCGCGCGCCTGTCAGCGCCCGCGCGGAAGGTCCCTATAAGATCAATAGCGAACAGGGCTGCACAATGAAAAAAACCCTTCTCACCCTTCTTGCAACTGCTGCCATGTCGGCCAGCGCGCTCGCCGCGGATATCAAGCCGGCGATCATCTATGACCTCGGCGGCAAGTTCGACAAGTCGTTCAACGAAGCGGCCTATAACGGCGCGGAAAAGTTCAAGACCGAGACCGGCATCGAATACCGCGAATTCGAAATCGCCAACGACGCCCAGCGCGAGCAGGCGCTTCGCCGCTTCGCCGGCGACGGCAACAACCCGATCGTGATGGCCGGCTTCTCCTGGGCAGCGCAGCTTGAGAAGGTTGCCGCCGAATATCCCGACACCAAGTTCGCCATCATCGACATGGTTGTCGACAAGCCGAACGTCCGCTCGGTCGTCTTCAAGGAAGAAGAAGGCGGCTGGCTGGCCGGCATCCTCGCCGGCATGGCTTCCAAGTCGAAGACCGTCTCCTTCGTCGGCGGCATGGACATCCCGCTCATCCACAAATTCGCCTGCGGCTATACGGGCGGCGTGAAGTCGCTCGGCGCCGACTACAAGGTGCTCGAAGCCTATACGGGCACGACGCCGGATGCCTGGAACGACCCGGTCAAGGGCGGCGAAATCGCGAAGTCCCAGTTCGACCAGGGCTCGGACGTGGTCTATCACGCTGCCGGCGGCACGGGTGTCGGCGTTCTCCAGGCTGCGGCTGACGCCGGCAAGCTCGGCATCGGCGTCGATTCCAACCAGAACGGCATGCATCCGGGCAAGGTCCTGACCTCGATGGTCAAGCGCGTCGACGTCGCCGTCTACGACGCCTTCATGTCGGCCAAGGACGACACGTTCAAGCCCGGCATCAACGTGCTCGGCCTGAAGGAAAACGGTGTCGACGTCGCCATGGACGACAACAACGCACCGCTCATCACCCCGGAAATGAAGGCCGCCATCGACAAGGCGCGCGCCGACATCATCGCCGGCACGGTGAAGGTCCATGACTACATGACGGACGAGACCTGCCCCTACTAAGCGGCATTGACGGCCCGTTTGCGAAAGCAGACGGGCCGATTCCGTTTTCCGGCGCGTTCACCCTGTTTGGCCTGCGGCGCTGCCCGTTCAGTAATGCGGCGGGCGGGTAATGGCCGGGGCTTCGCCGGCCCCTTCCTCCAGCAAGAGAAACCGTTCCGTCAGCCGGTCGAGCTTCGTCCTGACCTGCTCGACCACACGCCATTGTTCGGCGAGCTGGTCGGAGAGCTCCTCGATCGTAACGGCCTGGTGGGCGACATGCTCTTCCAGGCGGGCGATGCGCGTGGCGTCGGTGTCTTCGGGAAGATCTGTCATGGCTGTCCTCGTCATGCGGCAAGCCTGAGCTATAGCGGGGGAGCCCCCGGCCCGCAATCGGGCTGGACAAGTGCAACGGAAGCAACAAGACTACGACCCGGCAGGCCGAAAAACGGCCCGTCGGCCCTAAATCCCCGTAAGAGTGGATCGTCATGAGCGAACTGGCAATCGAACTGAAGGGCATCGACAAGAGCTTCGGCCTCGTCCACGCCAACCGGAATATCAACCTGAAGGTCCGCAAAGGCACCATTCACGGTATCATCGGCGAAAACGGCGCCGGCAAATCCACCCTCATGTCGATCCTCTACGGCTTCTACCAGGCCGACCACGGCGACATCGTGATTGACGGCAAGACGATCAAAATCCGCGATCCCAATGCGGCGATCGCCGCCGGCATCGGCATGGTGCACCAGCACTTCATGCTGGTGGAAAACTTCACGGTGCTGGAAAACATCATGCTCGGCGCAGAGGAAAGCCAGATCCTCAATGCCGGCATCACCAAGGCGCGCGCCGAACTGAAGCGGCTCGAGAAGGAATATGCGCTGGAGGTCGATCCGGACGCCGTGATCGAGGAACTGCCCGTCGGTATCCAGCAGCGTGTCGAAATCCTGAAAGCGCTCTACCGCAAGGCCGATATCCTCATTCTCGACGAGCCGACGGGCGTTCTGACGCCGGCCGAGGCCGATCACCTGTTCCGCATTCTCGGCCAACTGAAGGACCAAGGCAAAACCGTTCTCCTCATCACCCACAAGCTGCGCGAGATCATGGCGATCACCGACGAGGTCTCGGTCATGCGCCGCGGCGAGATGGTGGCGACGCGCACGACCAAGGACACCTCCGTCGAGGAACTGGCCGAGCTGATGGTCGGTCGCCGTGTTCTGCTGCGCGTCGAAAAGGGTGAGGCCAAGCCCGCCGACGTCAAGCTCTCGGTCAAGAACCTCACGGTGCGCGACAGCCGCGGCGTGACCATGGTGGACGACGTGTCCTTCGACCTCAGGGCCGGCGAGATCGTCGGCATCGCTGGTGTCGCCGGCAACGGCCAGTCGGAGCTGCTGGAGGCGATTTCCGGCATCCGCCGCGCCAAATCCGGCACCGTGCTGCTCAACGGCCGCCCCGTCGATGTGACCGGCAATGCCGATCCGGCGGAGCTGCGAAAATGTGGGCTGGCCCATGTGCCCGAAGACCGCCACCATGTCGGCCTCGTCCTGAAATTCGAGGAGAGCGAGAACGCCATTCTCGGCTATCACGACGATCCGAAATACCGGAAGGGTCTGACCCTCGACATCGACGCCATCAGGGCCGAAGCTGAAGAGAAGATCGCGGCTTACGACATCCGCCCGCCGAATCCGCGGCTGAAGACCGCCAATTTCTCCGGCGGCAACCAGCAGAAGATCGTGCTCGCGCGCGAGATGGAGCGCAATCCCGATGTGCTGATCATCGGCCAGCCGACGCGCGGCGTCGATGTCGGGGCCATCGAATTCATTCACAAGCGCATCATAGAGATGCGTGATCAGGGCAAGGCCGTGCTGCTCGTCTCGGTCGAACTTGACGAGATCCGCGCGCTGTCCGACCGCATTCTCGTGATGTTTGCCGGCCGCGTCGTCGGCGAGCGTGCCCCGGATGCCACCGAAGGTGAACTCGGCCTGCTGATGGCCGGTGTGGAAGGCCCGAAGGAGGCCGCGGAATGAGTGTTCCCTATGCGAAACTGCCGGCCTGGGCCGAATATGGCCTGATCCCGCTCGTCAACCTCGCCGTCGCCTTCCTGATTTCCGGCCTCGTCGTGCTGATCGTCGGCGAAAGCCCGCTGGAAGCCGCCTATCACATGATCAACGGCGCCTTCGGCCGCGGCGAATATATCGGCTTCACGCTCTACTACACCACGACCTTCATCTTCACCGGCCTTGCCGTGGCGGTCGCCTTCCATGCCGGCCTGTTCAACATCGGCGGCGAAGGCCAGGCCTATGTCGGCGGCATCGGCGTGGCGCTCGCCTGCCTTGCGCTCGACCGGACGCTGCCCTGGTATCTCGTCTTCCCGATCGCCATCCTCGGCGCCGCTTTCTTCGGCGCGCTCTGGGCGATGATCCCCGGCTGGCTGCAGGCCAAGCGCGGCAGCCATATCGTCATCACGACGATCATGTTCAACTTCATCGCCGCCAGCCTGATGAACTACCTGCTCAACAAGGTGTTCAAGCCGCTCGGCTCGATGTCGCTGGAAACCCGCACTTTCGATGCCGGTGGCCAGCTGCCCAAGCTCGACTGGCTGATGTCGATCTTCGGGCTTTCCGTCGGCAATGCCCCCTTCAACATCTCCTTTCTGCTGGCGCTCGTCGCCGCCTTCGGCGTCTGGGTGCTGATCTGGCGCACGAAACTCGGCTACGAGATGCGCACGATGGGCCACAGCCCCGCCGCCGCGCGCTATGCCGGCATCAAGGAAGCCAAGATCATCGTCATCACCATGATGATCTCGGGCGGCCTTGCCGGCATGATGGCGCTGAACCCGATCATGGGCGAGCAGTTCCGCATGCAGCTCGAATTCGTCCAGGGCGCGGGCTTCGTGGGCATCGCGGTGGCGCTGATGGGCCGCTCGCATCCGGCGGGCATCATCCCGGCCGCGCTGCTCTTCGGCATGCTCTATCAGGGCGGTGCGGAAATCTCCTTCGAGATGCCCTCCATCTCGCGTGACATGATCGTCATCATCCAGGGCTTGGTGATCCTCTTTGCCGGAGCGCTCGAACATATGTTCCGCCCCGCCATTACCCGTCTCGTCATCGGCCTTTCGCCGAAGACGCGCGACGTCGCCGCCACCAAGGGAGCCTGATCCATGGATTTCTTTCAGGTCTTCATCGAACTCGCGCAATCGACCGTCCGCGTCTCGACCCCGCTGATCCTCGCCGCCCTTGCCGGTCTCTTCACCGAGCGTGCCGGCGTCTTCGACATCGGCCTTGAGGGCAAGATGCTGGGCGCGGCCTTCGCCGCCGGCTGCGTCGCCTATATCACCCAGTCCGTTTACATGGGCCTGCTGGCCGCGATCGTCGTGTCCATGCTTCTCTCGCTGGTGCATGGCTATGCCTCGATCACCCAGCGCGGCAGCCAGATCGTCTCTGGCGTCGCCATCAACTTCGTCGTCGCCGGCTCCACCGTCATCCTCGGCGAAGCCTGGTTCAAGCAGGGCGGGCGCACGCCGGCTCTCTCCGACGACGGTCGTTTCGGCACAATCCATCTGCCCTTCGCCGATGCCCTGCGCGACGTGCCGATCCTCGGCCCGATCTATTCCGGCCTGCTGTCGGGCCATTCGCCGCTGACCTATCTCGCCTTCCTGATGGTGCCGGCGAGCTGGTGGATTCTCTACCGCACGCGCTTCGGCCTGCGCCTTCGCGCCGTCGGTGAAAATCCGGGTGCCGTCGATACGGCCGGCATCTCGGTCATCTGGCTGCGCTACCGAGCCGTCATCTGCTGCGGCATTCTTTGCGGCATCGCGGGCGCCTATCTGTCGCTTTCAGCCGGCGCCGGCTTCACCAAGGGCATGACGGCCGGAAAGGGCTATATCGCGCTCGCCGCCCTCATTTTCGCCAAGTGGCGGCCGAAGAATATTCTCTTCGCCTGCCTGCTCTTCGGCTTCCTCGATGCCTTCGCCATCCGCTACCAGGGCTTTGCCTTCCCGCTGATCGGCAAGGTGCCGGTACAGTTGATGCAGGCCCTGCCCTATATCCTCACCGTGATCCTGCTTGCAGGCTTTATCGGCAAGGCCATTCCGCCGAAAGCCGGCGGCGTGCCCTACGTCAAGGAGCGATAATAAGATGTCCCACGACCTCTTCGAGGCGGCGCGCGCGGCGATGGCCTTCGCGCATGCGCCCTATTCCAAATTCCCCGTCGGCGCGGCGATCCGCGCCGAGGATGGAAAGATCTATGCCGGCGCCAATATCGAAAACCTGTCCTTTCCGCAGGGCTGGTGCGCCGAACCGAGCGCGATCAGCCATATGATCATGGCCGGCAACAAGAAGATCGTCGAAATGGCGGTCATCGCCGAAAAGCTGCCGCTCTGCCCGCCCTGCGGCGGCTGCCGGCAGAAGATCGCGGAATTCGCGACGGCGAAGACGCCGATCTATCTGTGCGACGAGACCGGCGTGAAGAAGACCATGACCATGGACGAGCTTCTGCCGCACAGCTTCGCGACGGATATTCTCGGATGAGCGTTCAGACCACGGACTTCCTGATCTCGCGCCTTGCCGGTGTTCTGCCGCGCTACGGAATCGTGCTCGGCTCCGGCCTGGGCTCCCTCGTGGAGGCCGTGCAGAACCCGCTGCGCATTCCCTATGCCGACCTGCCGAGCTTTCCGGTCAGTTCCGTCTCGGGCCATGCCGGCGAACTCGTCATCGGCTACCTCGGTGCCGTGCCCGTCATCATGCTGTCCGGCCGCGTGCACTACTATGAGAGCGGCGATGCGAATGCCATGCGCGCGCCGATCGAGGTGCTGAAGGGGCTCGGCGTGACGTCGCTGATCCTCACCAACTCGGCCGGCTCGCTGCGCGAGGACATGCCGCCGGGCTCGGTGATGCGCATTTCCGACCACATCAATTTTTCCGGCACCAATCCGCTTGTTGGCCTGGACAGCGACGACCGCTTCGTCGGCATGACAAATGCCTATGATGCGGAGCTGGCCGCCCGCATGGAAGCCGCTGCGACCAAGCTGGATATCCCGCTTTCATCAGGCGTCTATATGTGGTTCTCCGGCCCGAGCTTCGAAACGCCGGCGGAAATCCGCATGGCGCGCGTCTTCGGCGCGGATGCCGTAGGTATGTCTACCGTGCCGGAAGTGCTGATCGCCCGCCATATCGGCCTGAAGGTCGCGGCCGCCTCGGTCATCACCAATTTCGGCGCCGGCATGACGGGCGGCGAGCTCAGCCATCACGAAACCAAGGACATGGCCCCGATCGGCGGAAAGCGGCTTGCCGCCATCCTCGCTGAAATGATCGCGGGCGGAGGCAACGACCATGCTTAAGGACACCGCGCAGAAAGCGCTCTCTCTGCTCGACCTGACCGACCTCACGGACACTTGCGACGCGGCAGCCATCGAAAAGCTCTGCGCGCAGGCCCAGACGCCCTTCGGCACGACCGCCGCCATCTGCATCTGGCCGCGCTTCGTCGCGCAGGCGCGCGGCATTCTCGGCAAGGGCCATGCGGTGAAGATCGCCACCGTCGTCAACTTCCCCGCCGGGGACCTGGCGGTTGCCGAAGTGATTGCCGAAACGAAACAGGCGATCGCCGACGGCGCCGACGAGATCGACCTCGTCATTCCCTACCGCGATTTCATTGCCGGCGACGAAGGCGCCGTCACGGAGATGGTAGAAGCCGTCAAGGCTGCCTGCACGCCGCCCGTCCGTCTCAAGACCATTCTGGAAACCGGCGAATTGAAGGATCCCGCACTGATCCGCGAGGCCTCGGACCTTGCGATTGCCGCCGGCACCGACTTCATCAAGACCTCGACCGGCAAGGTTGCCGTCAACGCCACGCTGCCGGCTGCCGAGATCATGCTGAATGCCATCAAGGCCAGTGGCAAGCCTGTCGGTTTCAAGCCGGCCGGCGGGGTGCGCACGGTGGGCGATGCCGCCGACTATCTCGCGCTCGCCGCCAAGATCCTCGGCGAGGGATGGGCGACGCCCAAAACCTTCCGCTTCGGCGCCTCGGGCCTGCTCGGCGATATCCTCTCCGTGCTCGGCGGCCAGGCCGCGCCGTCGGCGCCTGCGAGCTACTGAACGATGCTGCCGCAGGAGACGATCCTCCGCAAGCGCAGCGGCGAGCCCCTCACCCGTGAGGAGATCGCCCGCTTCATCGCCGGCGTGACGGATGGCAGCGTCTCCGAGGGCCAGGTGGCCGCACTTGCCATGGCCATCTGGTTCAACGGCATGATGCGCGACGAGACCGTGGCGCTGACGCTTGCCATGCGCGATTCGGGTGACGTGCTCGACTGGTCGGATATCGACCGGCCGATCGCCGACAAACACTCGACCGGCGGTGTGGGCGATAACGTCTCGCTGATGCTGGCGCCGATCGCGGCGGCCTGCGGCCTTGCCGTGCCGATGATCTCGGGGCGTGGCCTCGGCCATACCGGCGGCACGCTGGACAAGCTGGAATCAATCCCCGGCTATACGATCATGCCGTCGGCCGACCTCTTCCGCCGCACGGTCAAGGATGTCGGCTGCGCGATCATCGGCCAGACCACCGCGCTCGCCCCCGCCGACAAGCGCATCTATGCGATCCGCGACGTGACGGCGACGGTCGATTCGGTGCCGCTGATCACCGCCTCCATTCTCTCCAAGAAACTCGCCGCGGGCCTGCAATCCCTGGTGCTGGATGTGAAGGTCGGCAACGGCGCCTTCATGACGGATGCGGCGGAGGCCGAGACGCTCGCCCGCTCGCTGGTCGAGGTGGCGAACGGCGCGGGCGTGACAACGTCCGCTCTTATTACCGACATGAACCAGCCGCTCGCCGACGCCGCCGGAAACGCTGTCGAGATCGCCAATTGCCTCGCCTTCCTCAAGGGCGAAAAGGCCGGCACGCGGCTGGAGCGCATCGTGCTGGCCTTCGCGGCGGAGATGCTGGTGCTGTCGGGCCTGGAACCGAACAGGCCGGCTGCCGAAATACAGGCGGCGAAGGCCCTTTCCAGCGGCGTGGCGGCTGATGTTTTCGGGCGCATGGTGCACGCGCTCGGCGGCCCCGCCGATATCGTCGAGAGATCGCAAACCTATCTGCAACCCGCACCGGTCATCCGCCCGGTCATCGCCACGCAGGCCGGGTATCTCAGCGCCTGCGACACGCGCGGCGTCGGCCTTGCCGTCATCGAACTTGGCGGCGGGCGCAGCCGGCCGGATGATGCAATCGACCATCGCGTCGGCTTCGATCGACTTCTTCCGCTGGGCACGAAGGTGGAAAAGGGCGACGAGATCGGCCGCGTACATGCCGCCGATGCCGACGCTGCGGCGCGGGCGGCGGAACGGCTTGCCGCGCTCTACACGATTGCGCCGGAGGCTCCAGCCTTGTCGCCGGATATCCTGACGCGCATCAGCGCGTGAGGTGCAGGCGGCCGTCCTCGACCTTGTAGGAGGCGAGGCCCTTCAAAAAGCTCATGCCGATCAGCGTGCCCGACAGGGCCTTGTCGTCCATCACCATGGCGCCGACATTCTCGACCTTGATCGGCCCGATCTCGACCTTGTCGAGCTTGACATAGGCGGCGCGCGCCCGGCCGTTCGCCGTATCCACGGCATAGCGGAAGTTGAGGTCGGTCTTGTCGATGCCGAGCCGCTGGGCGGTCGTGACATTGAGCGCGATCATGCTGGCGCCCGTATCGACGAGGCCCTCTTCCTTGCGGCCGTTGATGGAGAACAGGCCGGTGAAATGACCATTGGCATCGGCGTCGATCACGGCGCTGCGATTGCCCGTGTAGCGCGCAGCATCCTGGCCCGCCGGCACGGACGCCTTTTCGACCGTCGCTTCCGGTGTCTTGCTGTTCGTTCCCTCGAGATAACGGATCGCCACGCCGGGCACTACGGTGGCGGCAACGACAACGGAGCCGAAGAGAAAAACGAGGCTGCGAACGAACATGGACAGGTCTCCGGAAGGATCTGTCCCGAAATAACACGCTTGCGGCTAACGGACGGCAAAAGGGGCGCTCGACGGCGCCCCTCTCCACGATCTTCGCTTTGCTTGGTGAACGGCCGGTTAACGGCTCACTTCGTGCCGTACATGCGGTCGCCGGCATCGCCGAGGCCGGGCACGATATAGCCTTTCTCGTTGAGCTGGCGATCGATGGATGCCGTGTAGACCGGCACGTCCGGATGATGCGCACGGAAACTCTTGATGCCTTCAGGCGCGGCGAGCAGGCAGAGGAAGCGGATATTCGTCGCACCTCGGCTCTTCAGCGTGTCGATGGCGGCGATCGCCGAATTGCCGGTCGCCAGCATCGGATCGACGACGATGACGAGGCGTTCGTCGATGCTGTCGGGCGCCTTGAAGAAATATTCGACCGCCTCCAGCGTCTCGTGATCGCGGTAGACGCCGATATGCGAGACGCGGGCCGAGGGCACCAGCTCCAGCATACCTTCGAGCAGGCCATTGCCAGCGCGCAGGATCGAGGCGAAGACCAGCTTCTTGCCTTCGAGAACAGGCGCATCGATCTCCTCGAGCGGTGTCTTGATGCGCGCCGTCGTCAGCTCCAGATCGCGCGTGACTTCGTAGCAGAGCAGCGTCGAGATTTCACGCAGCAGGCGGCGGAAACTGCCCGTGGACGTCTCCTCCTTGCGCATGATGGTCAGCTTGTGTTGCACGAGCGGGTGATTGATGACTGTAACGCCGTCCATGGCCAACCTTCCGAAAGTAAGTAAGTGCGTACTTCTCCCACGGAACGGCCGGGACCTGCAAGAGACGACAGCCGGCCGCAGGCAACATCCCCACAGCCGGCTTGTGTCTTAGAGCTTGGCCAGCAGCTTCTGCCGCGTCGGCTCGTCGACGAAAGCAGCCTCGATGGCGGTGCGCGTCATACCGAGGATCTCAGCGTCGCTGAAGCCCATCACGGCCGAGGCGACCTCGTACTCACGGGCAAGCGAGGTGTGGAAGAACGGCGGGTCGTCGGAATTGAGCGTGACGCGCACGCCGGCCGCGTGAAGGGCGCGCAGTGGGTGGCTGTCGAAATCCTTGAAAACGCTCAATGCTACATTCGAACCGGGGCAGACTTCCAGCACCGTGCCCTCGTCCGCCAGACGTTTCACGAGATCGGCATCCTCGATGGCGCGCACGCCGTGGCTGATGCGCAACGGCCTGACATGATCGAGCGCATCGCGCACGCTAAAGGCGCCGGAGAGTTCGCCGGCATGAATGGTGATGCCGAGGCCGGCATCACGGGCAATGTCGAAGGCGCGGGTGAAATCGGCGACGCGGTGCATGCGCTCTTCACCGGCGAGGTTGAAGCCCGTGATCAGCGGATGCGGCCGGCGCGCGGCATATTCCGCCGCCTTCACCACCTGCTCCGGACCGAAATGGCGGATGCCGACGACCAGCAGGCGCGTCTCGATGCCGGTCTTCGCCTTGGCGCGTTCGGCGCCCTCGGCAAGCCCGCGCATATAGGCATCCGCGCCGATGCCCACGGCATCGCCCTGGTCGGGAGAGGCGATCAGCTCGCTGTAGATGGCGCCGGCCGCGGCGATCTCGGTCAGATAGGTCTCGGCGAGCAGCGCATAATCCTCCTCCGTGCGGAAGAGATTGGCGGTCGCATCGTAGCTCTGCACGAAGCTCGTGAAATCTTGCCAGGAATAGGCGCCGTCCTTGATGAAGGAGGACGTCTCGATGCCGTAGCGTTTTGCCTGGGTGGCGGCGAGTGCGGGCGGGGTCGCGCCTTCGATATGGCAGTGCAGCTCGGCCTTGGGCATGGATCTGGTCACAAAAAACTCCTTCCGTGCGGGCCGGGCGCGATGCCGAGATGGCGGGCAACGGTTTCGCCGATATCGGCGAAGGTTTTGCGGGTTTCGATGAGGCGCGAGCGCAGACCCGGCCCGAAGCTCAGGATCGGCACGCGCTCGCGCGTGTGGTCCGTGCCGCGCCAGGTCGGATCGCAGCCGTGGTCGGCGGTGAGGATGACGATATCGCCCGGCTTCAGCTTTCGGTCCACCTCCGGCAGGCGCCGGTCGAAGGCTTCGAGCGCCGCGGCATAGCCGGCGACATCGCGGCGGTGGCCGTAGAGCATGTCGAAATCGACGAAATTGGTGAAGACGAGATCGCCGTCCTTGGCTTCGTCCATGACGGCGAGCGTCGCATCGAACAGCGCCATGTTGCCGTTCGCCTTGGTGAGCGTGCCGATGCCCTGATGGGCGAAGATATCGCCGATCTTGCCGACGGCATGCACCGTGCGGCCGGCCTCCGTCAGCCGGTCGAGCAGGGTGGGCTCCGGCGGCAGCACGGAATAGTCGCGCCGGTTGCCGGTGCGCTCGAAGGTCTCGGGCGTCTCGCCGATGAAGGGCCGCGCGATGACGCGGCCGATGCGCCCGCCTGGCCGCTCGTCGAGGATTTTGCGCACGATCTCGCAGAAGGAAAGCAGACGGTCGAGGCCGAACGTGCTTTCATGCGCGGCGATCTGGAAGACGCTGTCGGAGGAGGTGTAGCAGATCGGCTTGCCGCTACGCCTATGCTCCTGCCCGTGCCGGGCGATGATGTCGGTGCCGGAGGCGTGGCAGTTACCGAGGATGCCGGGCACATTGCCGGCCGCGCAGATCGCTTCCACCAGTTCGGGCTCGAAGGCGTCGCCTTCCGACGGGAAATAGCCCCAGTCGAACGAGACGGGCGTGCCGGCGATCTCCCAATGGCCCGACGGCGTGTCCTTGCCGTTCGAGACCTCGCTCGCCGCGCCGTGATAGCCGAAAACGCGCTGCGGCACGTCGATGCCCTCGGGAAAACGGCCGGTCGCAGCGCGGGCGGCATGCAGGAGACCCAGCGCCGACATGTTGGGCAGTTTCAGTGGTCCTTGCCTGAGGCCCGGCCTGTCGGCAACGCCGGCCGCGCAGAATTCGGCGATATGGCCGAGCGTATCGGCACCGAGATCGCCGAAGGCGGCGGCATCAGGACCACCGCCGATGCCGAAACTGTCGAGAACGAAGAGAAAGGCTCGCGCCATGGATCACCTGCCGTCTGTCCGCATCCCCTCGCCGAACGATGGGAATGAACCTTCAGACATGGCACGGGCGGCAAGACGGGTTCAAGAAAAATCGCGAAAGAAGCCAGCGCCTCAGCAATCGCTGCAGGTGATCTTATCGCCGGTTCGCTGGCGGAAATAGCTCGTCTTGGAAAGATTGATCTTGTTGAAGGAAGAGGCAAGGCTAGGCATCATCGAGAGCAGTGTATAGGGCACGGTCAGTTCCGTGCGCACGATAAAAGTGCTCTTGGCTTCCAATGTCGAGGGCAGTGTTACAACGAGACCGGTTGCGTAGGGCCGCTGCTCATTCTGGTCCCGAGACCAGGCGACCGTCGCCTTACCGTCCGCAGCGACGGCGATACCGGTGATCTTCAGCGAATAGCCATCCTGCGAGAAGGGTGCGATCACAGTCTTCGTGACCGTCTTCATCGTGTCGAGCGTCGCCTTGTTCGTGGTCTGGTTCTGCGTGAGAAGGTCGGACACGGTGGCCGAGGCGCGGTTGATCTTTCTCGACACGGTGACGGCGACGGAAATCTCAAAGGCGCTGACATAGGCCATGATCAGGAGGGGCGCGACAATCGCGAACTCGATGGCACCGACCCCCCGGCGATCCTCGACGAAACGGCGCAACCGCGGAAGCACGCCACCCTTGATAGGCTGCTCTTTCAGGACGGAATCCTTGTGCAAGGGTCTATTTTCCATCCCTAGTAATCCTCGTTCTGGATCACGACGTTTGCGATCATCAGATAGTTCTGCCTCGAACCGTCTGCCGACTTGATGTTCGAGATGAAAGGACGGACGAGGTCGGTCATGATGTCCCAGCGGTAATACGCCCTGACGATGTTGATCGATTTCTTGCCACCGGGCGCAAACTTGAAGTTGGACGTATCGAGATCAGTGCCGTTCCGGGGGAGCGACTTCGGAATGTCCGTGAACTTCGCGAAGGTGCGCACGTCGATATACAGCTTATCCGGCGTCTCCAGCTCGTTGGCCGAGCAGGTCATCATGATCGCAATCTCTTCACAGAACGCCTTGCGGAACTGTGCCGTGCTCATATCCGTCGTCTTGCCGAGCTTATAGGTGATTTCGCCGGTACGGATTTTGCGCGCCATCACTTCCGTGGCGTTCGAAAGAATCTGCTCGGCGGAGAAGGCGACAAACGTTTCGAGCGAAGCGAATACGATCACCAAGAACGGCAGACTGAGCAGCGTGAACTCGATCGCCGTCGCGCCGTCACGCCTGGTGAGGAAACGGCGGAACAGGTCTTTCATCGACCTCCGTCGGATGTCTGTCGTGTGATCGAGCGTCATCGCGATCCATTCCCATATACTGGATGGAAGGAGACTAGACCGCCGACCGTTTATTTTTCGTGTGCGCGCGTGCGAAGAATTGAACGGTTTCCCGCTTTCGGCCAGCCGAAGCGACACACCTGGTCAGCCATCCGTCTGGTTGCTGGTGGCATGCTCTTCGCAATTGGGTGTGCAAGAAAGCACGGACCGGTCCGTCTGGCGGAAGACGCGCACCGTGTTGCCTTCGTCGATCGACACCAGGATGCGCTCGTCAACGATCGCATTGCCGTCGGTGTCGAGCAGAACGATATTGGTGGTGCCGAAGCTGCGGCCCGTCAGGACGATCGTCTTGGCGTCTGCCACCGTCGCATCGGCAACCTTAGCATTGCCGATGATCACCTTGCTGACCGGGCGATCCAATCGAAGCACCCGCGCATGATCCATATAGACGCGCATGAAGGGTTCCTCTGCGACAGCAGCACCTGCCATCGGCAGCACAATGCAAGCGCCCGTCACAAGCCTTGCGGCCTTCACGGCAAAGTTCCAGTCGCGTCCCATAATCGCTCATCCCGGCAAGAATATCGGACCAGCATCGCCGGGAATGGTGAATGAAGACTTAAGGCAAAACGCGATGTTTCGGCTTACGAGCGCCGCAGAGTGACACACCGGCCCGGAACAAGATCTCCGCAAACAGGGAAGAATACACGCGTAAGAGGATTAACACTTTTTACACCCTATTTCCGACAGCCAAAGATATAGGAAAAATTAACCGACTTCCTTAAGCCGATGGCAATCGCCCGACGCTAGGTTGCAGTCATCCGAACAACGGAAACAGTTGGCGGACGTGCTGAACCAACACTCGTGGAGCTAGGAGAATACAATGACCAAGATTTTTGCCCGCCTTATGAAGGACGAATCTGGCGCAACCGCCATCGAATACGGCCTGATCGCAGCCCTGATTTCCGTGGCCCTCATCGGCGGCGCAACTGCCCTCGGCTCCTCGCTGGGCACGCAGTTCACCAACCTCTCGTCTTATCTGGATGTTGCGGAGAAGTAATAATCGTCTTCGCTGGATATCAGCGACTAGCGGGCCGCCTCTTTTCAGAGGCGGCTTCGTTTTTTTCCAACAACCACCGCCGACCATCGTATTGTCTTGAGGAACCCGTTATGGCCCAGGCTATTATCTTCGTGGTTTTTCCACTCTGTCTTGCAGTTGCCGCCTGCTCCGACCTCCTGACGATGACCATCCCCAACCGAGTGTCGGTAATCCTTCTCGCCGCCTTCCTCATCGTTACCCCTCTCGTCGGCCTTGGTCTGCCTGCCATCACGATACATCTCGGTGCCGGCCTGCTTGTTTTTTCGATCGGCTTTGCGCTCTTCGCGCTAAATGTCATGGGTGGCGGCGACGTGAAGGTGCTGTCGGCGAGCGCCGTCTGGTTCGGCTTCACTGCCTCGCTTCTTGAATACATCATCTTGGTATCGTTCTTCGGTGGGCTTCTCACTGTCGCGATCGTGATGCTGAGAGGCAAAAGCACACAGATCTACGCCGCCGGCCTGCCCGTGCCTACACATCTCCTTTCCGGCAACAAGGTGCCCTACGGTATCGCGATCGGAGCCGCGGCCTTTGCCGCCTATCCCTCCTCGCCGCTGATGCTCGCCGCTCTCGGCTGACAGCCAATCCTTAAAGAGGAAACCGATTGGCCGGGATGGCCCCTGCCTCCCGGTTTTGCTTTTTGAGCCTCAGGCAGCATCCGCGGCGATCCCGTTAGCCGGACGTTAACCATACCCGTAAGGCGCTTATTAACCATAATTATACCATTGCCGGTCAATGTGGGCGGATAGAAGTGTCCGCAGCCCCAGGGAATCCATATGAGACCGGCGCGAATCATCATTCTGGCAGTAGCCGTCGTCTCGGCCGGCATTGCGGGCCTGCTTGCGCTGCAAGTCGCCCGCGGCGGCAAGGCGACCATCGTCCAGGGCGATCCCGTCATCGAACGCGAACCGACCGTCAACGTGCTTGTCGCGCGTGAGAGCCTGCCGGTCGGGTCCCGCCTCAAGCCCGATTCGCTCAGCTGGGCGGCATGGCCGCAAGGCTCCGTAATCGAAGGTTTCATCACCGATCAGAATCGGCCGGATGCGATGGAAAGCCTTGATGGCGCCATCGCCCGCATGCCGATCTTCAACGGCGAGCCGATCCGCCAGGAAAAGATCGCGGACTCGAGCAATCGCATCATGTCTTCGCTGCTGCCGGCCGGCAAACGAGCGGTCGCGACCGAAATCTCCGTTGCCACGGGCGCCGGCGGCTTCATCCTGCCGAACGACCGCGTCGACGTGATCATGGTGCGCAAGGCCGACACCGGCTCTTTCCTGACAGAGACCGTGCTGTCGAACGTGCGCGTGCTCGCCATCGACCAGCAGATCCAGGAAAATCCCGACGGCTCGAAATCGGCCGTCGGCACCACCGCCACTTTGGAACTGACGCCGGACCAGACCAAGGTGATCACCGTCGCCCAGCAGATGGCCGAGCGGCTACAGCTGGCGCTGCGCAGCGTCGCCGATGCCCAGGAACCCGATACGACTGCCGCCGACTACCTGCTTTCCGGCGGCGACGGCGTGCCGCTCGTCACGGTGATCAAAAGCGGCGAAATCGTCAACGGCACGAATGCCGCAAAGCAGTGACCAGGAGCTGACCGTGTTTGGACTTGCTAAGACTTTTCGGGCTTCTGTCGCCGGCGGGCTGAGTGTCTGCCTCGCTTTTTCCGGCTTTCCGCTTGCCCCCGTTGCAGTCGCCGAGGCGGCAACCGCCTCTGTCATCCGCATCAGCGAGAGCGGGCCCGGTGCCCGCAAGGCCGTCAAGCTCGGCCTCAATAAGGCGATCGTGGTGGATCTGCCGTCCGATGCGCACGACATCCTCGTCGCCGACCCCGTCAAGGCGGACGCCGTGACGCGCAGCTCGCGCCGCATCTATCTGTTCGGCAAGGAAGTCGGCCAGACCAACATCTTCATCTTCGGGCCGAACGGCGAAGAAATCGTCAGCATCGACCTGACCGTCGAGCGCGACATCGATGGCCTGCAGGCAAACCTGCGCCGCTTCATTCCCGACTCCGACATTCAGGTCGAGATCATCTCCGACAACATCGTGCTGAACGGCACTGTGCGCACGCCGCAGGACGCCGCCCAGGCGACACGGCTTGCGCAGATTTTCCTGAAGGGCGGCGAAGCGACCACCCGCAACATCACGGCCCAGGGCAACAATGGCGACGCCGCGATCTTCGGTGAAGAGCGCCAAAGCTCCCAGGTCGTCAACATGCTGAAGATCGATGGCGAAGACCAGGTCACCCTCAAGGTGACGGTTGCGGAAGTCAGCCGGCAGGTGCTCAAGCAGCTCGGCTTCAACGGCTCCGTCCAGGGCTCGTCCGGCGGCATCTCCTTCCGCAATCCGACCAATCTCGGCGGCGCCGCTGACTGGGTTTCCAACGGCGCCCTGGCCGGTAGCGTCGGCGGGCTCAACCTCGCAAGCTATGTCAGTGCCATGGAACAGGCCGGTGTCATGCGCACGCTGGCCGAACCGAGCCTCACCGCTATCTCCGGCGAAGAGGCCAAGTTCTATGTCGGCGGCGATTTCCGTCTCCCGACGGAACAGGAAATTGCCAAGGACGACGACGGCGCCAACACGATCAAGCGTACCATCGAGGAAGTCGAATACGGTATCCGGTTGAATTTCCGGCCGGTCGTGCTTTCGCCGGGGCGGATCAGCCTGCGCGTTCAGACGGAAGTGTCAGAACCGACCTTCGAGGGATCGGCGACCTGGGGCGGCACCAGCAGCATTCCCGGCATGACGGTCCTCGGTATTCGCCGGCGCGAAGCGACGACCAGCGTCGAGCTGCCCTCCGGCGGCTCCATCGTGATCGCCGGTCTCGTCAAGGATGATATCCGCCAGGCAATGTCCGGTCTTCCGGGCCTGTCGAAAATCCCGATCTTCGGCACGCTGTTTCGATCCAAGGATTTCGTGCGGAACGAGACGGAAATGGTGATCATCGCCACGCCCTATCTCGTGCGGCCGGTCGCGCGCACCGCGCTGTCGCGTCCCGACGACAATTTCAATGCGACCAACGACGCCGCGAGCTTCTTCCTCGGCAAGGTGAACAAGGTCTACGGCCGCAAGGAAGACGCGATGCCCGCGGGCAATTATCACGGCTCCATCGGCTTCATCTACAAATGACGGACAGGTCCATGAGCGAAACGATCCAGAACTTCCGTCATTCCGCAAGGAGCCGCCCGATGCGCGCTGCGCTCGCCGCCACCCTCGTCCTCTCCGCCGTCGCCCTTTCCGGCTGCGGCACGAAGCCGGACCGCAATGCAACCGGCTCGATCCCGGACGATTACCGCACGCGCCACCCGATCGTGCTGGCCGAGGACGCCCAGACGCTCGACATCCCGATCGCCACCGGCGACCGCTCGCTGACGACGGGTGTGCGCGACAACATCCGCGGCTTCGCTTCCGACCATGCCGCTAAATCGCGCAGCGCCGTGCAGATCATGCTGCCGCGCGGCTCGGCCAATGCGGCCACGGCCGACCATATGCGCAAGCAAATCCGCGCGACCCTCATTGCGGCCGGCGTCAAGCGCGACATGCTGATCGAGACGGCCTATGACGCCGCGGCCTACGGCCCGAACGCGCCGATCCGGCTCGCCTTCTTCGCCATCACCGCCAAGGCAGGTCCCTGCGGCGAATGGCCGGAGGATCTCGTCGAAAACACCATGGAAAACAAGAACTACCACAATTTCGGCTGCGCGACGCAGGCCAACCTGGCCGCCCAGGTCGCCAATCCGATGGATCTCGTCCAGCCGCGCGGCATGAGCGCGATCGACGCCGAGCAGCGCAATGTGGTGATCCAGGACTACCGCAAGAACGGCCAGCCGGATTTCTGACGGCAGGCGCGTTGAACCACTCCCACCGGTCCGCCGGATACCAGGAACGGGCATGACGATGAGCACAGTAGACTACACCATTGAGCGTGCCGGCGAGGGAATGGCGGACGAAGCGGTTCGGCCGACCGAGATGGAGACCGTGCGGCCGCTACCGCGCATTTCCGTGCATGCCTTCTGCGAAAGCGAAGCGATGCTGCGCACCATGGAACGCTGCGGCCAGGATCGTCGCATGGCCAAGGTGAGCCTGCGCATTTCGAGCGCCAGCATTGCAGCGGCCGCCAACATGTTCGCTTCCGCACCGACGCCCAATCTCCTGATCCTGGAAACCTCGACCGAGCCCGGCGGCATCATGGACGAGCTTGCCCCGCTCGCCCAGGTTTGCGACCCCAGCACCAAGGTCGTCATCGTCGGCCGCTACAACGACATTCCGCTCTACCGCGACCTCATCCGCAACGGCATTTCCGAATATATGGTCGGCCCCGTCGGCATGGCCGAGGTGCTGAACGCCATGACGGCGATCTTCGTCGATCCGGAAGCCGAGCCGCTCGGCCGCACTATCGCCTTCATCGGCGCCAAGGGCGGCTGCGGCTCCTCGACGATCGCGCACAACTGCGCCTTCGACATTTCCAATCTCTTCCAGACGGAGGTCATCCTCGCCGACCTCGACCTGCCCTACGGCACGGCCAATATCGACTTCGACCAGGATCCGCCGCAGGGCATTTCCGAGGCGATCAGCGCACCGGAACGGCTCGATGAGGTGTTCCTCGACCGCCTTCTGACGAAGTGCTCGCAACATCTGTCGCTGCTCGCCGCCCCCTCCATGCTGGACCGCGCCTACGATCTCGAACGCGGCTCCTTCCAGCCGATCGTCGAGGTGCTGCAACGCAGCGCTCCGGTCACCGTGCTGGACGTGCCGCATGCCTGGTCGGAATGGACGCGCGCACTGCTGTCGGAAGTCGACGAGGTGATCATCACCGCCGTGCCCGACCTCGCCAATCTGCGCAATGCGAAGAACATGCTGGATGCGTTGAAGAAGCTCCGGCCCAACGACAAGCCGCCGCATCTGGTGCTCAACCAAGTCGGCCTGCCGAAGCGCCCGGAAATCGCGCCCGACGACTTCTGCGAGCCGCTCGGCATCCAGCCGATTGCGGTCATTCCTTTCGACGCGCAGCTTTTCGGCACGGCCTCCAACAGCGGCCGCATGATCGCGGAAATGGACAAGAAGTCGCCGACGGCGGAGACCTTCTCACAGCTCGCCCATATCGTGACGGGCCGCTCGACGGTCAAGAAGGCCAAGAAGGCCGGCCTCGGCAAGATGCTGGGCCTGCTCGGCCGAAAGTAAGGCCTCAGGGCAACAACAGACTGGATGACAAGGCATGTTCGGCAAACGCGGCAATGAAGGTTCAGGCAAGGGCGGCCCGGTTGGCCAACCGGCGCATGCCATGGCGCACGCCACCCAGACCGTGACGGCGGAGCGGCCGGTCAGCGCGGCACCGGCGCAGCCCGTCTTCGAGCCTGCGCCTGCCCCCGTAATAGCACCCGCCGCAACGGCACGCCGCCGCACGCCGCGCACCGAGGACTACTACGACACGAAGAGCCAGGTCTTCTCCGCGCTGATCGACACGATCGACCTGTCGCAGCTCGCCAAGCTCGACACCGAGAGCGCGCGCGAGGAAATTCGCGATATCGTCAACGACATCATCACGATCAAGAACTTCGCGATGTCGATCTCCGAGCAGGAGGAACTGCTTGACGACATCTGCAACGACGTTCTCGGCTACGGTCCGCTCGAGCCACTGCTGGCCCGCGATGACATCGCCGACATCATGGTCAACGGTGCGGGCAAGACCTATATCGAAGTGGCCGGCAAGGTGCAGGAATCGGAAATCCGCTTCCGCGACAACGCCCAGCTGCTCTCGATCTGCCAGCGCATCGTCAGCCAGGTCGGCCGCCGTGTCGACGAATCGAGCCCGATCTGCGACGCGCGCCTTCCCGACGGCTCGCGCGTCAACGTGATCGCCCCGCCGCTCGCCATCGACGGCACCGCGCTCACCATCCGTAAATTCAAGAAGGACAAGCTGACGCTCGACCAGCTCGTCAAGTTCGGCTCGATCACGCCGGAAGGTGCGACGCTTCTGCAGATCATCGGCCGCGTGCGCTGCAACCTCGTCATCTCGGGCGGTACCGGCTCGGGCAAGACGACGCTGCTCAACTGCCTGACCAACTATATCGACCGCGACGAGCGCGTCATCACCTGCGAAGACTCCGCCGAACTCCAGTTGCAGCAGCCGCATGTCGTGCGCCTCGAAACCCGCCCGCCGAACATCGAGGGCGAGGGCGAGATCACCATGCGCGATCTCATCAAGAACTGCCTGCGTATGCGTCCTGAACGCATCATCGTCGGCGAAGTGCGCGGACCCGAGGTCTTCGACCTGCTGCAGGCGATGAACACCGGCCATGATGGTTCGATGGGCACCATCCACGCCAACACGCCGCGCGAATGCCTTTCCCGCATGGAATCCATGATCGCCATGGGCGGCTATACGCTGCCGGCCAAAACCGTGCGCGAAATCATCGCCGGCTCAATCGACGTCATCATCCAGGCCTCGCGCCTGCGCGATGGCTCACGCCGCATCACCCACATCACCGAAGTCGTCGGCATGGAAGGTGACGTCATCGTCACCCAGGACCTGATGCGCTTCGAGATCCAGGGCGAGGACGCCAACGGGCGTCTCATCGGCCACCATTCGGGCACGGGCATCGGCAAGCCGCATTTCTGGGACCGCGCCCGCTATTTCAACGAGGACAAGCGCCTGGCGGCGGCGCTCGACGCGATGGAAAAACCGTAGAGGCAGACGATGTTCGGACTGGATATCACCATCGTCGCCATCTTCGCGTTGGCAGCCATCGCCACGGCGGGGCTCACCTACGGCGTCCTCTTCTCGCGCATCGAGACGGAGAAGAAGGCGGAAAGCCGCGTGCGGCGGGTTCAGGCGGCAGAAACCGACCAGTCCAAGGCCAAGGTCGCCCGCGACCGCATGCAGGAACTGTCCAAGCGCCGCAAATCCGTGCAGGATTCGTTGAAGGACCTGGAAAAGAAGCAGCAGGAGCAGACGAAGCGCATCGCCACGACGCTGAAGGCCAAGCTCGTCCAGGCGGGCCTGTCGATCACGGTTTCGCGGTTCTATGTCTATAGCGGCATCTTCGGCCTCTTCGCTTTCGTGGTTTCATTGATTGCCGGCGCCGGGCTGTTCGTCGGCTTTGGCGTTGCCGTCATCGCGGCGCTCGGCGTGCCGCGCTGGTTCGTAGGCTTCATGATCAAACGTCGCCTGAAACGGTTCCTGGCTGAATTTCCGAATTCGCTTGATGTCATGGTGCGGTCCATCAAGTCGGGCCTGCCGCTGACGGACGCGCTTCGCCTCATCGCCGCGGAAGGGCAGGAGCCGGTGCGCACGGAATTCCGCAAGATCGTCGAAGCCCAGCAGGTGGGCTTGAGTGTGCCGGAAGCCTGTGCGCGCATGTTCACCAGCATTCCGCTGCAGGAAACCAACTTCTTCGCCATCGTCATCGCCATCCAGAGCCAGGCCGGCGGCAATCTTTCCGAAGCGCTCGGCAACCTGTCGCGCGTGCTGCGCGAACGGCGCAAGATGCGCGACAAGGTGCAGGCGCTCTCGATGGAAGCGAAGGCGTCAGCTGCCATCATCGGCGCCCTGCCCTTCATCGTGACCCTGCTCGTCTACCTGACCTCGCCCGATTACATCATGATCCTGTTTACGGATCCGCGCGGTCACCTGATCCTCGGCCTCGGCCTCGGCTGGATGTCCATCGGCATCCTCATGATGCGCAAAATGATCAACTTCGACATCTAGGAGCGCGCGGGCATGTCCGGACTCGTCACCACTCTCACCGACCCGACCGTTCTCCTGCCGGCCTTCGTAATGATGGCGGTGCTCGCAACCATCTACACTTTGGCGGTGCCCTATCTCGACCGCGGCGATCTCGACAAACGCATGAAATCGGTGGCGCTCGAACGCGAGCAGATGCGCGCCCGCGAGCGCGCGCGCCTCAATGCCGAGGCCGTGCAGAGCAAGGCCTCGCTGCGCGCCCAGCATAACACCTCGGTGCGCCAGATCGTCGAGCGGCTGAACCTGCGCGAGGCGCTCGTCGACGCCAACACGATGAACCGGCTGCGCCAGGCAGGCTATCGCTCGCAGAACGCCCTCAACATCTTCCTGTTCGCACGCTTCGTGCTGCCCTTCCTCTTCGGCGCGGTGGGCGCCTTCTACATCTTCTATCTCGGCTATCTCGGCGAAAAGCCGTTCTTCATGCGGCTGCTGGCCACCCTTCTGAGCGCCTATCTCGGCTTCTATGCGCCGAACATCTTCATCTCCAACCAGGTCAACAAGCGGCAGAGCTCGATCCGTCGTGCCTGGCCGGATGCGCTCGACCTCATGCTGATCTGCGTGGAATCGGGTATTTCCATCGAGGTCGCCTTCAAGCGCGTGGCCGATGAAATCGCCATGGCCTCGCCGGAACTCGCCGAAGAGCTGGTGCTCACGACGGCCGAGCTCTCGTTCCTGCAGGAGCGGCGCGCAGCCTATGAAAATCTCGGCACGCGTATCGGCCTCGATACGGTGAAGGCCGTCGCACAGGCGCTCATCCAGGCCGAACGCTACGGAACGCCGTTGGCGCAGGCGCTGCGCGTGCTGGCCCAGGAATGCCGCGATCAGCGCATGAATGAAGCCGAAAAGAAGGCAGCCGCCCTGCCGCCGAAGCTCACCGTGCCGATGATCCTGTTCTTCCTGCCCGTACTGGTCGCCGTCATTCTCGGCCCCGCCGGCATCCAGGTCTCCGACACCTTCAAGTAACGCCTCCTGCCCCTGAACAGAAAACGCCCCGGTCAGGAGAAATCCTGCCGGGGCGAAGGCGTCCTTGGGAGGGACTATTCGAAATCTCGATATCCGGTCTCAGTTCGTACCGTTGTCGTCGGCGGCGAGCTTCTTCCAGGAATTCTGCTGAGCGAGCATGGAGCGCAGATATTTGACATTGGCTTCCGCCTGATCGGCGGTCAGTTCCTGGCGTGCGATGTTTTCCGCTTCCTGGAAGCGGCCCTGCAGGCCGATGGTCAGTGCCAGGTTCTGGCGCACGCTGCTGTCGGCGCCGGGCTGCGAGGCAGCCGAGCGAAGATAGGTTTCCGCCGTCTTCAGATCCTTCGCAAGCAGATAGGACATGCCGAGATTGGAGAGGACCGAGGGTTCGTTCTGGTTGATGTCGAGCGCCTCGCGGTAGCGCTGGCGCGCTTCGCCGGAACGGCCGAGCTGGTCGAGAATGGCGCCTTCGGCCGATTTCAGACGCCAGTCGGGGCGATCGGGCGTCTGGGCGCGGCCAATGGTGTTCAGCGCCTGCTCCAGCTGGCCGGCGGCGGCCTGCGCCTTGCCGTAAGCGGCGAGCACGTCGCGGTCGCTCGGGAAATTGATGGCGACCTGCTGCATGACGGCGAGCGCCTGGTCGTTGCGGCCGTTCATGCGCAGCACATTGGCGTAGTTGAGGCCGATATTGCGGTCCTTCGGGTTCTTCGCATAGGCTTGGCCGATGCTGTCGGCGGCGCCGCGAAGCTCCGTCGCGTTCATCTGGTCGATGGGCTTTCCGCCCCGCGAAATGGAGCCCGTCGTGAGGTTGCTCTTGCCGCCCGCGCAACCGGCCACCGCCACGGCGATGGCGAGGAGGGCGGCCCGCCTCAGGAGCCCTTTGCGAAGTGACGAACGCGTGCGGTAAGCGGTCATGATCAGTCCCCGAAGCGATTTCCGCATGACGCGGCGGTTAGGAATCACGCCGCAATCTCCGCACCAGCAATAATCTGTTAACCCTAACAGAGTGTTAATTGGCCGATTCTCCGGCTTTCTCCAAAGGTTCCCCATGGCCCCCTTCCAGTTCATCGACCGGCCCTCTCCCTTCAACACGAAGAACGGAAAGACGCTGCCGATCTTTGCGATCACGCCTGCTCATATCGAGACCGGCACGATCGACCCGATTGCCTTGGACTGGGCGAAGAAGGCGGGCTTTAAGGCGGATTCGGGCGCGCTCCTGATGGTGCCGACGGCGGACGGCCATCTCGGCGGCGCACTGTTCGGGCTGGGCAAGAACCCGTCCGACGCGCCCTTCCTGGCGGGCAAGCTCGCCCGCGCACTGCCGGCCGGCGACTGGCATGTCGAGACCGCGCCGCTGACGGCAAACCGCCTGGCGCTCGGCTACGGTCTCGGCAGCTACCGCTTCGAGCGTTACAAGGCCTCCGCCTCCGAAGCGCCGACGCTGCTCATCCCCTCCGATGCCGACGCCACCGATATCAAACGCCAGCTCGCCGGCGTGTTCCTCGCCCGCGACCTGATCAACACGCCCACCAACGACATGGGGCCGGACGCGCTGGAGGACGTATTCCGCGCGCTCGGCGAGCACTATAAGGCCAAGGTCTCGGTCATCTCGGGCGAAGACCTGCTCAAGGAAAATTTCCCGCTCGTGCACACGGTCGGCCGTGCTTCCGAACAGGCGCCGCGCCTGCTCGAACTGCGCTGGGGCAAGAAGGGCCACAAGCGCGTGACGCTGGTCGGCAAGGGCGTGACTTTCGATACCGGCGGCCTCGACATCAAGCCGGCCTCTTCCATGCTCTTGATGAAAAAGGACATGGGTGGTGCGGCCAATGTCATGGGCCTCGCGCTGATGATCATGGACGCCAAGCTGAAGGTTGACCTGCGCGTGCTGGTGCCCGTCGTCGAGAACTCGATCTCGGCCAATGCCTTCCGTCCCGGCGATATCTACAAGAGCCGCAAGGGCCTGACCGTCCAGATCGACAATACCGACGCCGAAGGCCGGCTGATCCTGGCCGACGCGCTGGCCTATGCGGATGAGGAAGACGCCGATCTGATCGTTGACATGGCGACGCTGACGGGGGCTGCGCGCGTGGCGCTCGGCCCCGATCTGCCGCCCTTCTTCACCGACGATGAGGACCTGGCGCAGGATCTCACCGAAGCGAGCCTGACGGTGGACGACCCGAT
This sequence comes from Shinella sp. M27, assembly GCF_049199905.1. Taxonomy (NCBI): domain Bacteria; kingdom Pseudomonadati; phylum Pseudomonadota; class Alphaproteobacteria; order Hyphomicrobiales; family Rhizobiaceae; genus Shinella; species Shinella sp. M27. Next base: position 37,625 of record NZ_JBLZPK010000046.1, read on the forward strand.
GTGGCGCATGCCGCTCTATATGGGCTATGACAAGGACGTCTCCGCCCGCATCGCCGATCTCACCAATGCCCCCTCGGGCGGCATGGCGGGCTCGATCACGGCCGCACTCTTCCTCAAGCGCTTCGTCACCCGCAACACGCACTGGGCGCATTTCGACATCTATGCCTGGGCGCAGGCCGAGCGGCCGCATTCGCCCGTCGGCGGCGAGGCGCAGGCCATTCGCGCGCTCTACCACCACCTGCGCACGATCACCGCCTAAGCAATTGCAGCAAAAGTGCGAAGCGGTTTTGCGTCCGCAATTGCGGCATTCAAAAACTTCCTTTTGGGGAACCGATACGGTAGCGTAACGAAACGCTAACGCAAATGCGGGACAACTGCCTGAGCCGCCCTTTTGCCGGGCGGACAGGTTCATCCCCGGAGGCGCCGTGCCGGTAGATTTGACCCCATCGCAGGCGCTCGGCCTCTGGCACGAGGTGACCGTGCAGCAGGTGCATGCCGATGGTCGCGACCTGACGCTGCGCCAGCTCGCTATCCTGCTCGAAATCTATCTCGTGCCGCCGCCGCATACAGTGCGCGGGCTTGCCGCCAAGCTCGGCGTGACCAAGCCCGTCATCACGCGCGCTCTTGACACGATGGGCGAACAGGGTCTCGTTACCCGCATGCGCGACGACCGCGACCGCCGCAATGTCATCATCAAGCGCACCGTGGATGGTGCGCTTTATCTCGAACGGCTCGGCGACCTCATCATCGCCAGGGGCCATACGCTCGTTCCGTGAGACGCCCATGAACGCCCTGCCCGACCGCCGCCTCAACGCCTACCGTCCCGACCTCGCCGAAGAGGCGCTGCGCGGCACCGTGGAGGCGCCGCACTACACGTCCGGCACGCCGGCGCATGTCGCCGTGCCCGTCGCATCGCTCCGGCCCCGGCCGGACGCCGCCGCCGGCATCGACACGCAGGTGCTGTACGGCGAGACCGTGCAGGTGCTCGACCGGGCAGATGGGTGGGCCTGGGTGAAATCCGGTTTCGACGGTTATGTCGGTTATATCGAGGAGACGGCGCTGTCTTCGGACGTGCCCGCACCCACCCACATCGTCGCCGTGCCCCGCACCTTCGCCTATAGCGGCGCGGATCTCCGGACCCCCGCCGCCTTTGCGCTTTCGATCGGAAGCCGGCTAACGGTCGTCGGCGAGAGCGAAACGCGCGGCACGCGCTACCTGACGCTGGCGGGCGGGCAATCCGTCGTCGCCGGCCATTGCCTGGCCATCGGAGAGGCCGCCAGCGACGACTATGTCGCCATCGCCACCCGCTTCCTCGAAGCGCCCTATCTCTGGGGCGGCCGCTCCGGCTTCGGGCTAGATTGCTCGGCGCTGGTGCAGCTCTCGATGATGATGGCCGGCCGCACGGCCCCGCGCGATTCCGACATGCAGGCCACCGGCCTCGGCACGTCGATCACTCGCGAGGAGTTGCGCCGCGGCGATCTCGTCTTCTGGAAGGGCCATGTGGCGATCATGGAAGACAATGCGACCATCCTCCACGCCAACGGCCACACGATGACCGTGGCCCGCGAAGGGCTGGATGCCGCCATCGAACGCATCGGCTGGCTCTACGAGCGGCCGACGGGCTACCGCCGGCCCTGAGCATTCCAGCAAAAGTGCGAAGCGGTTTTTCAATAGCCTGCATTGCGATCGACGAGATGCTCCAGCGGCTTGCCGCCTTCGAGCCGCGTGATCTGCTGTTCGACATGACGGAAGAGCGCTGCGACGTCCGAAGCCGCCGCTGCGTGCGGCGTCAGGAAGGCCTTGTCCATCGACCACAGCGGGCTTTCGAGCGGCAGCGGCTCCTGCTCGAAGACGTCGAGCGAGGCACCGTGCAGCGTGCCGTCGTTGAGGCTCGCGACGATATCGGCCTCGACCTGGCTGCCGCCGCGGCCGGCATTGATGAAAACGGGCGCGCCGAACGGGCCCTTGCGGCTGAGACGGGTGAAGAGGCCGGTGTTGAAGATGCCCTTCGTATCCGGCGTCAGCGGCAGCAGGCCGACCAGGATGTCGCTCCTGCCGAGGAAGGCATCGAGACCACTGTCGTCGAACGTCTCGAAACCCTCGACCTTGCGGCCGCTCTTCGACCAGCCGATGACGTTGAAGCCGAGTGTCTTCAGCTTTTTCGCCGAATCCTGCCCGAGCACGCCGAAGCCCATGACGCCGACGGTAAAATCCTTCGCCTCGGGCTGGGAAAGCTCGCGCCAGATGCGCTTGTCGCGTTGCGCCTCGTAGAGACGGTGCTGGCGCATGTGCAGGAGGCACTGCATGACCACCCATTCGCTCATGCGGGTCGTCAGCGTCTCGTCGACGAAGCGGACGAGCGGCACATCCGGCAGGCCCGGCAGCGTCAGCACGTGATCGACGCCGGCGCCACCTGAGAATACGACCTTCAGATCCTTCGCCCGCGAAAAGAGATCGGCGCCCGGCTTCCAGACCACGGCATAGTCGATGCTGGAGAGATCGCGCTTGCGGTTGCCCGGATGCAGGAGGTTGATGACCTCGCGGTCCGGAAAGGCACCCTTCAACGCCGCCGCGACCTCCTCCTGATCGAATTTCAGATCGATGATAACGGGGCTTTTCATGGGCAGTCTCTTCTTGGCTACTGATGGATGCTCTCGGCTCTGACGGCTTCGAGATTGAAGGCGGCGGCCATGAGGGCCTTGGTATAGGCCTCCGTCGGACGCTCGATGATGTCTTTCGCCGGCCCCTTCTCCACGACGCGCCCGGCGCGCATGACGATGATGTCATTGGCCAGCGCCCGCACGACCTTGAGGTCGTGGCTGATGAAGAGATAGGCGAGATTGTGCTTGGCCTGGAGGTCGCGAAGCAGCTCGACGACCTGCGCCTGCACGCTCATGTCGAGCGCGGAGGTCGGCTCGTCGAGCATGACGAATTCGGGTTTGAGCACCATGGCGCGGGCAATCGCGATGCGCTGGCGCTGGCCGCCGGAAAATTCATGCGGATAGCGCCAGCGGGTCGAGGCGTCGAGGCCGGTTTCTTCGAGCGCCGAGGCCACGCGATGGTCACGCTCGGCTTCCGACAGCGCGGGCTCGTGGATCTTCAACCCCTCCGCGACGATATCGGCGACCGACATGCGCGGCGACAGCGAGCCAAAGGGATCCTGGAAGACGATCTGCATGCGCCGGCGCAGCGGACGCATTTCTGCGAAGGAGTGGCCGGCAATGTCCTGCCCGATGAAGGCGATGCGGCCCTGCGAGGCGATGAGCCGCGTCAGCGCGAGACCAAGCGTCGTCTTGCCAGAACCGGATTCGCCGACGACGCCGAGCGTATGGCCGGCGCGCAGCGTCAGGTCGATGCCGTCGACCGCCTTCACATGATCGACCACACGGCGCATGAAGCCCGCCTTGATCGGGAACCAGACCTTGACGTCGTCAGCCTCCATGATGACGGGCTGGCCGGCATCGCCCGGCCGCGGCTCGCCCTTCGGCTCGGAGGCGAGCAGGTGGCGCGTATAGGCGTGCTGCGGGTTGGAGAAGATTTCCTCGACCGGACCGGTTTCGACGATCTTGCCCTTGGTCATCACGCAGACCCGGTCGGCGAATTTTCGCACGATGCCGAGATCGTGGGTGATGAAGAGCATGGACATGCCGTGCTCTTCCTTGAGTTTTTCCAGGAGTTCGAGGATCTGCGCCTGCACGGTCACGTCGAGCGCGGTGGTCGGCTCGTCGGCGATCAGCAGTTCCGGGCGGTTGGCGAGCGCCATAGCGATCATCACGCGCTGACGCTGGCCACCGGACAGTTCGTGCGGATAGGCGGCCAAGCGTTTTTCCGGCTCGCGGATGCCGACCTGGTTGAGCAGCTCCAGGATTTTTGCCCGCGCGGCCACACCTTCGATGCCCTGGTGCAGCTTCAGGATCTCGCCGATCTGCCGCTCGATCGAATGCAGCGGATTGAGCGAGGTCATCGGCTCCTGGAAGATCATCGTGATGTCGTTGCCGCGCACATTGCGCAACGTCGCATCCGACGCATTCAGGAGGTCCTTGCCGTTGAAATGGATTTCGCCCGAGGGGTGGCTGGCGGCCGGATAGGGCAGCAGCTTCAGGATGGAATTGGCCGTCACCGATTTGCCGGAACCGGATTCGCCGACCAGCGCCACGACCTCGCCGCGGTGGATGTCGAAGGACACCTGATCGACGGCAAGCGATGTCTTGCCGCCCTGGTGGAAGGCGACGGAGAGGTCCTTTACGGACAGGAGGATTTCGCGAGCGCTCACCGGAAGGTCTTCCTCGGATCGAAGGCGTCGCGCGTTGCTTCACCGACGAAGATCAGAAGCGACAGCATGACGGACATGACGACGAAGGCGGTGATGCCGAGCCACGGCGCCTGAAGGTTGTTCTTGCCCTGCGCGATCAGCTCGCCCAGTGACGGCGAGCCCGGCGGCATGCCGAACCCTAAGAAGTCGAGCGAGGTGAGCGTGGTGATCGAGCCCGAAAGGATGAAGGGCAGGAAGGTCAGCGTCGCCACCATCGCGTTGGGCAGCAGGTGCCGGTACATGATCGTGACATTGCCGACGCCGAGCGCGCGGGCGGCCCGGACATATTCGAAATTGCGGGCGCGCAGGAATTCCGCACGCACCACGCCGACGAAGCCGACCCATGAGAACAGCAGCATGATGCTGAGCAGGATCCAGAAGCCGGGCGGCAGGATGGCGGCGATGATCAGCAGGATGTAGAGGACCGGCATCGAGGACCAGATCTCGATGAAGCGCTGCATCAGAAGGTCGGTCCAGCCACCGAAATAGCCCTGCACGGCCCCGGCCGTCACGCCGACAATGGCAGAGGCGATGGTGAGGGCCAGACCGAACAGCACCGAGATGCGGAAACCGTAGATGGCGCGGGCCAGCACGTCGCGCGCCTGGTCGTCCGTACCGAGCCAGTTGAGGTTGCTGATCGTGCAGTTCGGATCGTTCACGCCGCCGGGATAACCGGCGCAGCGCTCTTCCTTCGACATCAGCCAGAAGGGTTTCGTCGGGGCGGAATGCGGGATGTTGGAATTGGTCGAGCTGTAGGAATAGCGGATCGGCGGCCAGATCATCCAGCCGTTGGCGTTGAGCTCTTCCTGAATGAAATCCGAGCGGTAATCGGTCTCGGCCAGGAAGCCGCCGAACTTTTCTTCCGGGTAATCGACCACGACGGGGAACAGCAGTTCGCCTTTGTAGGAGGCGATGATCGGCCGGTCGTTGGCGATGCCCTCGGCAAAGAGTGAGAGCACGAAGATGACGAGGAATATCCACAGCGACCAGTAACCGCGCCGGTTCGCCTTGAAATTCTCCCAGCGCCGGAGATTGGTCGGATTGAGCAGCCCCTTGCGCGGGGGCGCGACCGGCTTTGCGTCCGTCACGGCGGTCATCACACGTCCCTCCGGTCGAAATCGATGCGGGGATCGACCCAGGTGTAGATGAGGTCGGAGATGAGGCTGACGACGAGGCCCATCAGCGAGAAGATGAAGAGCGTGGCGAAGACGATCGGGTAGTCGCGCCGCACGATAGAATCGTAGCCGAGGCGGCCGAGGCCATCGAGCGAGAAGATGTATTCGATGAGCAACGATCCCGTGAAGAAGGCCGAGATGAAGGCGCCGGGGAAGCCGGCGATGATGATCAGCATGGCATTGCGGAAGACGTGGCCGTAGAGCACCTGACGCTCATTCAGGCCTTTCGCGCGCGCCGTCGTGACATACTGCTTCTTGATCTCGTCGATGAAGGAGTTCTTGGTGAGCAGCGTCGTGGTGGCGAAGGCGGAGAGCAGCAGCGTGATCAGCGGCAGGGTCATGTGCCACATGTAATCGAGCGGCTTCTGCCACCAGGCGAGGCTGTCGAAATTGTCGGAGACGATGCCGCGCAGCGGGAACCAGTCCAGGAAGGACCCGCCGGCGAAGAGCACGATGAGCAGGATGCCGAACAGGAAGCTCGGCACCGCATAGCCGATGATGATGATGCCGGAGGTCCAGACGTCGAAGGCCGATCCGTCCGACACCGCCTTCTTGATGCCGAGCGGGATGGAGATAGCGTAGGAGAAGATCAGGATCCACACGCCGAGCGAGATGGAGACCGGCATCTTCTCGGCGATGAGATCGACGACCGAGGTGTTGCGGAAGAAGCTCTCGCCGAAATCGAAGCGCATGTAATCCCACATCATCGTGAAGAAGCGCTCGAGCGGCGGCTTGTCGAAGCCGAACTGCTTTTCCAGCTTGGCGATGAATTCGGGATCCAACCCCTGCGAGCCGCGATAGGCGCCCTCGCCGCCGGCATTCTGCAGCATGTCGCCGCCGCCGGAGAGACGGTCGCCCGCGCCCTGGTTGGTGAGGTCGGAAATGACCTGCTCGACCGGGCCGCCCGGCGCGAACTGCACGATGGCAAAGGAGATCGCCATGATACCGAAGATGGTCGGGATCATCAGCAGGAGACGACGCAGGATATAGGCGCTCATCAGCGACGCCTCGCCGGAAGGACGTGCGCATCCGCGGCACGCCGCCGCTTCGATATCCAGTCGATCAAACCCAGACCTTCTCGTTTAGCCGCCACTGCCGGCAGCGGTGATTCGCTGTCGCTATATGGAGCCCAGCCGGCTTTGCGGCGCAAGCCCCGCCTCATTTCGCAGCGGTTTTCGACCACCAGACCTGCGGGAAACCGAGCCCATAGTAAGGCAGCTCCTGAGGACGGCTGAGATTGTTCCAGTAGGCGATGCGCTGTGCCTTTGCATAGAACAGCGGCACGACATAGTGATGAGCGAGCAGGACGCGGTCGAGCGCGTGGGTGGTCGCCACCAGTTCCTCGCGGTTCGGCGCGAATATGATGCGGCGGATGAGGTCGTCGATCGCCGGATCGGAAATGCCGGCATAGTTTTTCGAGCCCTGCTGGTTGGCCGAGGCCGAACCCCAATAGTCGGCCTGCTCGTTGCCCGGAACCAGCGACTGCGCCCAGATGCCGTAGATCATGTCATAATCGAAGCTGCGGGTACGGTTGGTATATTGCGAGGCATCGACAGTGCGGATGCGCGCATCGACGCCGATCTTCTTCACGCTGTTGACGAAGGGCGTGACCGTGCGCTCGAAGGAGGGATTGGAGAGCAGGATTTCGAAGCCGAAGGGCTCACCCGTCTTCACGTTGACGAGCTTGCGGTCCTTCAGCTCGTAGCCGGCCTCCTTGAAGAGATCCAGCGCCTTGCGCAGGTTGGTGCGCACCTTCTGCGGGTCGCCGTTGACGGGATTGGTATAGGGCGTGGTGAAGACTTCTGGCGGAACCTTGTCTTTCAGCTCCTCGAGGATTTCCTTCTCGCGCCCTTCCGGCAGGCCGGAGGAGGCGAGTTCCGTGCCCCAGAAATAGCTGTCGACGCGCTGGAAGGCGTTATAGGCGAGGCTGCGGTTCAGGTCCTCGAAATCGAAGGCGTAGTTCAACGCCTCGCGCACCTTCTGATCCTTGAACTTGTCGCGGCGCAGGTTCGGCACGAAGGCCTGCATGATGCCGGTGGCGCGCAGCGGGTTCTCGATCTCCTCGCGCACCACGCGCCCGTCCTTGGCAGCCGGGAATTCGTAGGACGTCGCCCAGTGGCTCGCGCTGTTGTCCTGGTAGAATTGGACATTGCCGGTGCGGAAGGCTTCGAATTCGACGGTCCTGTCGCCGAAGAACGTGTAGATGATCGTGCCGAAATTGTTCTGGCCGACATTCACGTTGAGGTCCTTGCCCCAATAGTCGTCGCGCCGCTCGAAGCGGATGGAGGCGCCGGCCTGGAATGCGCCGATCTTGTACGGCCCAGAGCCCATCACCGGCTCCAGCGTTGTGCGGCTGATGTCGCGCTTGTTACCCTTGTCGTCCGTTCCCTCCCACCAATGTTTGGGGATGACCGGAAACTGGCCGAGAATGTTCGGCAGTTCGCGGTTGTTCTTCTCGTCGAAGCGGAAGGTGATGTCGCGCTCGCCGGTCTTTTCGGCCGAAATCACGTGGCGATAGTAGTTGGCATAAAGCGGATTGTGCTCCTTCAGCTTTTCGAAGGAGTAGACCACATCCTCCGGCGTCACCGGCTTCCCATCCGCCCATTTCGCTTCCGCGCGCAGGCGGAAGGTCGCGGACGAGAAGTCGTCGGGATAGGAGACGCCCTCGGCGAGCAGGCCGTAGGAGGCGGTGATCTCGTCCTCGGCCGATTTCAGCAGCGTATCGAAGACGAGCGAGCCGACGCCCGTCGCCGCCTCGCCCTTGGAAAGGATGAGGTTGAACGTGTCATAGGTTCCGGTTTCGGAAAGCTTCAGCTCGCCGCCCTTCGGCGCATCGGGATTGACATAGTCGAAGCGTTCGAAGCCGTTGGGATGCTTCAGTTCGCCGATGGTGGAGATACCGCTGCGCCAGACCGGGCTTGCGGCATCCTGAGCGGCGGCCCCCGTTGCAAGCGCGAGCGCCAAAACCGCCGTGACCAGAGTTTTCCCGAAGGCTGCCTGCATGCCAAGTCCCTTTCCGATGCGTTTGCCGAAGCATGCAGCGGAGAATAGGCAAAATCCGGGCAATTGACAGGCCTGCCATGAAAGCGGCGGTTTTTGCCGCCCCTATCGGCCAAGACGATTCATTTCCGCGAAAGGATGATCCTTTAACCTTTCGTGAGCGATTGCGACTTCGAGACCTGCCAATGCCCCTGCCTTCCAAGCTTACCCGCCTCATCCCATGCCTGATGGCCGCCGGCCTCGCGTTGACCGCCCTTGCCGCACCCTCCGCCGCCGAGGACCGGCCGGCTAAGGAGCTGTTCGGCGCCAAGCGCCTGCCGGCGAAGATGGCGACCAACCCCTATGGTTCCTATGCCAAGGGCTGCATCGCCGGCGCCGTGGCGATCCCGACGGACGGTCCGGCCTGGCAGGCGATGCGCCTGTCGCGCAACCGGCGCTGGGGCCATCCGCAGATGATCGCGCTCCTGGAGCAGTTCTCGCAGGATGCACAGAAACTCGGCTGGCCGGGCCTGCTGCTCGGCGATATCTCGCAGCCGCGCGGTGGGCCGATGCTGAACGGTCATGCCTCGCATCAGGTCGGTCTCGACGCCGATATCTGGTTCACGCCGATGCCGGATCATCGCCTGTCGGCCGAGGAGCGCGAAAAGCTGCCCTTCACCTCCATGCTCGACAAGAGCAAGTTTCTGACCGTCGATTCGCGCCGCTGGACCTCGACCCATGCCAAGCTTGTGATGAAGGCAGCGAGCTATCCTCAGGTCGATCGCGTCTTCGTCAATCCGGCGATCAAGAAGAAGCTCTGCGACACCTGGCAGGGCGACCGGTCGCTGCTCGGCAAGGTGCGGCCGATCTACGGTCATGACGAGCACTTCCACATCCGCATCAAATGCCCGGAAGGCGCGGCCGGCTGCAAGCCCCAGGCCCGCGTACCGGCCGGCGACGGCTGCGATGCATCGCTTGCCTGGTGGTTCACCAAGGAGCCCTGGTCCAAGCCGAAGCCGAAGAAGGACGACAAGCCCGTAAAGCCCTGGTATCTCACGATGGCCAACCTGCCCAAGGCCTGCAGCACCGTGCTTGCCAGCGCCTCGCCGGCCTCCGAGCAGGAAGTGACCTATCAGGGCAATGGCGGGGTCTCCTCCACCGCGCTCGCCTTTTCCGGCGGTGGCGACACGCCGGCAAACAGCATCGAATCGGTCATTGCCAACGATACGGCGCTGCCGGCCATCGTGCCGATCCCCATTCCGCGACCGTTCCAATAAGCGGCTGCCTGGCGGCGGGGCTTTTCAAGGTCCCGCCGCCTTTGTATAAGGCAATCAAATCGATTTAAATTTCCCCGTCGAACCCACGAGGAACGCCATGTCCCGCCGCAAATGCATCGCTCTCATCGCGCATGACGAGAAGAAGGACGACATGGCGGATTTCGCGCGGCGCAATGAGAACGTGCTGGCGCAGGCGAAGATCGTAGCGACCGGCACCACCGGCGGCCGCGTGCTGGAAGCCTGCCCCGGCCTCGACGTCACGCGTCTTAAGAGCGGCCCGCTCGGCGGCGACCAGCAGATCGGCGCGCTGATCGCGACCGGCGAGGTGGACGTGCTGATCTTCTTCGTCGATCCGCTCACCCCCATGCCGCACGATGTCGACGTCAAGGCGCTGATGCGGCTTGCCATCGTCTATGACATTCCGATGGCGCTGAACCGCGCCACCGCCGAACACCTGCTCGACTTCGCTGCCGATTGACGGCACTGTTGAGCCCGGATAGCGATAAGCCAAAATTACGACGCGAAAGAACGGGATAGCTTGATGGCAAGGCCAGGCGACAACGACACCAACCTCCCCTTCCCCATTCTCGTCGGCGATATCGGCGGCACCAATGCGCGCTTCGCGCTGCTGCTGGATGCCTTTGCCGAGCCCAAGCCGTTCCCGATCGTCCAGACCGCCGATTTCACCAATATCGACGACGCCCTGCAAAAGTGCATCCTCGACACGAGTTCGGTGCAGCCGCGCTCGGCGATCCTGGCGCTCGCCGGCCCGATCCAGGGCGACGAGGTGCCGCTGACCAATTGCCCCTGGGTGGTGCGCCCGCGCGACATGATCGCCAATCTCGGCTTCGAGGACGTGCTGCTCGTCAACGATTTCGAGGCGCAGGCGCTCGCCGTCGCCTCGCTTGGCGAAACCGACCGGGAAAAGATCGGCCCCGGCATCGAGCGCAACGCCGCTTCGCGCACCGTGCTCGGCCCCGGCACCGGGCTCGGCGTCGCCGGCCTCGTCTATGCCCGCCACAGCTGGATCCCGGTTCCCGGTGAAGGCGGCCATGTCGATGTCGGCCCGCGCAGCGAGCGCGACTACCGGATCTGGCCGTTCCTGGAACCGATCGAGGGCCGCATCTCCGCCGAGCAGCTTTTGTGCGGGCGAGGCATCATGAATATCTACCGCGCCATCTGCGCGGCCGACGGGGTGGATGCGACACTCGCCAAACCCTCCGACGTGACGGCCAAGGCGCTGGCGCAGGAAGACCGCGCGGCAGTCGAGACCGTCTCGCTGTTTTCGACCTATCTCGGCCGCGTGGCGGGCGACATGGCGATGATCTTCATGGCCAAGGGCGGCGTGTTCCTGGCCGGCGGCATCTCGCAGAAGATCCTGCCGGCGCTGCGCGGACCGGAGTTTCGCGCGGCTTTCGAGGATAAGGCGCCGCACAGCGCGCTGCTCAAATCCATCCCGACCTATGTCGTCACCCATCCGGTCGCAGCGCTTGCCGGCCTTGCCGCCTTTGCGCGCATGCCGGACCGTTTCGGTGTTGCAACCGAGGGACGCCACTGGAAAAGGTGACGTCTTCGGCAGCGCTTGACGCCGCCTCGGACTCGCCAAAGGCCGACCGACACCCTATAGAGCGGCCAAAGCGTCGGTTTTGGCCGGCCGCCCGTGAGATCGTGCAGGAAAGTCAGTCTATTGGCCGATAAGAGTCGTCCCGAGCGCCCCCACGTCAGCTCCGACACCGTCACCACCGTGCTGAAGCGCGTCATCGCCGAGAACGGCCGTGACCACCTCAAGGGCTACGGTCTCGCCGTGCTCAGCCTCGCCGTCGTCGCCGCCACCACGGCCTTCACCGCCTGGATCATGGAATCCGTCGTCAACGAGGCCTTCGCCAACAAGCGCGCCGACCTCGTCATCCTGATCTGCGGCTCGATCTTCGTCGCCTTCGTGCTGCGCGGCTTCGCGACCTATTTCCAGGCCGTCATCCTCTCGAAGATCGGCAACAACATCGTGGCGCGCTACCAGCGCCGCATTTATTCGCACCTGATGGCGCTCAGCGTCGGCTTCTTCTCGGAATCGCGCTCGGCCTATCTCGCCGCCCAGATCAGCCAGAACGTCACGGGCATCCGCGACGTGCTCAACATGACGGTGACGTCGGTCGCGCGCGATTTCCTGACCCTCGTCGCCCTCATCGGCGTGATGTTGTCGAAGGACTGGATCCTGACGCTGATCGTGTTCTTCGTCGCCCCGCCGCTGCTCATCGGCCTGCGTTACGTTTCCAAGCGGCTGCGTAGCGCCACGCGCGAATCCGTCGTGCTGAACAGCCACGTGCTCGGGGCCATGCAGGAGACGGTGCAGGGCATCACCATCGTCAAGGCTTTCACCATGGAAGCCCAGCTGAAGGACAAGGTCGAAGGCATCATCGCACGGGCGGAAAACCGCTCGAACCGCATTGCCCGCCTTTCCGAACGTACCGCGCCGATGACGGAAGCCTTCGCCGGTTTCGCCATTTCGGGCGTACTCGGCTACGCCGCCTATCGCTCGATCTATGGCGGCATCCTGCCGGGCGCCTTCTTCTCCTTCGTCACCGCACTTTTGATGGCCTATGAGCCGGCCAAGCGCCTCGCCCGCCTGCAGGTCTCGCTGGAGCGCGCGGTCGTCAATGCCCGCATGATCTATGAAATCCTCGACCTCAAGCCGCGCCAGGCCGACCGCGCGGACGCCAAGGCGCTGGCGGTTACCGATGCCACCATCACCTTCAAGGACGTGCGTTTCGGCTATTCGGAAAACGAGACGATCCTCAAGGGCCTGAACTTCACCGCCGAGGGCGGGAAGACGACAGCGCTCGTCGGCCCCTCGGGTGCCGGCAAATCCACCGTCATCAGCCTCATTCCTCGCTTCTACGACCCGGCGGAGGGCGAGATCCTGATCGACGGGCAGGACATCGCCCATGTGACCAAGCAGTCGCTGCGCAACGCCATCGCCTATGTCTCGCAGCAGCCCTATCTGTTCGAAGGCACCATCCGCGACAATATCCGCTACGGCCGCCCGGACGCGACGGATGTCGATATCGAGGAAGCCGCGCGCCACGCCTATGCGCATGATTTCATCCTCGCCCAGCCGCTCGGTTACGAGACGCCGGTCGGTGAAAACGGCGTGACGCTGTCCGGCGGCCAGCGCCAGCGACTGTCGATCGCGCGCGCTCTTGTTCGCAATGCGCCGATCCTGCTGCTCGACGAGGCGACTTCCGCGCTCGACACGGAATCGGAACAGGCCGTGCAGAAGGCGCTGGACGAGGCGATGAGCGGGCGCACCGTCGTCGTCATCGCGCACCGCCTGTCGACCGTGGTGCGCGCCGACAAGATCATCGTGATGCAGGATGGCGCGGTCGTCGAGGAGGGCTCGCACACGGCGCTTGCGAGCCGGGAAAACGGCCTTTACGCTCGCCTCAACAGCCTGCAGGCTCCGGCCGGCAACAAGTAAACAGGGACAAGACATGAGCGGCACCGCAATGAAGCTGGTCGTCGTCGGCGCTGCCGGCCGCATGGGCCAGACGCTGATCCGCACCATCCATGCCATCGAGGGCGCAGAAGTGTTCGCCGCCGTCGAGCGTGAGGGATCGCCCTTCATCGGCCGCGACGCGGGGGAACTTGCCGGCCTCGGCCCGATCGGCGTTGCCATCACCGACAAGCCGCTCGAAGCCTTCGTCGCCGCCGAAGGCGTGCTCGATTTCACGGCTCCGGCCGCGACCGTCGATTTCGCGGGGCTGGCCGCACAGGCCCGCATCGTGCATGTCATCGGCACCACCGGTTGCTCGGTTGAGGACGACGAGAAGATCAAGGCGGCCGCCCGCCATGCCCGCGTGGTCAAATCAGGCAATATGAGCCTCGGCGTGAACCTGCTCGGCGTGCTCACCGAGACAGCCGCCCGCGCGCTCGGCCCCGCCGACTGGGATATCGAGGTGCTGGAAATGCACCACAGGCACAAGGTGGACGCGCCCTCTGGCACGGCGCTCCTGCTCGGCCAGGCCGCCGCCAAAGGGCGCGGCATTTCGCTGGCCGACAATTCCGTGCGGGTGCGTGACGGCCATACCGGCGCGCGTCCCGCGGGCACGATCGGCTTCGCCACGCTGCGCGGCGGTTCGGTCATCGGCGAACATTCCGTCGTGATCGCCGGCGAAGGCGAGCTGGTGACGCTGTCGCACAGCGCGACCGACCGCTCGATTTTTGCGCGCGGCGCGGTGCAGGCAGCGCTCTGGGCGCGCGACAAAAAACCCGGCCTCTATTCCATGCTCGACGTGCTCGGGCTCAACTGAAATTTTTGTTCACAGCGCATCGTTTAATCCGAAAACCGGTACCCACTTTTCGGAACGATGCTAACCGGAGAAAAACCCTATGAGCGGAACCCTCGTCCTCGTTCGCCACGGCCAGAGCGAATGGAACCTGAAAAACCTCTTCACCGGCTGGCGCGATCCCGACCTGACCGAACTCGGCGTCGAGGAAGCCAAGACCGGCGGCAAGGCGATCGCCGAAACGGGCATCAAGTTCGATATCGCCTTCACCTCGGACCTCTCCCGCGCCCAGAAAACGCTGAAGATCATCCTTGACGAGATCGGCCAGCAGGGTCTGGAAACGATCCGCGACCAGGCGCTCAACGAGCGCGACTATGGCGATCTCTCCGGCCTCAACAAGGACGACGCCCGTGCCAAGTGGGGCGAGGAACAGGTCCATATCTGGCGCCGTTCCTACGACATCCCGCCGCCGGGCGGCGAGAGCCTGCGCGACACCGGCGCCCGCGTCTGGCCCTATTACCTCACGGAAATCCTGCCCCGCGTGCTGCGCGGCGAAAAGGTTCTGGTCGCCGCGCACGGCAACTCGCTGCGCTCGCTGGTCATGGTACTCGACAAGCTGACCAAGGACGAGATCCTGAAGCTCAACCTCGCGACCGGCGTTCCCATGGTTTACACGCTGAACGCTGATTCGACCGTAAAGACCAAGGACGTTCTCGGCGACATGTCTGGCGCGCACTGAGCTTTCTCGGCAGAACAAGCAAAAGGCCGGCATCTCTGCCGGCCTTTTTCGTTTCAGGCCTTGCCCGATTCCCAGCCGAGCATCGCCCGCTTGCGCGTCAGGCCCCAATGGTAGCCGGTCAGCGCGCCGCTCTTGCCGAGCGCGCGGTGGCAGGGCACGACGAAGGAGATGGGGTTACGGCCGACGGCGGCACCGACGGCGCGCGAGGCGGTGGGCTGGCCGAGTGTTTCGGCAATCGAGGAATAGGTGACGGCGCAGCCCATGGGGATGCGCAACAGCGCCTCCCAGACGCGGACCTGGAAATCCGAGCCGATCAGCACGATGCGCAGCGGCGCCTTGGGGTCCCAGCGGGTCGGGTCGAAGATGCGCTCGGCATAGGCGGCGGTCGCCTCGCTGTCCTCCACATATTTGGCGTTCGGCCAGCGCGAGGACATGTCCTCGAAGGCATCCTCGCCGCCGGGCTCATCGGCGAAGGCAAGGCCGGCAAGGCCGCGATCGGTGATCATGACGAGGGCGCGGCCGAAGGGCGACGGGTGAAAACCGTAGCGGATCGTCAGGCCCGCCCCACGCGCCTTCCATTCACCCGGCGACATGGCCTCGTGCGTGACGAAGAGATCGTGCAGGCGGCTCGGGCCGGAAAGGCCGACCTCAAAGCTGGTTTCGAGCAGCGGCAACTCTTCCTGGCGCAGCAGGCGCTTGGCGTGATCGAGCGTCACGGCCTGCAGAAAGGCTTTCGGCGAGAGGCCGGCCCAGCGGGTGAAGGTTTTCTGCAGCTGTGTCGGCGACTGGCCGAGTTTTCCGGCAATATCCTCCAGACCGGGCTGGTCGCGATAGTCGTCCGTTATCATCTCGATGACCTGGCGGACGGTCGTGTAATCGTCGCCCTCAGGCGTGATATCGGTTTGCAAAGTCGCGGCAATGTTCATCGCTTTTCTCCTGTGCCGCCAGAAAAGCATGGCGCGCGTGGGCTCGCCACCCGATTCCTGCCGACCCGTTCAGTAACCGCGTTTGACACGGGCCAAGGCGCCGGAAAAGGCCGTGGCGAAGCGCTCGCGATCGTCGAGCGGCAGGAAGGTGCCGACATCGGTCTCGCGGCCGTTACCGCGCACATGCATGGCGGTGATGCCGATCTTGGCCTTGCGCGACACCTGGAAGCGCGCCCAGAACGGGTTGAAGACATGCTCCGTCTCGCGGCCGGACGGGCTGATCTTGCGGATGGAGATGTTGGTGCGCGACAGCGAGACCACCTCGCGCGCTTTGGCCGCCCGGTTGTTCAGCCAGAAGGCGCCGAAGAGGATCAGGAAATCGAGCCCGAAGAACAGCACAACCGGCCATGCACCCGAGATCAGGAACACCGCCATATGGGCAAAGGTCAGCGCGCCGGCGATGAGGAAGAAGATACGGTAGCCGGTGCGCCCGAGCGACCGGTAGGGATGCAGCTCGGCCGAGAAGACCGGCAGCTCGTTCATCGTGATGTCAGCGTTGCCTTGCGTCATGAGCGAGGATTATAGAAGCACCATGGAAAACGGAAAGATCAAAAAGACGGCGGCCCCCCGCCGCAAGGCGCCGGCCCGGCCGAAAAGCCTCTATTCGCAGGACGAACTCAAAGAAATCTTTCGCCGCTTCTCCATCCAGCGGCCGGAGCCGAAGGGCGAGCTCGAACATGTGAATCCGTTCACGCTCGTCGTCGCCGTCGCCCTTTCCGCGCAGGCGACCGATGCCGGCGTCAACAAGGCGACGCGCGCGCTCTTTGCCGTCGCCGACACGCCGGAAAAGATGCTCGCGCTCGGCGAAGACAAAGTGCGCGACTACATCAAGACGATCGGCCTCTACCGCAACAAGGCGAAGAACGTCATCGCGCTCAGCCAGATGCTGGTCGACCGGTTCAACAGCGAGGTGCCGCGCACCCGCGAAGAACTCATCATGCTGCCCGGCGTCGGGCGCAAGACGGCGAATGTCGTGCTCTCCATGGCCTTCGGCCAGGCGACGATGGCGGTGGACACGCATATCTTCCGCATCGCCAACCGGCTGCGCCTTGCCCCCGGCAAGACACCCGACGAGGTGGAAGAGAAGCTGATGCGCCTCATCCCCGACGAATATCTCTACCACGCCCATCACTGGCTGATCCTGCACGGGCGCTACTGCTGCAAGGCGCGCCGGCCCGAATGCGAGCATTGCGTCATCGCCGATCTATGTCGATCGCCGGAAAAGACCTGCGACGTGCCGGCGCCCCTGGTGGAGCTGCCGGCACAGCTGTTCGGCCCTACGCCCTGAGACCATCGATGAGGTTGGCAATCGCCGCCTCATAGGCCTTGCGGTCCACTCCCGCCTCGATGGCGATGGCAGCACGGTCGAAGGCGGCGGAGAGCAGGTCCGTCAGCGCCTGGAGTTTTTCCGCACCCGCATGCGGCCCGAGCAGGTCGCGGAGGCCGGTTTTCAGCGTACCCTCGGCATTGTCCCGGTCGATGGCGAAGGCATCTTCGAGGCCAATGACGGCGGGCGCTTCCAGCAGCAGAAGCCGCGTGCGGCCGGGTTCGGCCATCGCGTTGAAATAGGCGCAAGCGCCTGACAGCAGCGCATCACGCGGCGTGCCGGAAGGCATAGAAGCCGTCTCGATCTGCGCGGCGACGGCTTGCGCCTCGCGCTCAAGCGTGGCGCGAAACAGCGCCCGCTTGTCCTCGAAATGATGATAGAGCGCGCCGCGCGTCACGCCGGCCTCCGCCACGATGTCGGGCGTCGCCGTTTCGGCATAGCCCTTTTCCACGAACAGCCGCCGCGCTGCCTCGATCAGAGCCAGCCGCGTCGCTTCCGTGCGTTCTCTATTGCTGCGTGCCATCTCGCCTCTTTACATACAAACTGCATGTATGTTAATTGATAGAAACATGCAGACTGTATGTTTATTTTCGCGAAAGGCAAAGCGATGAAAACGACCAGCTACTATCCCGTGATCATGACCGACGACGTGACGGGGACTGCAGAATTCTACACGGCGCATTTCCGGTTCGAGGCACTCTTCACCAGCGATTGGTACACCCACCTCCAATCGAAGGAGGATGAGAAGGTGACGCTTGCGGTGCTCGACGGCAGCCATGAGACGATCCCCGCCGTGGGGCGCGGCAAGGTCTCGGGCCTGCTCCTGAATTTCGAGGTCGAGGATGTCGATGCCGTCTATGACGCTGTGCGCGCCGCCGGACTGCCGATCCTGCGCACTATCAGGGACGAGGATTTCGGCCAGCGCCATTTCATCACCGCCGATCCGAACGGCGTGATGATCGACGTGATCAAGCCGATCCCGCCGAGCGCCGACTTCGCGATCCTCTATGACGCATCAGTTCTGCCGCAGTGAGAAATCCCGGTCCTTGCGGCTCAAGGCCTTGTGGAGATGCACCATGAGGCCGGCCGCAAAGAGCGGCGTCATGAGGTTGACAATGGGGATCGCCAGGAAGGCCGCGATCAACAGGCCGGCAAGCAGCACCGTGGACGCGTGTTTCGACCTGAACAGCCGTGCCTCCGCCGGCGTGCGGTAGCGCATCGCGGCGAACTCGAAGAATTCCCGGCCGAGCAGATAGCCGTTGACCACGAAGAAGGCGACCAGATTGACGCCGGGAATGAACAGCAGGAACAGCGCGATCAGGTTGCCGAGAAGCACGATGCCGAGGAACTTGATCGAGCCCGCTATCGCCTGCCCCATCGGCAGCGCCACGCCCGGCGTTTCCGCGGGATAATCGCGTTTCTCGATAACCTCGGCGACATCATCGAGGAAGAAGCCGGCGATGATGGCCGTGACGGGCGCGAGCAGCAGGGCAAGGCCGAGCGCCAGCCCAATGCTTGCGACAACGCCGAAGACGAGGGTGAGCCAGCCAGCCCAATCCGGCAGGTCGGGCATGAAAGCGCCTTGCAGCCACGGCCAGGCAAAGGCGATGAAGGTTTCGCGCAGCCCGAACCAGATGACCACAAGGGCAAGCAGCGTGAGGCCTAAAACCTTCCAGAAGACGCCGCGCGTCTCCGGAGCGAAGAGATTGGCCAGCGAAAGACGGGCAGCGTCGAGGATCATCGCAAACTCCTGTTCGCCCCCGCATGTAGGGTGTGGAAAAGCGCCCGGCAAGGCAGGCCTTCGCAACCTCCCATTAAGCCGGCGTTAAACGACGATCCCTAGACTTTCGCGCACTCTTACGCGGCTCGCCGCCGCCATAAAATTCAGGGAACCGTCATGCGTAATGTCCGGATCAGCAGGTTGCTACCCGCCCTCTTCCTGCTCATGGTGGTGCTGGGCGGCCTGCAGGGTGCCGTCGCCTTCCGCTCGCTCTCGGCGATGACCGGCCATATCGAGCGCATCGGCACGGACCGCATGCCGCAGATGAGCAGCATCCTGCAGCTGAGCCATGCCTTTTCCGAGCTGAACGCCACCTATTCCGAACATCTGCTCTCGATGGATCCGGACGAGATCGGCCGTATCGAGGCGCGCATCAAGGAGCGCGCCGATGCCTTTGCCGGAATGGTCGACAGCTACGGCGCGGCCAATACGGGCGACGCGGCGACGACGGCGGAGGTCGATGGCATCAAGGCGACGCTGAAGACCTATCTCGACGAATCCGCCAAGCTCATCCAGTTCTCCGCCATTGCCGCCAAGGGGCCGGCGCTGGAAGTCTATAAGGGCCCGATGCAGGCGAGCGCCGATGCGATCACCGCCTCGCTGAACGATCTCGTCGCGCGCACCCAGAAGGTGACGGACGAGACGATCCTGTCGGCCCGCGCCGAGGAGGGCTCCGCCTTCGCGCTGACCTGGGCGTCGCTTGCCGCCGCCATGGGCCTCGCGCTTGCCGCCATCCTCCTCGTCAACCGCCGCGTCGTGAAACCGCTCACCGGCCTGGGTGCCGCGATGAAGCGGCTCGCCGAAGGCGACACGACCGTCACCATTCCCCATGCCGACCGTACCGACGAGATCGGCGAAATGGCTGGCACCGTCGCGATCTTCCGCGACAATGCCGCCGATCGCCAGCGCCTGGAGCGCCAGAGCGAGGACGACCGCCGCCGCGCCGATGGCGAGCGCCAGGCCCGCGACGCCGAACGCACCCGCGACAGCGGCCGCGTGCAGGAAGCCGTTGCCAGCCTTGCCGATGCGCTCGGAAAGCTCGCATCCGGCGACATGACCTGCCGGATCGAAAAGCCCTTCGACGGCGACCTCGACCGGCTGCGCGAGGATTTCAACGCCTCGGTCTCGCGCCTCAGCGACGCGCTGCGCGAAGTCGGCGAAAACGCCCGCGCCATCGATGCCGGCGCCAGCCAGATCCGCGCCGCTGCCGACGATCTGTCGCGCCGCACCGAGCAGCAGGCCGCCTCCGTCGAGGAAACCGCCGCAGCCCTTGAAGAGATCACCACGACCGTCAAGGATTCGACCAAGCGGGCGGAAGAGGCCGGCGCACTGGTCGGCCGCACCCGCACGGGCGCTGAAAAATCCGGCGAGATCGTGCGCCGCGCCGTCGCCGCCATGCAGGAGATCGAAAAATCCTCCAGCGAGATCACCAGCATCATCGGCGTCATCGATGAGATCGCCTTCCAGACGAACCTGCTGGCGCTGAATGCCGGCGTAGAAGCAGCGCGTGCCGGGGAAGCGGGCAAGGGTTTTGCCGTCGTTGCGCAGGAAGTGCGCGAACTTGCCCAGCGGTCTGCCAAAGCTGCCAAGGAAATCAAGGCGCTGATCAACACGTCCGGCGAGCAGGTGCGCACCGGCGTGTCGCTGGTCGGCGATACCGGCCGCGCCTTGCAGACCATCGTTACCGAGGTGCAGGAGATCAACAGCCACGTCGTAGCGATCGTCGAGGCCGCGCGCGAACAGTCGACCGGCCTTCAGGAGATCAACACCGCCGTCAACGCCATGGACCAGGGCACGCAGAAGAACGCCGCCATGGTCGAGGAGACGACGGCGGCAAGCCACGGCCTCGCCTCAGAAGTGCAGGCGCTGAACGCGCTGATCGGCCGCTTCAATGTCGGCGGCAGCGCGGCGGCCGGCCGCTCCATGCAGGCGCCGCATCTCCACATCGTGCCCTCTACCCCGGCCTCGCCGGTCATGGCCGCGCCGGAACCGGCCGTCGCCCGCAAATCGCCCGGCCAGTGGAACGTCAAGGCGGCCACCGCAAAAACCCGCCCGGTCAGTTCGCCCGCCCTTGCGCTCAGCGAAAAGCTTGCCGGCGCATTGGGCGTGCGGCAGGAAACGGGCAATGACGGGGACTGGGAAGAGTTTTGAGAAAGGCCTTTAGGGCCTAACCCTCTTCCGGCGGATACAGATGCGTTTCCCCGCGAAAATCGCGCAGGCGGAAACAGCCGTCGTCCGCCTCTTCCACCGCCATGGAATCCGCCCGCACCTTGCCGTGGCCGCCGGGAATATCGAGGATATAAGCGGGCTGGCAGAGGCCGGAGACGCGGCCGCGCAGGCGCTCGGTAAGCGCCCGGCCTTCGGCAAGCGTCAGGCGGAAATGCGACGTGCCGGGCGCGAGGTCCGGGTGATGCAGGTAATAGGGCTTTACCCGGTTCTCGACGAAGCTGCGCATCAGCGCGGCCAGCACATCCGCATCGTCGTTGACGCCCTTCAAGAGCACCGTCTGGCTGATCATCACCATGCCGGCGTCGACGATGCGGGCAATAGCGGCACGGGCGTCTGCGGTGAATTCGCGCGGATGGTTGGCGTGCAGCGCCACATAGGTGGTCTTGCCCGAGGCTTTTAGTGCATCGATCAGTGCGGCATCGATGCGGACGGGATCGACGACCGCCACGCGGGTGTGAAAGCGCACGATCTTCACATGCTTGATCGCGGCAAGCCGCTCCATCATGTCGCGCAGCCGGCGCGGTGACAGCACGAGCGGGTCGCCGCCTGTCAGAATGACTTCCCAGATTTCCGGCCGGCCGGCAATATAGGCGATGGCGGCATCGAGTGCTGCCGGCGTCAGCGTGCCAAGGCCTTCCGGCCCGACCATCTCGCGGCGGAAGCAGAAGCGGCAATAGACCGGGCAGACATGCACGGCCTTCAGCAGCACGCGGTCGGGATAGCGGTGCACGATGCCCTCGACGGGGCTGTGCGCGAGATCACCGATCGGGTCGGCCCGTTCCTCCGGCAGCGTCACCAGTTCGGCGGCATCGGGCACGAACTGGCGGGCGATGGGGTCGAGCGGATCGTCGGCATCGATGAGCGCGACGAGCGGCAGCGTGACGGCAACCGCATAGCGTTCGGCGACGGCGGCAGTCTGCATGCGTTTCTCTTCCCGCACGAGACCGGCGGCGACAAGATCGTCCACGGTGGAGAGGCTGCGGGCCGCCGTCACGGCGCGGTCTCCGCGACGGGTGCCCAGATCACCTGGTCGATGCGCGACGCGCCGGTCGCCAGCATGACCAGTCGGTCGAAGCCAAGCGCGATGCCGCTTGCCTCGGGCATCACCGCAAGGGCCGCCAGAAAATCCTCGTCGAGCGGATAGGTCTCGCCATAGACGCGGGCCTTCTCCGCCATTTCCAGCTCGAAGCGGCGGCGCTGTTCGGCGGCGTCCGTGAGTTCGCCGAAAGCATTGGCGAGTTCCACGCCGCAGGCATAGAGCTCGAAACGCTCGGCCACACGCCGGTCGTGCGGCGCGGGACGGGCGAGGGCTGCCTCGGCGGTCGGGTATTCGCAGAGAATGGTGGCGCGGCCGAAACCGAGTTCGGGCTCGACCTTCTCCACCAGCACGCGGCTGAACAGATCGGCCCAGGTGTCGTCACCGGCAACCCGCAATCCGCCCATTCGCATGGCCGAGGCAAGTCGTTCGCGGTCCGTCGAACCATCCGGATTGATCGTGGCCAGCAGATCGATCCCGGCATGGCGCCGAAACGCGTCCGCCACTGTCAGCCGTTCGGGTGCAAGCTGCGGATCGCAGGTGGCGCCGCGATAGGTGAGCATGGAGGCGCCCGCGATCTCCGCGGCAAGCGCCAGCATGGACCCGCAATCCTCCATAAGCACGTCATAGGTCTCGCCCGCGCGATACCATTCCAGCATGGTGAATTCCGGATGGTGCAGCGGGCCGCGCTCGCGGTTGCGATAGACATGGGCAAAACAGGCGATGCGCCGTTCGCCCGCCGCCAGCAGCTTCTTGCAGGCGAATTCCGGC
Organism: Shinella sp. M27; assembly: GCF_049199905.1. Lineage (NCBI taxonomy): Bacteria > Pseudomonadati > Pseudomonadota > Alphaproteobacteria > Hyphomicrobiales > Rhizobiaceae > Shinella > Shinella sp. M27. The sequence continues at coordinate 60,519 of NZ_JBLZPK010000046.1, forward strand.
GAAGTGTGCAGGTAAAGCGGCGTTTCCACGCCCGAATGGCCGATGGCCACCGTCTCGAAGGCGTGCAGATGCGCCTCGTTGCCGGGAGAAACCTGCAGCGTCGCCGTATCGACCTCGATGAAATCGCGCGCGGCAAACCAGCCGCGCAACGCCGCCTGGATGCGATTGCGGGCGATGAGGAACGGCCGGCGGTCGGCATGGACGTCTGGTGTCCACCAGGGCGAAGGTTTTTGGCTTGTTACGCTCATGTGACAGGTTTCTTCGGCCATACCGGCGGCAAGACTGGCCTTTTGCCTTGATATAGGATAGTTGCGGCCCCGAATACGCACTTTCAGCGTTCGCGGAAACGTCCTTAAGCGGTCCTCTACGACGCGAACCATCCACTTACAAGGAAGACTTATGGTAAAGATCATCGCCTCTTCCGTCCGCAAGGGCAATGTCCTCGAGGTCGAAGGCAAGCTCTATGTCGTGCTGACGGCGCAGAACTTCCACCCCGGCAAGGGCACGCCGGTCACGCAGGTCGACATGCGCCGCATCTCCGACGGCGTGAAGGTCTCCGAACGCTACCGCACGACCGAACAGGTCGAGCGCGCCTTCGTGGAAGACCGCGAGCACAACTTCCTCTACGAGGATGGTGAAGGCTACCACTTCATGAACCCGGAGAGCTACGACCAGCTGACCATGTCCCACGAAGACATCGGCGACCTCAAGGCCTATCTCCAGGAAGGCATGACGGTCATCCTGTCGGTGCATGAAGGCGTTGCCATCGCCATCGACCTGCCGCGTCACGTCACGCTCGAGATCGCCGAGACGGAACCGGTCGTGAAGGGCCAGACGGCTTCGTCGTCCTACAAGCCGGCAATCCTGTCCAACGGCGTTCGCACGCTGGTACCGCCGCACATTTCGGCCGGCACACGCGTCGTCATCGCGACGGAAGACGGTTCCTACGTGGAACGCGCCAAGGACTGATCGGGCCTCGTCCCGTATGAAGCCGCCCGCCGGAAATGGCGCGGCGGCTTTTTTTCTTCCAACTGCCGGAAAATCCGTTAAGACCGAATACCGGCTCTTACCCAATCGAGACGGGACTTCCGCATGACCAAATTCGACGTGCTGACGGTCGGCAATGCCATCGTCGACATCATCGCGCGCTGCGACGAAAACTTCATCACGGACAACGGCATCATCAAGGGCGCGATGAACCTCATCGACGCCGAGCGCGCCGAACTCCTCTATTCGCGCATGGGCCCCGCACTCGAAGCCTCCGGCGGCAGCGCCGGCAACACCGCCTCGGGCGTCGCGAGCTTCGGCGGCAAGGCTGCCTATTTCGGCAAGGTCGCCAATGACCAGCTCGGCGACATCTTCATCCATGATATCAGGGCCCAGGGCGTGCATTTCGAGACGAAGCCGCTCAACGGCACGCCGCCGACGGCACGCTCGATGATCTTCGTGACGCCGGACGGCGAGCGCTCGATGAACACCTATCTCGGCGCCTGCGTCGAGCTCGGCCCCGAGGACGTGGAAGAGCAGGTCGTCGCCGACGCCAAGGTCACCTATTTTGAAGGCTATCTCTGGGATCCGCCGCGCGCCAAGGATGCGATCCGCGCATGCGCGCGCATCGCGCATGCCCATGGCCGTGAAATGTCGATGACGCTGTCGGACAGTTTCTGCGTGCACCGCTACCGCGGCGAGTTCCTCGACCTGATGCGCTCCGGCACCGTCGACATCGTCTTCGCCAACAAGGCGGAAGCGCTGGCGCTCTACGAGACTGAGGATTTCGAGGAGGCGCTCAGGAAGATTTCGCAGGATTGCCGGCTTGCGGCAGTGACGATGAGCGAGGAGGGATCGGTCATCCTGTCGAAGGGTGAGCGCACCAAGGTGGAGGCGATCAGCATTCCCTCGGTCGTCGATACGACAGGTGCCGGCGATCTCTATGCCGCCGGCTTCCTCTACGGTTACACCGCCGGCCGTTCCTTTGCCGATTGCGGCCGTCTCGGCAGCCTTGCCGCCGGCCTCGTCATCCAGCAGGTCGGCCCCCGCCCGCTGCAATCGCTGGCGGCGGAGGCGAAGGCGCGCGGCCTTATTTGAAGGCTTCGCCGGGATAGGCGCCCCAGATCTCGTTCTGCGAGACCCAGCCGGCCGTGCCGTCCACTTCGGCACGGCACCAGTCGCCGTTGCATTCGCCGACCTTAACGACGACGCCGGGCTGGATCTTGGCCACCAGCGTCGCGTTCGACATGCCCTCGCGGCGCATGTTGACGAAGATATTCTCGCCCTTGCCGCGCATCCACGGCGCGGTGATGGCCGTGCGCTCGCCTGACAGCAGCGCCTGGTTCACCCAGCCTTCCGTGCCGTCGGCATCGCGGATGCGGCGCCAGTTATCGTATTCCTGGATGATTTCGACCGGCACGCCGGATTTCAGAAAACGCCAGGACACCGCATAATCGACGCTCGGGCCGACACGCAGGTTGACGCTCTTGGCTTTCAGGCTGACGAAGCGCGGCAGCGGCAGGCCGCTCGGTCCCTTGGCTGCCTGGGCATGGGCGGCCTCAAGGCCTGCGACGGAGAGAATAATGCCCGCAAGGGCGATAAGGCTGAGACGTACGACAAGGTTACGCATGGACGATCCGCACACATTTTTGAGGGGGCATCGGGCTGCCATGCCGGTCAGCGGTAGCAAATCGCGGGGACCGCATGACGGGCGGATTGTCTTCGCGACCGGGTCTGGTAGAAAATGCCCCTGATGAAGCAATCCTTGCCCAACTTGGTTAAGGACCCGTCAACAGGACGCCGGAACATCCCATGACGCAGAAGAAAAAACCGAAGGTCTATATCACCCGCCGCCTGCCCGAGGTGGTGGAGACCCGGATGCGCGAACTGTTCGACGCAGAACTCAACATCGACGACACGCCGCGCAGCCAGCCGGAGCTCGTCGCCGCCGTGAAGAGCGCCGATGTTCTGGTGCCGACGCTCGGCGACCGGATCGATGCCGCGCTGATCGAGCAGGCCGGGCCGCAGCTGAAATTGATCGCGTGTTTTTCCAACGGCGTCGACAATGTCGATGTGGAGGCGGCGGCAAAGCGCGGCATCACCGTCACCAACACGCCGAACGTCTTGACCGAAGACACCGCCGACATGACGATGGCGCTGATCCTCGCCGCCCCCCGGCGCCTCGCAGAAGGCGCCCATATCCTGACCGACCGCAAGGGCGAATGGGCCGGCTGGTCGCCGACCTGGATGCTCGGCCGCCGCATCTGGGGCAAGCGCCTCGGCATCATCGGCATGGGCCGCATCGGCACCGCCGTCGCCAAGCGCGCCAAGGCCTTCGGCCTCTCCATCCACTATCACAACCGCCATCGCGTGCGCCCGGACACCGAAGACGCGCTGGAAGCGACCTATTGGGACAGCCTCGACCAGATGCTGGCGCGTGTCGATATCGTCTCGGTCAATTGCCCCTCGACGCCCGCCACCTTCCACCTGCTCTCGGCCCGTAGGCTCGAGCTGATGCAGCCGACGAGCTATATCGTCAACACGGCGCGCGGCGGCATCATCGACGAGACGGCGCTGATCAAGTGCCTGCGTGAGGGCAAGATCGCCGGCGCCGGCCTCGACGTCTTCGAAAACGAGCCCGCAGTCAGCCCGAAGCTCCTGAAGCTCGCCGCCGAGGGCAAGGTCGTGCTTTTGCCGCATATGAGCTCGGCCACGATCGAAGGCCGCGTCGATATGGGCGAGAAGGTCGTCATCAATATCAGGACGTTCTTCGACGGCCACCGCCCGCCGGACCGCGTGCTGCCGAGCCGGATCTAAAGCATTTCCAGCCGAAGCGCCTTCGCTTCGGCGTCGGACAATGCAACAAACACAAGAATCTAGAACATTTTTGGTAACCGGAAATGGTCTAGGTCAGCGTCTTGCGCATCTCGATTGCCGTGATGCGGTCGAAACCGGGATGGGCGTATTCGCCCGTCCTGACAAACCCCCAGCGCGCGAAGGCGGCATGATTGCCTGTCAGTTCGATGCGCGTTTCCAGCCGCAGCGCCGGCAAGCCCAGGTCGCGTGCCAACTTCTCGGCCCTCTCCAGCAACAGTTGCCCAGCGCCTCGGCCCTGAAAGCGCGTCCCGACCGCGAGCTTGCCGATATAGAGCGACTCGGGCTCCGGCCGGCAGAAGATGCAGCCGAGCAGCATTTGCCCCTCCATGGCCGCGTAGGCGATTTCCGCTTCAGCCTTCGCCACGAGCGAGGCCGGCGTCAGCCGATGTGCGGAGGATGGCGGGTCGATGACGCCGTCCATATAGGCGAAAGCGTCGAGGATGAGCGAAAGCAACTCATCCCATCGCGCGAAATCCGGACCGATACGGATAACGGCCGTCATGTCTTCACCGTCCGGCGCCTTGCATATTTCAGGGTCTCGAAACGGGCGGCCAGCCCGTCATAGAGCAGCAGCCGACCGACCAGCGGCTCACCAGCGCCCGTGACGAGCTTGATGACTTCCATCGCCATCAGCGTGCCGACGACCCCGGTCAGCGCCCCGACGATACCGGCCTCCGCGCAGGCCGGCACGACGCCCGGCGGCGGAGCGGATGGGAAGAGATCGCGGTAGCCGGGGTTGAGCTGGCCATCCGCAGCAGCCTCATAGGGTTTCAACACGGTCAGCGAGCCGTCGAAACGGCCGACGGCGCCGGTCACCAGCGGAATGCGCGCTTCCTCGGCCGCATCGGCCGACGCATAGCGCGTTTCGAAATTGTCGGAGCCATCGACCAGAAGATCATAGCCGGCTAACAAACGGGCTGCATTCTCCGTGGTCAGCCGTTCGGCGACACCGGAAAACCGCACATGTGGGTTGAGGCGGGCGACGGCAGCCTCGGCACTCTCGATCTTCGGCGTGCCCAGGCCCGCCGTGTCGTGGATCACCTGGCGCTGGAGGTTGGAGAGCGAGACGGTGTCGTCGTCGAGCACACCGATATGGCCGATGCCGGCGGCGGCGAGATAATGTATGACAGGCGCGCCGAGACCGCCCGCGCCGACAACAAGCACATTCGCCGCCTTCAGCTTCTGCTGGCCGGAGCCGCCGATCTCGGCCAGCACGATATGGCGGCGGTAGCGGTCGATTTCTTCGGGGCTAAGAGGATCCGTCATGCCAGAATGCCTCCGTTCGAGACGGTGAGGAACTGCGCCCGGTCGCCGAGCGCATCGAACATCGACCGATCCGTGCCGGTCATGAAGGACTGGCCGCCGAGCGCGTCGACCCGGTCGAACAGCGCAGCGCGCCGGCCCTCGTCCAGATGGGCGGCGATTTCGTCGAGCAGCAGCACCGGCGCATGGCCGGTCATGCCGGCGACAAGCCCGGCATGGGCGAGGATGAGGCCGATCAACAGCGCCTTCTGCTCGCCCGTCGAGCAGCGCTCGGCCTCCATGTCCTTCTCGCGATGGCGGATCAGCAGGTCGGCGCGGTGCGGCCCGTCCAGCGTGCGGCCGGCGCTCGCGTCGCGGTAGCGCCCGCTTTGCAGCATGTCGAGATAGATCTCCTCGATCTCGTAGGCCGGGCGCTGCCATTCGGCGTCGAGAAAGCCGGAGAGCCGCAGCGTGGCGGAGGGGAACGGCCCGTCGTCGCGCGCGGCTTCCACCAGGCCGGAGAGCAGGCTGACGAGCTCGTGGCGGGCATGCGCCATGGCAATGCCGAGTTCGGCCATCTGCTTTTCCAGCGCCGTCAGCCAGGCGGGATCGGGCCGATGGTCGGACAACAGCCGGTTGCGGCCGCGCATCGCCTTTTCGAAATCCGCCGCACGCCGGCCGTGTTCGGGATCGAGCGACAGCACCAGCCGGTCGAGAAAGCGGCGGCGGTCGGCCGAGGGGCCGGTGAAGAGACCGTCCATGGAGGGCGTCAGCCAGACGACGCGCAGGTGATCGAGCAGTTCGTCGACGGTTCGCACCGCGGTGCCGTTGAGGCGCAGCTTTCGCGCCGTGCCCTCATCACCGCCTTCCGTGCCGGTGCCGATATCGACCTCGCCCATCATGCCGTCGAGCGTGGCGAAAACGGAGAAACCGCCATCGCTGCCGGCGCGCGGCACATCCGCATAGGCGGCACGGCGAAGGCCCCGGCCGGGCGAGAGGAATGAGACGGCTTCCATGAGGTTCGTCTTGCCCGCGCCGTTCTGCCCGGTCAGCACGACATGCCGGCCATCGAGCGACAGCGACAGGCCCGCATAGTTGCGGAAATCCGTGAGCTTGAGGCGGGAGAGGGAAACCTTGTGCGGCATGGTTCGAGAGCTAGAGCATTTTTCCGCGAAGGGGAATCGTTTGTCGGCGCATTCTGCCGGGAGCAACAGAAAGATGGGGTGTCTGGCGCGCGGCATCAACGTCAAGAGTGTTCCGCGGGACACGAAGGCGTGAAGCCGGTTGCCTGCCCGGGCGGGAGCGGGTAATCCAAACCTCCCGCCGCGCTTAGCGCCTCCCCTCCCGGCCAGCAGGTTTTCGTCTTGTCCCTTTCAGCCCGTCCCGTTTTCGACCGCAGCTTTTCCGCCTTCCTGTTCGACATGGACGGCACGATCATCAATTCCATTCCGGCGACCGAACGCGTCTGGAGCAACTGGGCGCGCAAGCACGGGCTCGACGTCGCGGCCTTCCTGCCGACCATGCATGGCGTGCGCGGCATCGATACGATCACGCGGCTTGGCCTGCCCGGCGTCGATCCGCTCGCCGAGGCGAAAGAGGTCGAGCGGGCGGAGATGGAGGATGTCGAGGGCATCGTTCCGATTCCGGGCGCAATCGAATTCCTCTCGGCGCTTCCGATGGGCCGCTGGGGCATCGTGACATCAGCACCGGTGGCGCTAGCCCATCGCCGCCTCGCCGCGACCGGCATTCCATTGCCGACGGTCATCGTGACGGCGGATGATGTGACGAAGGGCAAGCCGGCGCCGGATGGTTATATCCTCGGCGCCAAACGCCTCGGCTTCGATCCGGCCGATTGCCTCGTCTTCGAAGACGTGCCGGCCGGCATTCTGGCCGGTGAAGGCGCCGGTGCCCATGTGGCCGTGATGACGGCGACGCATCACCATCCGATCGAGACCAACCATCCGCTTTTGAAGAGCTATGAGGGCGTCACGTCCGAGGTGGATGCCGACGGCAAGCTGCGCCTTCTACGCACAGCCGGCTAAGGATTTATGCTGCTGGCCGCGTGGCGATGCCGGATAGCACCGTATCGACAACGGCATCGATCTCCGCGTCGGTCACGTCGAGCCGTTCCGTGAGCAATCGGCCCCAGGCAAAGCTGGAGATGAGTTCCGTGGTCAGCGTGGGGTTCACATCGGCGCGCACCTCGCCGCGCGCCTGCGCCTTCTCGATGATCCTACCGCTTTGGCTGCGGCGGTCGGCCATATAGGCCGAAAGGGCTGCCAGCGCGTCGCGATCGCCCTGCGCCTTCGCCACCACGCAGCGAAACACTTCGCCGCCCGTGCCCTCCCGCCAGGTCGCCAGGATGCCCGTCAGATAGGCGCGCAGGTCCTCGCGGATGTTGCCCGTGTCGGGGAAGATGAAGCTGGTGCGCTTGCGGCAATGATAGACATCGAGCAGCAGCGCCGCCTGTGAGGGCCACCAGCGGTAGATCGTCGGCTTGCCGGCCCGCGCGCGCTTGGCCACCGCCTCGATCGAGAAACCGTTCAACCCGTTTTCCAGGAGCACCGCTTCGGCCGCAGCGAGGATCGCCGCCTCGCTCTCGGGATTGCGGGTCGCGCCGATCGAGCGGCGGGCAGGGGTGGTTTCGGCGACGTCGGACATAGGATTTTCCTTTTTTACCCTTCTAGCACGAAAGGTACTTGAACGGAACGTTTCGTTTCTATATAAACGAAACGTTCCGTTTTATAAAGGTTGCTCCCATGACCACCGCCTCCAACTCCCGCAAGCTTTCCCGGCTGCACCTGGCGCTCGCCACGCTCATTCCCGTCTATCCGCTGATCACCACGATCCTCTATATCGTCCTGCCGCTCACCGAGGGCTGGACGATCTGGCAGCGCACGGCCGTCATCGCCCCCATCATGGTCTTTGCCATGGTCTTCATCGTCTCGCCCTTCGTGCAGAAGCGGTTTTCGAACTTCTTCCTGCGGTCGGCATGAACAAAGCCGGGGTGTTTCCACCCCGGCTTTGTTTGGTCTCTTGAAGGCGCTCAGCCCTCGAAGAATTCCTTCATCCGCGCGAAGAAACCTGCGGATTCCGGGTTGTTGTCCTTCGAGGAAATCTCCTCGAATTCCTTGAGAAGCTCGCGCTGGCGCTTGGTCAGCTTCTGCGGCGTCTCGATCTGGATCTGGATATAGAGATCGCCGACCTGATTGGAGCGCAGCACCGGCATGCCCTTGCCCTTGAGGCGGAACTGTTTGCCGGCCTGCGTGCCCTCCGGCACCGAGACGCGCGACTTGGTGCCGTCGAGCGTCGCGACGTCGAAGGTGCCGCCAAGCGCCGCCGTCGTCATCGAGATCGGCACGGCGCAATAGAGATCCGCCCCGTCGCGCTGGTAGAATTCATGCGGCTTGACCGACAGGAAGATATAGAGATCACCCGCCGGACCGCCGCGAACGCCGGCCTCGCCCTCGCCCGACAGGCGGATGCGTGTGCCATCCTCGATACCGGCGGGGATGTTCACCGACAGCGAACGCTCTTCCGTGACGCGGCCGTTGCCGTGGCACTTGGTGCAGGGATCGGTGATCGTCTGGCCGCGACCGTGACAGGTCGGGCAGGTGCGTTCGATCGAGAAGAAACCCTGGGCGGCACGCACGCGGCCGGAGCCCTGGCAGGTCGCGCAGGTTTTCGGGCTGGTGCCCGGCTTGGCGCCGGTTCCGGTACAGACATCGCAGGTGATCGACGTCGGCACGCGGATCTGCGCGGTCTTGCCGGCATAGGCCTCTTCCAGCGAGATTTCCATGTTGTAGCGAAGGTCGCCGCCGCGCTCACGGCCACCGGAGGAGCGCCGCTGGCGCCCGCCGCCCATCATCTCGCCGAAGATATCTTCGAAGATGTCGGAGAAGCCGCCGCCCTGGAAGCCGCCGCCACCGCCGCCCATGCCGCCCTGTTCGAAGGCGGCGTGGCCGTAACGGTCATAGGCCGCGCGCTTCTGCGCGTCCTTCAGCGTCTCGTAGGCTTCGTTGACTTCCTTGAACTTCTGCTCGGCAGACGCATCGCCCGGATTCTTGTCCGGATGGTACTTCATCGCCATCTTTCGGAAGGCGCTCTTCAGCTCCTTCTCGTCGGCGGTCTTGGAGACACCCAGCGTCTCGTAAAAATCAGCTTTTGCCATTCGGGTTCACGTCCGTTTCGTTGGAACGGTCTTCTTGTTATGGACCTGGAAGCTTGCCTTAGCCTGCGTGCCTGAAAAGCACGCATGCAAAAGGCGGAAGCCGGGCGAAGGAAAGACCATGACATCGTCACCGCTGAAAACGGGGGTGATCATCTCGGCCTTGTTCCCTTCGCGCTGACTTCCGCCTTTTTGCTATCCGATTG
>NZ_JBLZPK010000046.1:70162-116009 GCF_049199905.1 Shinella sp. M27
GACCGAGCTTCATGGAGACTTCCATGAGCGTGTTGGTCTTGGCCTTGATGTCTTCGGCGTCCGGCTCGGAGGCTTCGACGGCAGTCTTGAGGGCGGCGATGGCGTCCTCGATGGCCTTGCGGTCGTCTTCCGTAACCTTGTCGCCATATTCCTTGAGCGACTTTTCCGAGGAGTGGATCAGGCTTTCGGCCTGATTCTTCGCCTCGACGCCCTCACGGCGCTTCTTGTCGTTCTCGGCATTGGCTTCGGCATCCTTGACCATCTTCTCGATGTCGGCGTCGGAGAGGCCACCGGAAGCCTGGATGCGGATCTGGTGCTCCTTGCCGGTGCCCTTGTCCTTGGCCGAAACCTGCACGATGCCGTTGGCGTCGATGTCGAAGGTGACTTCGATCTGCGGCATGCCGCGCGGAGCCGGCGGAATGCCGACGAGGTCGAACTGGCCGAGCAGCTTGTTGTCGGCAGCCATTTCGCGCTCACCCTGCGAGACGCGGATGGTCACGGCCGACTGGTTGTCTTCGGCGGTCGAGAAGGTCTGCGACTTCTTCGTCGGGATCGTCGTGTTGCGCTCAATCAGACGGGTGAAGACGCCGCCCAGCGTTTCGATGCCGAGAGACAGAGGGGTCACGTCGAGGAGCAGAACGTCCTTGACGTCGCCCTGCAGAACGCCGGCCTGGATGGCGGCGCCCATGGCGACGACTTCATCCGGGTTCACGCCCTTGTGCGGCTCCTTGCCGAACAGCTGCTTGACGACTTCCTGCACCTTCGGCATGCGGCTCATGCCGCCAACCAGAACGACTTCGTCGATCTCGGCCGCCGTGACGCCGGCATCCTTGAGGGCTGCCTTGCACGGAGCGACGGTGCGCTGGATGAGGTCATCGACCAGAGCCTCGAACTTGGCGCGGGTCAGCTTCATCGTCAGGTGCTTCGGGCCGGACGCATCCGCCGTGATGAACGGCAGGTTGATTTCGGTCTGCTGCGAGGACGAGAGTTCGATCTTGGCCTTTTCAGCAGCTTCCTTGAGGCGCTGCAGAGCGAGCTTGTCGTTCTTCAGATCGATGCCCTGGTCCTTCTTGAACTCGGCTGCCAGGTACTCGACCAGGCGCATGTCAAAATCTTCACCGCCGAGGAAGGTGTCGCCGTTGGTCGACTTCACTTCGAAGACGCCGTCGCCGATTTCGAGAACCGAGATGTCGAAGGTGCCGCCGCCAAGGTCGTAAACGGCGATGGTCTTGCCGTCCTTCTTGTCGAGGCCGTAAGCGAGCGCGGCTGCGGTCGGCTCGTTGATGATGCGCAGGACTTCGAGACCCGCGATCTTGCCGGCATCCTTGGTTGCCTGGCGCTGCGCGTCGTTGAAGTAGGCGGGAACCGTGATGACGGCCTGCGTGACCTTTTCGCCGAGGTAGGATTCGGCGGTTTCCTTCATCTTCTGAAGGATCATCGCGGAGATCTGCGAGGGAGAATAGCCGGTGCCCTGGGCCTGGACCCAGGCGTCGCCGTTGTCGCCCTTGACGATCTTGTAGGGAACGAGACCCTTGTCCTTCTCGACGAGCTTGTCGTCGTAGCGGCGGCCGATGAGGCGCTTCACGGCGAACAGGGTGTTTTCCGGGTTGGTGACGGCCTGGCGCTTTGCCGGCTGGCCGGTCAGGCGCTCGCCATCATCGTTGAAGGCGACGATCGAAGGGGTCGTGCGCGCGCCTTCGGCATTTTCAATGACCTTCGCGTCCTTGCCGTCCATGACGGATACGCAGGAATTGGTCGTCCCGAGGTCGATACCGATTACTTTAGCCATGTCATTCTCTCCTTCAAGCGAACTGCCGGAACCCATTCAGGCATTCTGTTGGCAGCCCCTAATGGTATGGTCTTAGCGAAAGCATCGAACGGATCCGAAGCTTTGCGGGGTATATAAGGATGCCTCCAGACGACTGCAAGACATTGCCGCGCCGCAAAGCGCGCAAAATCAGCATGTCCGAGACGGATGAATGTTCCCCGGCGGCAATGTGGGGGCCTTCCTCACAGGCGTCAAGCCGGCAAGTGCGTCAGCCGCCCAGGAGAACGTCGAGAAGGGTCGTGCGCCGCGTGGCCGGCTGGCGCTGTTCGCCGACATCGGCAGGCGGCGTCATGCCGTCGTCGAGCGGGACCGAGCCGGTCTGATCGACAGCAACGGCCTGACCGTTTCCGGCGGGCCGTTCGTCCGTGCCGAGCGTGCGGGAGATGATGTCGAAGAGCTGGTCGCCTTCGGGCGCGGGCTCCGTGCCGCCGGCTGCCGGCAGCTCGACGCCGCCATTGGCCGTACCGAAAAGCGGCGAAGGCGAAAGACCGTTGTGGGCGGCGATCATGAACTGGCTGAAGGCCTTTGCCGGCAGCCCGCCGCCCGTCACCTTCTTCATCGACTTGCCGTCGTCGTTGCCGAACCAGACGCCGGTCGTCAGGTTGCTGGTATAGCCGACGAAGAGCGCGTCGCGGAACGACTGGGTCGTGCCCGACTTGCCGGCGACCGGCCAGCCGGGAACGCGGGCATTCTTGCCGGTGCCCTCGGTGATGACGCGCATCATCATGCCGTTCATCTGGGCGACGATATTTTCCGCCAGCACGCGCGGCGGGTTGTCGTAGGTATTTTCGTAGAGCACCTTGCCGTCGGCCGTGGAAATACGGCGGATGATGTGCGGCGTCGCCTTGTAGCCCCCGTTCATGAAGGGCGCATAGGCGGAGGTGAGTTCCACCAGCGTCACCTCCGACGTGCCGAGCGCGATGGAGGCGTTCGACTGCATCTCCGATTCGATGCCGAGGCGGCGGGCGAGCTTGATCACCTCGTCGGGGCCGACCTCCATGACGAGCTGGGCGGCGATGGTGTTGAGCGAATTGGCGAGCGCGGAGGCCAGCGTCACCTCGCCACGGTATTTCTGGTCGTAATTTTCCGGCGTCCACTTGCCGATCCGGACCGGCGCGTCGTTGCGGATGGAGAGCGGCGAGCGGCCGGCTTCCAATGCCGCCGCATAGACGAAGGGCTTGAAGGCAGAGCCCGGCTGGCGTTTGGCCTTGGAGGCGCGGTCGAACTGGCTTTCCGCATAGTCGCGCCCGCCGACCAGCGCGCGGATCGCGCCTGTGCCGTCGATCGAGACGAGGGCGGCCTGTGAGGCGTTCAGCTTGGCGCCTTCCTTGTCCATGACGGCGGTGATCGCCTCGTCAGCCTTCTTTTCGAGATCGAGGTCGATCGTCGTGTCGATGACGAGGTCTTCCTTGATGTCGCCGATCATGCCGGGAAGCTGGGCCATGACCATGTCGGCGGCATAATGCTGCGCGCCCGACCAGTAGCTTTTCGCCCGCGCCGGCGTCTGGGACATGGCGGTCTTGATCTCGTTTTCGGTGACGAAACCCTCTTCGCGCATCGCACCGAGCACCACCTGCGCACGGGCTTCGGCGGCGTCCGGGTCGCGCGCCGGGGACAGGCGCGACGGCGCCTTCAGGAGACCGGCGAGAAGGGCGGCCTCGCCGAGGTTCACGTCGCGCGCCGACTTGTTGAAGTAGCGCCGCGAGGCGGCCTCGACGCCGTAGGAATTCGAACCAAAGAATACGCGGTTCAGATACATCGCAAGGATCTGGTCCTTGGAGTATTTGTGCTCCAGCCAGAGCGCGAGCAGCACTTCCTGCACCTTGCGTTCCAGTGTGCGATCCGGCGAGAGGAACATGTTCTTCGCCAGCTGCTGCGTCAGCGTGGAGCCGCCCTGCACCATGCGGCCGGTGGTGATGTTGGTCAGCATGGCGCGGGCCAAACCGAGCGGGTCGATGCCGAAATGCGAATAGAACCGGCGGTCCTCGATGGCGATGACGGCCTGCGGAATATAGGGCGACATGTTTTCGAGCGACAGCGCCTCGCCGCCCGTCAGGCCGCGATTGGCGATCGTATCGCCGCTGACGGCGAGGATCTTGATGTTCGGTGGACGATCGGGTATCGACCAGCTCGTGGCGCTCGGCATGCGCGCGCCGTAATAGAGCACCAGTCCGCCGACGCCGATGGCGCCCCAGATGCCGAGCACGACACACCAATAGATGAGCCGGCGCACGAGACCGAAAAGGCCGCCACCGCCACCCGAGCCGCCGCGCCTGCGGCTTGCGCCGCGCTGGGGCTTCTCAGCCTTCTGCACCTTGCCGCGCGGCTTGCGCCCGCCGCCCCCTGCCACGCGATCACCGGCGCCGACATGAAATTCGTCGTCGTCTCGGCCCCCCGATGCCTGGAACGAGGGCTCGATGCGCTGGGATTTGCGATTGGCTGCCATGAACGGTCGGATATACCCTTGAAAACGTTGCGGTCCCTGAACCTTAAATGCGGCGATTTAAGGGGTGGTTAAGGAATGGCAAACGCCGCATCCCGGCTTTCACGCTTTCCACCGGTCCTTCGCCCGCCGCGAAAGAGCGGACATTTCAGAAAAACACACTCAAGACATCTCTAATCCATTGAGATATTTGGTAAAAATTGGGTGTTTCAGATTTCGTTAACCATAATCCCGCTTACTCGGCACGACCTTCCCGGCCCATGATGGGCACAATCCCCTTTTTGAATGATTTAATATGACCAGCATCCTGACGAATGCGGGCGCGATTTCCGCGCTCCAGACCCTTCGTGCGCTCAATTCCAGCATGATGGACGCGCAGGGCCGTGTTTCCAGCGGCCTTCGCGTGCAGACTGCCGATGACAATGCCGCCTATTGGGCCGTCGCGACCACCATGCGCTCCGACAGCATGGCGCTGGATGCGGTTTCCGATGCGCTCGGCATCAGCGAAAGCATCGTCAACACCGCCTATGCCGGCATGTCCTCAGCCATCGAGGTGATGCACCAGGTCAAGGCCAAGCTCGTGGCCGCCCATGAGGACGGCGTCGACAAGGTGAAGATCAACACCGAACTCGACCAGCTGAAGGACCAGCTGCGGTCGATCGCCTCCTCGGCCTCGTTTGCCGGCCAGAACTGGCTGCATATGACGGATCCGGCCGACCCGATGCAGAACGGTGTGAAATCGCTGCCCGCCTCCTTCGTGCGCAACGAAGCCGGCGGGGTCTCGATCACCAATATCAAGTTCGACATGACCGCCACCTTCGACACGGACCAGGTCTTCTACCTCGTCTCGGATGGCGGCTGCGACGGCATCATCACCAATTCCGGCTTTGCCACCATGCAGGGCTACAGCCAGGACTGGGTGCTGATCAGCGGCGCCAACCATGGCGGCCATCCGGAAATCACGCTGACGCCGGAGACGACGCGCGAGGAACTGGGAGAGATGACCGTGGTCGTCGATCTGATGACCGAGCGCATGGCGAAGGTCGCCTCGATGTTCGGCGCACTGGAGAGCCGAATCTCGCTGTCCTCGGCCTTCTTGGAGCATCTGAGCGACGCCATCGGACAAGGCATCGGCCGGCTCGTCGATGCCGACATGAACGAGGAATCGACCCGGCTCAAGGCCCTGGAAACCCAGCAGCAGCTGGGCATACAGACGCTTCAGATCGCCAACACCAATGCAGAAGGCGTCTTGAGGCTGTTCCAGTAAGTCCCCAGAGCAATTCCAGCAAATGTGTAAAGCGGTTTTGCATCCGGAATTGCGACCAATCCAAAGAGATCGGGCGGCCCAAAGGCCGCCCGTCTGAAAACCTTAGTAGTAAGGCGAGTAGCACTGGCGGCGGCCGCCATAGTTGGGCTGGAACGTGTTGTCGTAAGCCCGGTAGGACCGGTAGCGCGAATAGCACCATTCGGTGTGGCGCGGGTTGATGCCCTCGTAACGCGGCTCGGCATAGCTGTCATTGGCGATCGCCCCGCCGATGATCGCACCGGCACCGAAGGCAGCCAGCGGGTACCACCAGCCATCCGAATGGCGGCGATAGCCATTGCGATGGTACCGGTAGCCGCGATGACCGCCATGCCAGCCGCGGCGTTCGCGATACTGCACCTGTTCGACATCGCTCGTCTGCGATGCGCCGACCTTGGCCAGCGGCATGGCGATGGCCGGTGCCGAGACGAAGGTCGTGGCGAACATGGCGACGGCCATGGCAGCGGCAAAGCCGCTCTTGATCGTTGTCTTCATGTCGATCTCCCTTGATATCACTGTTTTACAGTGCACTAGACGGATCACACCATGAAAGAATTCGACTGAACCAGGGATGAACCAAAACTATCCGTTGTATCAGTCTTCGCCGCTGCCGAGCCGCGCGAGGAAACGCTGGCGCTCGTAGATCAGAATGACCACCAGCGCCATGATGAACGGAATGATGAGGTAGAACAGCCGGAAGACTGCAAGGGCCGCCAGAACCGTCGCCGGATCGATATCCGGCAGACCTGCGATGAAGACCAGTTCCAGAACGCCGATGCCGCCGGGCGCATGTGACAGCAGGGCAACCGAGAAGGAGGCGAGGAAGATGCCGAGCACAACGAAGAAGCCGGGATTACCCTCTGCCGGCAGCACGAAATAGATGATCGCGGCCGCGCCGATCAGTTCGATGGGCGCGATGAAAAGCTGGCGGAAGACCAGCGAGGGTTTGGGATATTCGAGCTTCAGCCAGCGCGTGTTGATCGGCCGGAAGCCGACAAGGCTGCCGATCACATAGAGCGCGACCAGCGCCAGGATGAAAATGCCGGTCGAAAAGGCCGCCTCGATCGGCAAGACATGGGAAAAGCGTGCGACGATTTCCGGCTCAAGCACCAGCACAAGCCCGAACAGCATCACCGTCCCGAGCGCGAAGGTGAACGAGCAGAAGGCGACGAGAACACCGACCTCCGAAGCCGTCAGCCCCTTCGACGTATAGGCCCGGTAGCGCACCAGCGCACCGGAAAAGACCGAGGCGCCGATATTGTGCGAGAGCGCATAGGTGGTGAAGGAGGTGATGGTGATAAACCACAACGAGATGCGGTGGCCGAGATGCTCCAGCGCCAGATGGTCATAGGCCGCCAGCGCCGCATAGGCGACGAGCGTCGCGCAGCAGGCCAGCAGCCAGCCCGAAACCGGAATGGCGTGGATGCTCGCCATGAACTCGTCGAGCGACAGGCCCCGAAGGTCCTTGTAGAGGATATAGATCGACAGAATGATGGCAGCAGTGCTGATCAACGGCCAGAAGAATTTCTTCAACCGCTTCATCCTGCCTTCCCCCGCATGCCCGGCGTCCCACCGCCGGGGCAGCAAGACTTTCCTGCATTCGCCCCGTAAAAAGCCATCTCGTTGTCCCCACCGTCCGGTCCTGTCATTCGCCCTTCGGCGACGCGGCCCTTTGTTCGGTCAGTGGACCAGCATTTCCGTTTCATCGGGTTAACGCTGGCCCAAATCGTCATCACATCTTGGTCAGCGCGCCGCGAGCGCGGAGAGAATGCGCACCCAGGAGCGGATGCCCTTCTCGAAGGAGCGCAGTTCGTATTTCTCGTTCGGCGAATGGATACGGTCATCCGAAAGCGCGAAGCCGACGAGCAGGGATTCCATACCCAGCATCTTCTGGAAATCGCCAACGATCGGGATGGAGCCGCCCATGCCGATGACGACGGCCGGCTTCGGCCACTCGTCGGACAAAGCCGACTTCGCCTTGGACAGCAGCGCCGAATCATAAGGCAGCTGGATGGCCGGCGAGCCGCCATGCGCGTGGAACGTCACCGAGCAATCCGCCGGGATTTTTGCACGCACATAGGCACGGAAGGCGTCGCGGATCTTTGCCGGATCCTGTTTGCCGACGAGGCGGAAGGAGACCTTTGCCGAGGCTTCGGCGGCGATGACCGTCTTGAAGCCCTCGCCGGTATAGCCGCCGGTAATGCCGTTCACTTCCGCCGTCGGGCGCGCCCAGGTGAGTTCCAGTACTGAACGGCCCTTTTCACCCGAAGGGATCGAAAGGCCGATCTCGCCGAGGAAGCCCTCCGCCGTCCTGCCCAGCGTTTCCCAGGCCGCCTTGATCTGCGTCGGGGTTTCCTCGACGCCCTCGTAGAAGCCGTCGAGTGTCACGCGGCCGCTCTCGTCGTGCAGGCCGGCGAGAATGGTCGAGAGGATATGGATCGGGTTGGCGGCGGCACCGCCGAAATAGCCGGAATGCAGGTCGCGATCAGCCGCCTTGATGACGACCTCCTCGCCGACGAGACCGCGCAGTCCCGCCGAAATCGCCGGCGTATCGGCATCCCACATGCTGGTATCGCAGACCAGCGCGAAATCAGCGGTCAGCTCGGCGGCATTGGCCTCGAGGAAAGGCTTCAGCGACGGCGAGCCAGATTCCTCCTCGCCTTCGAACAGGATGGAGACGCGGCAGGGTAGCGAGCCCACGGTTTCCTTGTAGGCGCGGCAGGCTTCGACGAAGGTCAAGAGTTGGCCCTTGTCGTCGGAGGTGCCGCGACCGGTGATGATGCGGCGGCCCTCGCCGGCATCGCGCACGGCCGGCTCGAAGGGATCGTGGTCCCAGAGGTTCAGGGGATCGACCGGCTGGACGTCGTAATGGCCGTAGAACAGGACATGCGGCGCATCGGGCCTGGCGCCATCGTGATGGGCCACCACCATCGGGTGGCCGGGCGTGTCACGCACCGTCGCATCGAAACCGAGCGAGCGCAGTTCCGTGACCAGCCATTCGGCTGCCCGGCGGCATTCCGGCTTGAAGGCCGGATCGGTGGAGATGGACTTGATGCGCACCAGCTCGAACAGGCGTTCGAGGCTCGCTGGAATGTCGGCGCTGGCGCGATCGAGGACGGGCAGGATGTTGGTCATGGCGAATTCCCTAAAACATGGTGCACAAAGCCGTTTGGCAGGCCTTGCGAGGACACCACGCGCAAATCAAATGACGTTCGGCGCGACATTAGACCGATCGTGTCGGGGAGGGCAAATCGTATGACGGTTGTGCGACGTCAGGCCTGATCAACGCTCAGTCCTGGAGCCGGGGATCGCGGCCGAGATTGGCCAGCACCATGCGCATATATTCGAGCAGCAGTTCGCGCTCGAAGCGCCTGAAGCCCCGAAACAGAGCATCTTCGGTTTCCGAGGCCGCCGCCATCGCCGTCTCGCGCAATGCCTTGCCGCGCGTCGTGAGATAGACGAGCTGCGCGCGCTTGTCCTTGGGGTGTTTCTTCCGCGAGATCAGCCCGTCGCGCTCCATGCGCGCCAGCGTGTTGGCCATGGTCGCCTGTTCGATGTCGAGCCTGTCGAGAAGTTCGCGCTGGGTGAGACCGTCGCCGCTCCACAGCTCCAGCAGGACCGGGAACTGGCCTGGCGCCAAGCCGCTGCCATCCGCCCGTGCCTGCAGCGCGCGGGAGGCTCCCTTCGCCAGGAGATTGGCGAGGTAGGCGGCCGAGTCCTTCCGGTCAAAATCCATGGGCGGAGGCTATGCCGGTTTTCGACAACTGGCAATGATGGATCGCAGGCAATGCAATCATCCCAAACGGGGTGCAACCACCCCAAAAGGAGAAGCCGCCGACGACAGGAGGCTTGTCGCGGCGGCTTCTCACGAAAGATGGACAAAGGCCCGGAGAGGGGGATGAGGCCTTTGTCCTTGTCTGGCGCGGCGGGGGACAGGCCGTGATGCCAGACAGCGGCTTGATCAGGTGCCGATGAGAGATATTTGTGGGTCCGAATGTGGCTTTTCAAGGGATAAGAGGCGCCGCCAGAATTACAAATTGGTAACGTTCGTGTGAGGCTTTCGAGAGCCTTGAAAGCCCTCCCCGGCCGCAATGAACGATGGACGCGGAAGGAAGCCCGCGCTATCCATTCACCCCATGAAAAAAGGTGATCATCTCTTCCTCGTCGACGGCTCCGGCTTCATCTTCCGCGCCTTCCACGCCATCCCGCCGCTCAACCGCAAATCCGACGGTTTGCCGGTCAATGCCGTCTCGGGTTTCTGCAACATGCTGTGGAAACTGCTCAAGGATGCGCGCAATACCGATGTAGGGGTCACACCGACGCATTTCGCCGTCATCTTCGACTATTCCTCTAAGACCTTCCGCAACGAACTCTACGACCAGTACAAGGCGAACCGGTCAGCACCGCCGGAAGACCTGATCCCGCAGTTCGGCCTGATCCGCCATGCGACGCGCGCCTTCAACCTGCCCTGCATCGAGAAGGAAGGTTTTGAAGCCGACGACCTGATCGCCACCTATGCCCGGCTTGCCGAGGCCGACGGCGCCGATGTCACCATCGTCTCCTCCGACAAGGACCTGATGCAACTCGTGACCGACAAGGTCTCGATGTATGACGGCATGAAGGACAAGCAGATCTCCATTCCCGAAGTGATCGAGAAATGGGGCGTGCCGCCGGAAAAGATGATCGACCTGCAATCGCTGACCGGCGATTCGACCGACAACGTGCCCGGCGTACCGGGCATCGGCCCGAAGACCGCCGCCCAGCTTCTGGAAGAATATGGCGATCTCGACACGCTTCTCGCTCGCGCCGAGGAGATCAAGCAGGTCAAGCGCCGCGAGAACATCATCGCCAACCGCGAGCTCGTGCTGCTCTCGCGCCAGCTCGTCACGCTGAAGACCGACACGCCGCTCGACACGACGCTGGACGAGCTGATCCTGCATCCGCAGGACGGCCCCAGACTCATCGCCTTCCTGAAGGCCATGGAATTCACCACGCTGACGCGCCGTGTCGCCGAGGACTGCGCCTGCGACGCCGCTGCCATCGACGCGGCAAATGTGCCTGTCGAATGGGGTGCGGAAGCGCATGGCCCGGATCTCGACAAGGGCGATGTCGCCGGCCCCGCGCTCGTGCTCGACGGCAACGAGACGGCGGCACAGGCGGCTGCGACGCTGCTGCCGACCGCCGGCGCGAATGGCGCGACACCCGCCTCGCTCGCCGGATCGCGCGCCGAGCGTTTTTCCGCCGCCCCCATCGACCATTCCACCTATGAGACGGTGCGCGATCTCGCCGCCCTCGACCGCTGGATTGCGAGCGCGCGCGACACCGGCCTCGTCGCCTTCGACACCGAGACGACCTCGCTCGATGCCATGCAGGCCGAGCTCTGCGGCTTCTCGCTCGCCATCGCCGACAATGCCAAGGACCCGACGGGCGTGAAAATCCGCGCCTGCTATGTGCCGCTCAACCACAAGACCGGTGTCGGCGATCTCCTGGGCGGCGGGCTTGCCGAGGGGCAGATCCCGATCCGTGCCGCACTGGAGCGCCTGAAGAGACTGCTGGAGGATCCGTCGGTCCTCAAGGTCGCGCAGAACCTCAAATACGATTATCTCGTCATGCGCCGCCACGGCATCACCGTGCAGAGTTTCGACGACACAATGCTGATGTCCTATGCGCTGGATGCCGGTGCCGGCACCCACGGCATGGATACACTGTCCGAACGCTGGCTCGGCCACAAGCCGATCGCCTACAAGGACGTCGCCGGTTCCGGCAAGGGCGCGCAGACCTTCGACATGGTCGATATATCCCGCGCCACGGCCTATGCCGCCGAGGACGCCGACGTAACGCTGCGCCTCTGGCACGTCCTCAAGCCCCGCCTCGCCGCAGAGCGCATGACGACCGTCTATGAACGGCTGGAACGTCCGCTGGTACCTGTTCTGGCGCGCATGGAAGAGCGCGGCATCACCATCGACCGGCAGGTCCTGTCCCGACTGTCGGGCGAACTCGCGCAGGGTGCGGCCGGCTACGAGGAGGAAATCTACGAGCTGGCCGGCGAGCGCTTCAACATCGGCTCGCCGAAACAGCTCGGCGACATTCTGTTCGGCAAGATGGGCCTGCCCGGCGCCTCCAAGACGAAGACCGGCCAGTGGTCGACCTCCGCGCAGGTGCTGGAGGATCTGGCCGCCCAGGGCATTCCGCTGCCGCGCAAGATCGTCGACTGGCGCCAGCTCACCAAGCTGAAATCCACCTATACCGACGCCCTGCCCGGCTTCGTCCATCCCGACACCAAGCGCGTGCACACGTCCTATGCGCTCGCCTCGACCACGACAGGCCGTCTGTCGTCGTCCGATCCGAATTTGCAGAACATTCCGGTCCGCACGGCGGAAGGCCGCAAGATCCGCACGGCCTTCATCTCGACGCCGGGCAACAAGCTGGTTTCGGCCGACTACAGCCAGATCGAGCTGCGCGTGCTCGCCCATGTCGCCGAAATCCCGCAGCTGAAACAGGCCTTTGCCGATGGCGTCGATATCCACGCCATGACGGCGTCCGAAATGTTCGGCGTGCCCGTCGAGGGCATGCCGTCTGAAGTCCGCCGCCGCGCCAAGGCGATCAATTTCGGCATCATCTACGGTATCTCCGCCTTCGGCCTCGCCAATCAACTGTCGATCGAGCGGTCGGAAGCGAGCGACTACATCAAGAAGTATTTCGAGCGCTTCCCCGGCATTAAAGACTACATGGATTCGACCAAGGCCTTCGCCCGCGAGCATGGCTATGTCGAAACCATCTTCGGCCGCCGCGCGCATTACCCCGAGATCAAGTCGTCCAACCCCTCGGTGCGCGCCTTCAACGAACGCGCCTCGATCAACGCGCCGATCCAGGGTTCCGCCGCCGATATCATCCGCCGTGCCATGGTGAAGATGGAACCGGCGCTCGCCACCGCGGGCCTTTCCGCCCGCATGCTGCTTCAGGTGCATGACGAACTGATCTTCGAGGTCGAGGACGGCGAGGTCGAGAAGGCTATCCCCGTCATCGTCGATGTCATGGAAAACGCCTCCATGCCGGCGCTTTCGATGAAGGTGCCGCTGAAGGTGGATGCACGCGCCGCAATGAACTGGGACGAGGCGCACTGAGCGAACCGGGCACCTCAACGCAGACGCGCGGCGGTTGCAATCTCTTAAGCCTGTTTGCGGAAGGCCGCGCGGCTTAACGCGGCCTTAACATCGCAGGCGCCTTGATCGGCGCGATTGGGCGCGATGGTGTCGCCCGGCAGCGTCGTCGCTTGAGCGGCTGCGGCGCTCGATCCCTTGCTACGGATGACCGCGATGAGCCCTGCCACCCTTGCCGCCTCGACTATTTCAGCGCCGCTGGCCGTGCAGGTCGTGCGCCAGTACATCCCGAACCGTGGCGGGCTGGAGGATGTCGTAGCGCAGCTGTCGCGCCAGCTTCTGTCGCGCGGTTTTCGCGTGCGCGTGGTCACGCTCGACCGGCTGTTTTCCGCCCCCGACAAGACCTTGCCGACGCGCGAGATCATCGATGGCGTCGAGGTCGTGCGCATCCCCTATTCCGGCAGCACGCGCTACCCGATCGCCCCGCAGGTCTTCCGCCACCTCTCGGACGCTGCGATCGTGCATGTGCATGCGATCGATTTCTTCTACGACGCGCTCGCCTGGGGCTGGCTGGCCCACCGCAAGCCGATGATCGCCACCACCCATGGCGGCTTCTTCCACACGGCGAAATTCTCCCGCCTGAAGACCGTCTGGTTCAACACGACGACGCGCCTTTCGGCACTCGCCTATCGCCGCATCATCGGCTGCAGCGCGCAGGATACCCGCACTTTCCAGGCGATTGCCGGCAGCCGTGTCGTGCGCATCGACAACGGCGCTGATACCCAAAAGTTCGGCGATGCCGGCGCCCGCGATGCCCGCCGCCGACTGATCACCGTCGGCCGCTTCTCCGTCAACAAACGCCTCGACCGGCTGATGGACGCCATGGTGCCGCTCGCCGCCGCCGACCCGGCCTGGCATCTCGACATTGCCGGCGTGCCCGGCGACCATTCCGCCGACGATCTGGCCGGCATGGTGCGCGCCCGCAGCCTCGACGCCAATGTCACCGTGCATATCGGCCTTCCCAACGAGGCTGTGCGCGGGCTGATCGGCGATACCTCGCTCTTCGCATCGGCCTCCGAATATGAGGGCTTCGGCCTCGTCGCCATCGAGGCGATGAGCGCCGGCCTCGTGCCGGTGCTGCACCCGAACGTCGCCTATACGGACCTCGCCGCCAGCCATCCGGAAATCCGGCTCTGCGATTTTGCCGACGCGCGCACGGCCGCCGACGGCATTGCAGGCGCCCATGCCATGCTGGCGCTCGATCCCGCCGGCTATCGCCGCGCGGCGATGGACGCGGCGGCAGCCTATTCCTGGGACCGCGTGGCGGATCGCTACGCAGACGTGTATCGTGCCACCCTTGGCGGGACCAAATACGGCGCGCCACACGGGCTTCTCGCGGAACGTCCCGGCGCATGACGCGTTCGGCCCCTTTGTTTTCACGCAGGTCCGGCAGCGCCAAGCCCGGAACGGAGACAGGCATGGTATCCTCGGGCCGCGCATCGGCACTCTCGAAACTGGTGGTGGCAGCCATGGTCTCGCTTGCGATCCCCGCCGAGGCGGGCGCCGCCTGCCTGCGCGGCGTCAATCTGGCTGGCGCCGAGTTCGGCAAGGGCCGCGGTACCTATGGCAAGGACTACGCCTATCCCTCCGCCGAGACGATCGCCTATTTCGCCGGCAAAGGGTTCAACGCCGTGCGCCTGCCCTTCCGGTGGGAGCGGCTGCAACCGCGCCTCAAGCGCGGCTTCGACAAGGCGGAGCGCAAGCGGCTTTCCGAGACCGTGAAGGCGCTGCGCGCCGCAGGCCAGACCGTCATCCTCGACCCGCACAACTACGCCTATTACGGCGACAACCAGATCGGCTCGGCCAAGGTGCCCGACAGCGCCTTCGCCGACTTCTGGAAGCGGCTGGCCGAAGACTACAAGAACGATGCCGGCGTGCAGTTCGGCCTGATGAACGAGCCCTATGACGTGACGGCGACGCAATGGCTCGCCTCCGCCAATGCCGCCATCGCCGCCATCCGCGCGACGGGCGCAAAAAACCTCGTGCTGGTGCCCGGCACGATCTGGACCGGGGCGCACAGCTGGGAGGCGGAGCGCGATGGCGGCGCCAACGGCACCGTCATGCTCGGCATCAAGGATCCCGCCGACAACCATGCCTACGAGGTGCACCAGTATCTCGACGGCGATTTTTCCGGCACCGCGGAAACCTGCGCGCGCCCCGACGATGCGGTGAAGGCCCTTGAAGGGTTCACCGACTGGCTGAAGCGCAACGGCAAGCGCGGCTTCCTCGGCGAGTTCGGCGGATCCGCCGACAAGGCCTGCCTCGACGGCTTGGCCCGCATGACGGCACTCGTCAACAAGGAACAGTCCGTCTGGACCGGCTGGACCTATTGGGCCGGCGGCGACTGGTGGCCGGCAACGGAAGCGCTCAATATCCAGCCGACCGCCGACGGCGACCGGCCGCAGCTCGCCGCCCTCATCGCCGGCGGCGGCCTGCCCGCAAAACCCGGCGCCTGCCCCTCCCTTCCCTGAGCTGATTTTTCAAGCCTCAACACCGGCTTTCCCACACGCTTTCAGAGTATGGCTAACGGAATGCCAACGACGCCCGCGCGTGCCATGACGATACAGGGGACGCCGCGCCGAACCCGTTGAAGAATCAGCGCTCTTCGGCCTTTCTTCACAAAGTCTGGAAAGGGACAGTTTCAGGCTGATCCGCCCCGCTTTTCCGCTTCACAAAATCTTATCCATGTCCCTTCAGCCGATCTTATCAACCGTCGGTTATGTCTTTTCCGAAGAATAAGCCGCGAGCCAGCCCACCGGCCGGCCAAGAAACCGATGGAGAAGAACATGAAGCAGAAGATCCGTGATATCCTGGGCAAACATGGCGGCCTCCCGGTTCCGGTCGAGACGCTCGCCGACGATGTCGATCTCTATGCGGCAGGCCTGTCCTCTTTCGCCTCCGTGCAGGTGATGCTCGGCATCGAGGAAGCCTTTGACGTCGAATTCCCCGACAACCTGCTCAACCGCAAATCCTTCCAGAGCGTGGACGCGATCACCCGTGCGGTTTCGAGCCTCGTCGGCAATGCGGAGGCCGCCGAATGACCCTCACCGTCGGTTCGAGCCTTGCGGAACGCGCCGAGCGCGTTTCCGCCGTGGCCGCAGCGCATGCCGACGATGTGGACGTCAAGGGCCGCTTCCCGCGGGAAGCCGTCGACGCGATGATCGCCGAACGGCTGTTGTCCATCCAGATCCCCGCCGCCCTCGGCGGCGAGGATACCTCCGTTTCGCAGATCGCGGAAGTCTGCTCGCTGCTCGGCCAGAGTTGCTCGGCGGCCGCCATGGTCTTCGCCATGCACCATATCAAGCTGTCGAGCCTCGTCTCGCACGGCGCCGGTGATGCCTGGCATTCCGGCTTCATGCGCCGCGTCTCCGACGAACAGCTGCTCCTCGCTTCGGCGACGACCGAAGGCGGCATCGGCGGCAACCTGCGCAACAGCATCTGCGCCATCGAGATCGACGGCGACACCTGCCGCCTGACGAAGGACGCCACCGTCATTTCCTACGGCGCCCACGCCGATGCGATCCTCATCACCTCGCGGGCGCACGCCGACGCTGCCTCGACCGACCAGGTCATGACCGTCTTCACCAGGGATCAGTACACGCTGGAGCAGACCCATGTCTGGGATACGCTCGGCATGCGCGGCACCTGCTCGGACGGCTGGCTGTTCAAGGGCGAGGCGCCGAAGGAACAGATCCTGCCAAAACCCTTCGCCGAGATCGCCGCGCAGTCGATGCTCGCCACCTCGCACCTGCTGTGGAGCGCGGTCTGGTACGGCATCGCCGTCAACGCGGTCGCCCGCGCCCAGGCTTTCGTCCGCGCCGCGGCCCGCAAGAGCCCCGGCCAGACACCGCCCGGCGCGCTGCGTCTCGCCGAAGCCTCCAACCTGCTGCAGCTCGTCAAGTCCAACACGATCGCCGGGCTTCGCGAATATGAAGCGGCCAAGGCGGATCCGGACCGGCTCTCCTCGATGGGCTTCGCGGTTGCGATGAACAACGTCAAGATCGCGTCTTCGGAAACGATTCTCGCCATCATCAACCAGGCCATGCTGATCGTCGGCATCATGGGCTACAAGAACGGCACGCCGTTCAGCCTCGGCCGGCACCTGCGCGATGCGCATTCCGCCCAGCTGATGATCTCCAACGACCGCATCCTCGGCAACACGTCCAACCTCCTGCTTGTTCACAAGCAGGACACCAGCCTGATCGGGTGACACCATGGATATGCAGACTTCGCTTCTCGACCGGCTCTTCGATTCGGGCCTTCTCATCGATACCGGCGTCGAAGGCCTTTATGGCCGCTCGGGCGCCTTCGAGGATGTGATCGCCCGCTTCGAGCGGCTGATCGATGCCTTCGGCGGCGCCGATGGTGCGGAAGCCATGCGCTTCCCGCCCGGCATGAACCGCGCACATTTCGAAACATCAGGCTACATGAAGAGCTTCCCGCAGCTCGCCGGCACCGTGCACAGCTTCTGCGGCGGCGACCTCGACCATATGAGCCTGCTGCAATGCATGGAAGTCGGCGGCGACTGGACGAAAGACCAGAAAGCGACCGACATCGTGCTGACGCCGGCCGCCTGCTATCCGCTCTACCCGACGATCGCCAAGCGCGGCCGCCTGCCGGCCAAGGGCGGCCTCTACGATCTGCAGTCCTACTGCTTCCGCCACGAGCCGTCGAACGACCCGGCTCGTCAGCAGCTGTTCCGCATGCGCGAATATGTCTGCATGGGCACGCAGGAGCATGTGACCGAGTTCCGCCAGACCTGGATGGATCGTGGCCTCGAAATGATGGCCAAGGTCGGCCTCGACGTGACGATGGACGTGGCGAACGACCCGTTCTTCGGTCGCGCCGGCCGCATGATGGCCAACAACCAGCGCGACCAGAACTTGAAGTTCGAGCTTCTGATCCCCGTCACCTCGGCCGCCAAGCCGACGGCCTGCATGAGCTTCAACTACCACCAGGACGCTTTTGGCGCGAAGTGGGGCCTGAACCTCGAAAACGGCGATGTCGCGCACACCGCCTGCGTCGGCTTCGGCCTGGAGCGCATCGCGCTCGCGCTGTTTTCCCGCCACGGCATGGATATCGCGCTGTGGCCGGCGGATGTCCGCAAGACCCTGGGATATCAGGACTGACATGGCTGCCGTCTTCGCCGGGGCCAATCCCGAGACCTACCGGCCGCATGCCCTGCACGACGCAGAGCGCATGTGGCCGGAGACGAATTGTTACGTCGACCTCTGGATTGAGGTGCTGAATGCGTTCGGCACGTCGCCGGAGGCCATGCTCGGCTTTTCGCTGACCCAGGATTTCGAGGGCGACCAGTTCACCTTCTTCAAGGTGCCGCTGGAAGACCTTGAAACGCTCTACGGTATCCGCGCGACGGAGCTCGCCATCTTCGACAAAGTGGAAAGCCACGTCGCGACCCAGATCGCCCGCGGCCGCCTCTGCCTTATCGAGATGGACAGTTTCTACATGCCGGACACCCGCGGCGTCGCTTACCGTCAGGAGCACGGCAAGACGACGGTCGCGATCAACCGGCTGGACCTTGAGAACAAGCAACTCGACTACTTCCACAATGCCGGCTTCTTCCGGCTGGAAGGCGAGGATTTCGACGGGCTGTTTCATCTGAACGACGCCCCCGACGATCTGCCCTTCCTGCCCTATACGGAATTCGCCAAGTTCCCGGAAAAGCGGCGTGACGAAGCGCATCTGCGCCGCGAGGCAAAACGCCTGCTCGCCTTCCATTTCGCCCGCCGCCCCCTGGAAAACCCGGTCGCGGCCTTTGCGAAGGTGTTTCCGAAGCAGGTCGAGGCGGTGGCGGATCGTCCTTTCGGCTTCTTCCACAAATACGCCTTCAACACGCTGCGCCAGCTCGGCGCCAATTTCGAGCTGGCCGGCAGCCATCTCGACTGGCTCGGTCTTGAGGGCGGCGACGCCGCGCGCAAAATCTCGGAAACGGCGAAGTCGGTGCAGTTCCAGCTCGCCCGCGCCGTGACGCGCCGGAAATTCGATCCGCTGGCGACGGCGCTCGACCCGGCAATCGAGGCGTGGGATACTCTGATGGCTGATTTGGCCACCCGCATCGACTGAAGGAAGACGAGATGTCCGAGACCGGAAAGGCGCTTTCCACCGGCTGGCGCATGGCGTTGACAGCGGCCAATGCCGCCGCCGACCCGGCCGCGCTGGAAAGCCTTTCCGATCTCCTCGACGCCCCCGTGCCCGGCACCGTCGCCGGTGCGCTGGAACGCGCCGGCCGCTTCGACCGCACCGCGCCCGAACCGCTCGATCATCTCGACGCCTGGTATGTGCTCGATCTCTCGGGCGAAGCGCCGGGTGAGGCCGTGCTGCATTTCGACGGCCTCGCGACGATCACCGAGATCTGGTGGAACGGCGCGCTGACGCACTCCTGCGACAGCATGTTCGTGCGTCACGCGCTTCCCGTCACACTGACCGGCAGCGACCGCCTCGCGCTTTGCTTCCGTGCGCTGAAGCCGCATCTGGAAAAGCGCGGCCCGCGTGCCCGCTGGCGGCCGCAGATGATCACGCCGCAGGGCCTGCGCCTCGTTCGCACCACCCTGCTCGGCCGTATGCCCGGCTGGTGCCCGGAGATTCACGCCGCAGGCCCTTGGCGACCCGTGCGCCTGTCACGGCCGACGCCCGCTGTTCCCTCCGATATCCGTCTCTCCGCCCGGCTTCTCGAAAGCGGGAAAGGCCAACTCGAAATCGGCTTCACGCTCGACAGTGCGACCGCACCGGTCGTGGAATGTGCCGGCGTTTCCGTCGAAGCGATCCCGAACGGCGACCACAGTTTCAGCGCCAGCCTCACCATCCCCGGCGTCGAGGCCTGGTGGCCGCGCACCCATGGGACGCCGGTCCTGCACGACATCTGGCTCATGGTGGACGGCACGCGTCAAAAGCTCGGCCGCACCGGCTTCCGCCGCATCGAGATCGACCGCGGCGCAGATGGCCGGGACTTTGCCCTGCACGTCAACGGCTCGAAGATTTTCTGCCGTGGTGCGGTCTGGACCAATGCCGATATCGTCGACCTGCCGGGCACGCGCGAGCGCTACGAACCGCTGCTGAAACTCGCCGCCGACGCCCATATGAACATGCTGCGCATCGGCGGCACCATGGCCTATGAGACGCCGGATTTCTTCGCGCTGTGCGACGAACTCGGCATCCTCGTCTGGCAGGACTTCCAGTTCGCCAATTTCGATTACCCGGCAAACGATCCGGCCTTCGTCGCGAATGTGCAGCAGGAAGTTTCGCAATTCCTCGACGCAACCGCCGCATCCCCATCGCTCGCCGTGCTCTGCGGCGGCAGCGAGATCGACCAGCAGGCGGCGATGCTCGGCCTGCCGGAAACCACCTGGGCCGGGCCGCTGACGCTCGACGTCCTGCCGGCGCTCGTTGCGTTGCACCGACCCGATGTGCCCTATGTCGAGAATTCGCCCAGCGGTGGGGCCATGCCCTTCGCGCCGAATGCCGGCGTCACGCATTATTACGGCGTCGGCGCCTATTGCCGGCCGCTTGAGGACGCGCGCCGCGCCGAGGTGCGTTTTGCCGCCGAAAGCCTCGCCTTCGCCAATGTGCCGGAGCAGGAAACGCTCGACGCACATCTGCCCGTGCCCGCCGTGCACGATCCGCGCTGGAAGGCCCGCGTGCCGCGCGACCGCGGCGCCTCCTGGGATTTCGAGGATGTGCGCGATCATTATCTCGGCCTGCTCTATGAGGAAGAGCCGGCCCGCCTGCGCCGCGAAGACGCGTCACGCTATCTCGATCTCTCCCGCGCTGCCGTCGCCGAGGTGATGGAAGCGACCTTTGCCGAATGGCGGCGCGAACGATCGACCTGCAACGGCGCGCTGGTCTGGACCTATCAGGACCTGCTGCCCGGCGCCGGCTGGGGCATCGTCGATGCGACGGGCCTGCCGAAATCCGCCTGGCATGCGCTGCGTCGCGCTTTCCGCCCCATGCAGGTCACGCTGTCCGACGAGGGCACGAACGGTCTCGACGTGCATGTGCGCAACGACAGCGCCCACGAACAGCAACTGACACTGGAGCTCGCCTGCCTGCGCCACGGCCGGCAGACCGTCGTCTCCGGCAAGCGCGACATGGTACTTGCCCCACATTCCGCCCTGACGCTGCCGGCGACCGACCTCTTCGGTGCCTTCTTCGACACGACCTACGCCTTCCGCTTCGGCCCGCCCGCCCATGACGTCACGGTCGCCCGGCTGGTCAATGGCGAGGGGCGAACGGTGGCCGAAGCCTTCCATTTCCCGCGCGGCCGGGCGAAGGCGATGGCGCCGTCGCTGCTTTCGGCGGAGCTGCGGCAGGATGCGGAGGGCTGGCTGCTCGATCTCTCGACGGATCGTTTCGTCCAGTCCGTCGCCATCGAGGCAGAGGGCTTTCTGGCCTGCGACAGCTGGTTCCATCTGGCGCCGGGCAGGATCAAGTCTATCAGGCTCTCACCGCGCACAGGCACTGACCCCGCGGCAAAGCCGCAGGGTACCGTCCGCGGCATCGGCGCGGAAACTGTCCTTTCCTTCTGAGATCAGCCGGCCTTCAGGGCCGCGTCTAGCAGCAGCGCGCGATAGGTCGCCTGCGCCTGTGGCGGCGACAGGTTGTGATCGGCGTCAGGGATCGTCTCGACCGTGACATTGCCGTGGTGCGAGAGACCCCGGCGTCCGAAATCGAGTTTTAAACGCTCCAGCCCGACATCGCCTTCGCTGTAGATCAGCAGGACGGGAACTTTGCGGACTGCGAGATCGTGGAAATCGCCATGCGCCGCCAGGCTCAGTCGGCCGGCGCGGGTGAAGCGGCCGAAAAGACCGGGGGCAAGCGCGACAAGCCGGCGAAGGATCTGTAGGCCGACATTGGAAAGCGCCCGGCCGAGATTGATCTCTCCGGCGAAAAGCCGGCGGAAGGTCGCGGGATCGAACAGGCGCTGGCGATAATCGTCGAGCGAGCGCGGATTGACCTTGAGCGCCTCATCCACCGACATGTCCGGATCCCAGCGGAACGTATAGGCATTGACCGGCACGACGGCGGCCACGCGACGGTCATCGACGGCGGTGCGGAAGGCAAGATACGCGCCGCTGCACCGCCCCGCCGCCACGACCGGCCCGAGACCCCGCGCGGCGAGAAGATCGAGCGCGGCGCGGGCGTCGGCAAGCTGCGTGTCGCTGTACTGCACCTGTTCGGGTGCGGCGGGCGCCGGCGGGCTGTCGCCGACATTCGCGGCATCGAAGCGCAGCGAGGCAATACCGTTTGCGGCAAGGCGCCGCGCCGTTTCCGTCACGCCCCGCGCCCAGCCGGCCTGCCGGTCATAGGCGGTGCCGAACAGTAGGACCGTAGCGCCGCGCCGCGGACCGTCCGGCAGGCAGAGCGTGCCGAACAGCCGGGTCTTGTCGCCGAACCGCAGCGGCTCCTCGATGAAACCGTCGCCGGCCAGATGGACCGCGCCCGGCAAAGGCTCCGATGCCTCCGCATTCGCGCCCTTGTAGGCGAGCTGCGCAAGCCATTCCGCAACGCCCTCGATCACCGCCAGCGGCTGGTGCGCCAGCGTGGGGTTGGAAACGAGATCGTCATAGCCGGAATAATCCAAACGGGAGACCGTGGTGCCCAGCGTGGCGAGATGAGTGGCGAATGCCGCATCCTTATCCCGCCCTGGCCGCTCCACGACGAGCGCCCTGGCGAAAGGCTGGGATTCCAGCCGCTCGAGATTGAGGCCGCGCACGGTCTCGGCGATCTTTTCCGGCAGCACGAGGCCGGCAATGGCGGTGCCCGTCGTAATACGCTGCTCCTGCCGCAGGCCCAGGCCTTCATCGACCATCTTCGACCAGGCGGAGAGTTCACGCAGGTAGAACCGGCCGCTGACGACCGGTGCCATCAGCACGGCGGCATCGGCGCCGAGCACCGTGCCCAGCCGTTCGGCAAAGGTGGCGCCGAGACCATGGCCGATCAGCACCAGCCGGCGGGCGCCGGAGAAGCGGCGCAGCGTGCGGGCGGCCTCGACGATGCTGTCATCCCAGGTGGCGAGACCGGCCGGCTCGACAAGATCGAGCGCGTCGCCGGTACCCGGATAATCGAAGCGCAGGCTGGCGAGGCCGAGCGCTGCTGCGCGTTCGGCGAGCAGGCGCCAGAGTTTGCGCGTGCACATCTCCTCGAAACCCCAGGGGCTGAGAAACAGCACGGCGGCATCCGAGAGCAGGCTACCGGCAGCCGGCGGCGTGTAGAGGCCGACGGTTCCGCCGAAGACGACGGGATGCGCCGCCTCACCGGAATGCCAGGCGGATCTGGTGACCTGCTCAGCCATTGCCTCGCTGTTCTCCTCGCTCCGATACATGCGTCCCCCTCATTCCCCCGCTGGCTGGGCGGCCGGTATCGGCACCACGAAGGCCAGCAGCCGGCGCGCGATGCGGCCGGGTTTCATCGGCAACGATTTCAGCATGCCGTCGATGACCGCGCCATCCTCCGGCGGCACGGCGCGCAGCAGGCGCAGCAGCGCCGCATAGGCGACGGCGCCGGCCAGAATGCCGGCAGCCACGCCGACAAAGCCGCCGATCTCCTCGGCGACCGGCCAGGCGGCGAGGCCGCAGCCCGCCCCCGCCAGCGCCACCTTGATCAGCACGCCCGGCAGCTGCGCCGACATGGCGCCGCGGCCGACGCCGGTCAGAAGCAGCACGGCGATGACGGCAAAGACCACGCCGCGCACGGTCGCCGCCCCCGCCCCGCCCCAGGTCGGCACGACGAGAAGGCAGCCCACGACCATCAGCGTGGCGCCGATGCCCGAGGCGGCAAGCCGGATTTTCACCCGGTCCATGGAATAGAGATATTGCGTGATGAGCTGGCCGAGCACATAGGCCGGAGACCCCGCCGCGAGGATCGCGACGACCAGCCCGGCCTCGGCAAAGGGCGCGCCATAGACCGCCGTCACCAGCGGATGGGCGATGGCCGCAAGGCCGAAGCATAGCGGAAAGGTGATATAGGCGAAGCTGCGAACCACGCCGTCGAACACGGCGACGTGCACCATGCCGCCCGAGGCTTCGCGCCGCTCGGCATAGTAGGGCAGCAGACTGCCCGTCAGCTGCACGGGGAGCTGCAGCGCCAGATTGGCGAGCGACAGCGCCACGGCATAATAGCCGACCTCGCCGAGCGAGCGGAAATGCTGCAGGAAGAACAGTTCCGGCCGGCTCAAAAAGATGGCGCTGACGACATATTCGAAGAACAGCACCGCCGAGGTGGCGAGCAGATAGCGGCGGCGGTAGCCGGCATTGTCTCGGCGCACGCCGAACAGGCCGAGCGTGTAGAGGAACTGCACGCACTGGCCGGCAATGTAACCGAACAGAGCCCCATCGATGCCGTAGAAGGCGGCACCGGCGATGACGAAGCTCATCTGAAGCAGGGAGGAGAGCGCCGTGATGCGGAAGAAGGTGCCGACGCGCTGTTCGCCGATCAGGAAATTCTTGGAAAACGATCCGATCGACTGGATGAGCAGTAGGGCGGCCGTGAGCACGACGATGCCGGTCGTGACATCCGTGCCGTATAGCAGCGGGGTCTTGAAGGAGAGACCGAAATAAAGCGCGACGAGCAGCAGCGTGGAGGCGATGACCGGCAGCGCGAGATAGGCTGCAAAGCCGCGCCGGCCCACCTCATCGACGCCGCGCGCCTTGAGTTGCGGCAGGAGGCGGAGAAGCAGCACGCCCGTGCCGAGCTCGGCGACCAGCGCGCCAGTGGCGCCGATCCACAGCGCAAACGCAATCGTGCCGTTCGCCTCCGGCCCGAGCAGGCGCGCCACGAGAATCGAACAGGCAAAGCCCGTCACCAGCAGCAGCATTCCCGCCGCCGCGTTCATGATCGAATTGGACATAATGCCCTTACTCATCGGTCGTTCCATCCGCCGCATGCGACCGCGGAAACGCCGCGGTTCTTCAGCGGGGAACCCTAGGACGAAACCCTTAAGATATCGTCGTTCCCGAGGGTGCCGAGCGCCAGCCGGACCAGCGTCCGGCGAGGATTTCCCGCGAGCGGCGGGCACGCGCGGAACGGCCGGTCAGCGCAAAAACCGCCATGCCGGCGATGGGGCGCAGGAGATGGGGCAGGTAGTCCACAAAGCGGTAACCATGTTTGCGCATGACATAGCCGAGGCCGGCGCCGTAGATGCGCATCTTGCGCGCACCGTCGGGCGTTTCGGCAAGCAGGCGGTCGTCAGGGTGGTGGCCGGCGAGCGCGGGGTCGTAGCGGCCCTTCGCACCGTTCGACAGGAGGTTCAGGGCAAGGTCCTGCACCTCATAGGCCCCCCAGGGCGTGCCGGAGCCGGGGCCGATGCGCGCATCGAAGCCGCCCGCCCTGGCGAAGGCTTCGCGGCGGACGAACAGCATCCATTCGATCAGCGTCGTCCAGACATTGTCCCGCACGATCGGCTGCGGCTCCAGCGAAAACCGCCCCATGATGGTCTCGCCTTCGGCATTGACGGCACGGCCGCAATAGAAATCCGCAGGTTCCGCGGCAGAGATGGCATCGAAACGCTTCAGGAGATCGGCAGGATACCAGCAGTCGTCGTCGGGAAAAATCAGCCATGTGCCGCGCGCCTCGGCGGCACCCAGATTGCGGGCGCGGCAGACGCCGGGACGGTCGGTCCTGAGATGGCGGATCATCAAGCGGTCGGCCCAGGCGGCAACGATGGGAACGAGCCGGTCGTCCTTGTTCTGATCGACGAGGATGACCTCGAAATCGCGCCGGCCGAAGGCGGCAAGCGAGGCGAAAAGTGCGTCCAGTTCACTGGAACGGCCGAGCGTGGCGACAACCATCGACAGGAGGAAAACCGGATCGTCCGGAAACATGAGCAGGCCTTGCAAACGGTCGATGATGGCGCCGACGGGGCGGTCTTCCGCCGTCTCACGCAATTTGTCTACAAAACCTTAACGCAGGATGAACGCTACTGGCGAAAGCCGGCCGATGCGTTCCGTTCCCGATCGGGTCGGCAAAACCCGACTACAGGAAATCATCCATCATTTCCTGTAGTCGGGTATTTGGCCGTCAGAAGAAGACATGCAGCGGCCACTGCACCGGGCGGCGGGCGGAGGAAAGGCGGCTGCCCTCAAGCGGCAGGCGCTCCTCGGTGATGTTACCGGCCGTCTCGGCCTGTGCGGATTGTTCATCCTTCGGCTGGAAGCCGACCGGATAGAGGTTGAAATAGCCAAGCGTCACGCCGCCGAGATACATCATGTGCAATTCCCGTTTTTAACGTCCCGGCAAGCATCATGGCGAAATCGTGGCGACTGTCAATAGTCTATAGAATTAGTGCATTATTCTGCGCTTGCCGGCGAGGCCTCCGAACGGCTAGGAGGCGGTAACCCGAATGGACGCCGCCCCCTTGTACACGCTGGACCAGACCGAGCATTTCGAGCAGGAGATCCGCAAGAGCCGGTTCCTGGCAATCGCCTGCCCGGTCGAGAGCGAGGTCGAGGCGAAAGCGCGGCTGACGGAAGTTTCCGACCTTTCGGCAAACCACAATTGCTGGGCCTGGCGCATCGGCCAGGCCTATCGGTTCAGCGACGACGGCGAGCCGAGCGGCACGGCGGGCAAGCCGATCCTGCAGGCCATCGATGGCCAGGCGCTCGATCGCACGCTGGTCGTCGTCACGCGCCGGTTCGGCGGCATTCTTCTCGGCAGCGGCGGGCTGATGCGCGCCTATGGCGGCACGGCATCC
Organism: Shinella sp. M27; assembly: GCF_049199905.1. Classification (NCBI taxonomy): domain Bacteria; kingdom Pseudomonadati; phylum Pseudomonadota; class Alphaproteobacteria; order Hyphomicrobiales; family Rhizobiaceae; genus Shinella; species Shinella sp. M27. Next base: position 96,602 of record NZ_JBLZPK010000046.1, read on the forward strand.
CTTTGCCTGCGGGCGGCGGCCAAAACGGAATATGTCGAGCGCGCGGCGCTCTCCGTCTCGCTCGGCTTTTCCGATCTGGCACTGGTCAAGGCACGGCTTGCGGCGCTGCCGGGCTTGATGATCGACGACGAGGTTTTCCATGACAGCGGTGCGCGTCTGTTCTTCCGCATTCCCTCGGAGCGGGCGGAAGAGACACTGCGGCTGATCGTCGATCTGACAAGCGGACGCGCCGAAATCGGCGAATAGGGCCGTTTTGCCTGTCCGGTAAAATAAAATCGCCTTTCCACCCGGAGGCGGCTTGGCGGAACGGTTTGGCGCAGAGCGCGGGACTTGCCGAAAGCCGTGTTTGCGGCAGCGAGAACGGCGCAAAGATGCGCTCGCCGGTCCCCAGCGGCGGCACCCTGCCGCTATAGGCAAGCCGGGATTTTCGGTCTATCTAACCGCCCGGATACACGTTTCGCGGGCTCTGCCTGCGGCCCCGCACGACAGAGAGGACCACCCCCATGAGCCTTCGCATCAACGACATCGCTCCTGATTTCACCGCCGAAACCACCGCCGGCACGATCAATTTCCATGAGTGGATCGGCAATGGCTGGGCCGTGCTCTTCTCGCACCCCAAGAACTTCACTCCGGTCTGCACCACCGAGCTCGGCGCCATGGCCGGCCTCGAAGGCGAGTTCCGCAAGCGCGGCGTCAAGATCATCGGCATCTCGGTCGATCCGGTCGAAAGCCACGGCAAGTGGAAGGCCGACATCCGCACCGCCACCGGCTTCGACGTCGACTATCCGCTGATCGGCGACAAGGACCTCGCGGTCGCCAAGCTCTACGACATGCTGCCGGCCGCTGCCGGTGATAGCTCGGAAGGCCGCACGCCCGCCGACAACGCCACGGTTCGCTCCGTCTTCGTCATCGGCCCGGACAAGAAGATCAAGCTGATCCTCACCTATCCGATGACCACGGGCCGCAACTTCGCAGAAATCCTGCGCGCGATCGATTCGATCCAGCTCACCAGCAAGCACCAGGTCGCCACGCCGGCCAACTGGCAACAGGGCGACGACGTCATCATCACGGCCGCCGTTTCCAACGAGGACGCCATCGCCCGCTTCGGCTCGTTCGATACGGTGTTGCCTTACCTGCGCAAGACCAAGCAGCCGGCCGCTTAAAGTTCACGCCTTCTCCTCCGTCATGCTCGGGCTTGACCCGAGCATCCGCCCGCTGCGGGTGGGGCGTCGATCCTCGCGTCAAGCCCGAGGATGACGTTGGTGGGAGGCAACGGAAAAGGGAAAACATCAAAACAAAACAGCCCCGGCAAGCCGGGGCTGTTTTGTTTGGGCTATTGAATGAGGATCGCCCTGAAGTCGTTGACATTCGTCCCGGTCGGCCCCGGCACGAAGAGGTCACCGAGCGTGTCGAAAACCGTCCAGCTGTCATTGCGCGAGAGGTACTCGGCGGCGTCCTTGCCCTTGTCGGCGAGGCGCGCGACGGTGGTGCCATCGGCGAAGGCGCCGGCATTGTCTTCCGAACCGTCGATACCATCCGTATCGGCAGCAAGGGCGTAAAGTCCTTCGAGGCCGTCGGCCGCGCAGGCGAAGGACAGCAGGAACTCGCCGTTGCGGCCGCCCTTGCCCTTGCCCTTGATCGTCACGGTGGTTTCGCCGCCCGAGAGAATGACGACGGGCTTCGTGAACGGCCGGTCGCGGCGCACCACTTCGGCAGCGATAGCGGCATGCACGCGGCCAACTTCGGAGGCCTCGCCCTCGATGGCATCGGAGAGGATGACAGCCTCGACGCCGGCCTTGCGGGCGGCTTCGGCGGCGGCTTCGAGCGACACGGCGGCGGAGGCGACCAGCTTCACCTCGTTGCGGGCAAAACACGCGTCGCTCGGCAGCGGCGGCTCGTCCTTGCCGTCGCGGATATGGCGCATGATGGCTTCGGGCAGGTCAAGGCGGTAGCGCTCGATGAGGCGCAGCGCGTCGGCGCGTGTGGTTGCGTCGGCAATGGTCGGGCCGGAGGCAACGAGCGCCGGGTTGTCGCCGGGAATATCGGAAACGACCAGCGAAACGACGCGCGCCGGGTGCGCAAGGGCGGCAAGCCGGCCGCCCTTGATACGCGAGACCTGCTTGCGCACGGCGTTCATGGCGCTGATCGGCGCACCGGAGGCCAAGAGCGCCTTGTTGACGGCGATCTCGTCGGCCAGCGTCAGGTCACCGGCGGGTGCGGGCAGCAGGGCCGAGCCGCCGCCGCAGACCAGCGCGACGACGAGGTCGTCTTCGGTGAGGCCACGCACGGCGGCCATCAGCCGGCCGGAGGCGAGCAGGCCGCTGTCGTCAGGCACCGGATGGGCAGCTTCCAGAACCTCGATGCGTTCGCAGGGCACGGCATAGCCGTAACGCGTGACGATCACGCCGGTCAGCGGCGCATCCCACAGGCGCTCGAAGGCCCGGGCCATCTGCGCGGCACCCTTGCCGGCACCGATCACCACCGTGCGGCCCTTCGGCTTTTCCGGCAGATTGGCAGCCAGAACCTTGTCCGGATCGGCCGCGGCGACGGCAACGGAAAACAGGGTTTCGAGAAAGGCGCGCGGGTCTGCGATAGCGGGCATCGGTTCCTCCAAATCTGCGGTGCGCAGGTCTTATAAAACATAACCCCTCATCCGCAAGCCGGCGCCGTCCCTCGAATGAGTAACGACGCGGCGGGATGAGGGGCCATGTCTCCTCCTCCAGAAAGGGTGACCGGGCGGGGCTCCCCTCCCCGCCCGGTCAGGCCGTCATGCGACGGCGTGGTTCGCCATGCGCTCCAGCGCCGTGACGAGACCTGAGTGATCGAGGCCGGCATCGCCATGGGCGGCGCACTGGTTGAAGAGTTCCTGCGTCGAGGCGGTGTTGGGCAGCGAAACGCCCAGCGCCTTGGCGCCCTGGAGAGCCAGGTTGAGGTCCTTCTGGTGCAGCGAGATGCGGAAGCCAGGATCGAAAGTACGCTTGACCATGCGGTCGCCATGCACTTCGAGAATGCGCGAGGAGGCAAAGCCGCCCATCAGCGCTTCACGGACGCGGGCCGGATCGGCACCGGCCTTGGACGCGAAGACGAGGGCTTCGGCAACGGCTTCGATGGTGAGAGCGACGATGATCTGGTTGGCGACCTTGGTCACCTGGCCGTCGCCGCAATCGCCGACGAGCGTGATGTTCTTGCCCATCAGCTGGAAGAGCGGAAGCGCGCGGTCGAAGCTTTCCTGCGAACCGCCGGCCATGATGGAGAGCGAAGCATTCTTGGCGCCGACTTCGCCGCCCGAAACCGGACCGTCGACATATTCGGCACCGGTTTCACGGACCTTTTTGGCGAATTCCTTGGTGGCGATCGGCGAGATCGAGCTCATGTCGATGACGAGTTTGCCGGCCTTGAGGCCGAGGGCGACGCCGTTTTCGCCGAACAGAACGTCCTGCACTTCCGGGGTGTCGGGCAGCATGAGGATGATCGTGTCGACGGTCTCGGCCAGCGCCTTCGGGCTGTCGACGATCTTGAGGCCGTTATCGACGAGATCCTTGTGCGGCGGGATGAAGAACTTCGAGGTGATGACCGTGTGGCCGGCATTCTGCAGGTGGCGCGCCATGGGGGTGCCCATGATACCGAGGCCGATGAAACCGATATTTGCCATGATTTTGTCTCCCAATCTAAAAGTATTGCTTGTTCAGCGACCGACTTCAGCGAGCCAGCCGAGGCCTTCCTCGGTGGTCGTGCGCGGCTTGTATTCGCAGCCGATCCAGCCGTCGTAGCCGAGCGCGTCAAGCGTCTTGAACACGAAGGGATAGGCGATCTCGCCGGTACCCGGCTCGTTGCGGCCGGGATTGTCGGCAAGCTGCACGTGGACGATCTTCGCCTGGTGCTTCTTGAACGTGCCGATCAGTTCGCCCTCGGTGCGCTGCTGGTGGTAGAGGTCGTACTGGATATAGAGGTTGTCGGAACCGACTTCCGCGATGATCGAGGCCGCCTGGTCCGGGGTGTTCAGGTAGAAGCCCGGAATGTCGAAGTGGTTGATCGGCTCGATCAAGAGCTTGATGCCGTGCTTGCCGAGTTCGGCGGCCGCCAGCTTCAGGTTGGCGACGAAGGTGGCGCGCAGCACGCTGTCAGATACGCCGGCCGGCGCGATGCCCGACAGGCAGTTGATCTGCCTGCAGCCGAGCGTCGTCGCGTAATCGATCGCCTTGGCCACACCTTCACGGAACTCGTCAACGCGGTCGGGCAGGACGGCGATGCCGCGTTCGCCACCGGCCCAGTTGCCGGCCGGCAGATTGTGCAGCACCTGCGTCAGGCCATGTTTGTCGAGTTCGGCGCGGATCGCGTCCTTGTCGAAATCGTAGGGGAAGAGATATTCGACGCCCTCGAAGCCGGCCTTGGCGGCAAGCGCGAAACGCTCCATGAAGGGCGCCTCGTTGAAGAGCATGGTCAGGTTGGCCGCAAATTTCGGCATTTTCTTCTCCCTAAAATCAATCGAGCAGTGCGGCAAGCGTCGCGGTCGGCGCATCTTCACCGCGTTCGGCCAGTTCCTCGAACTCCACGACGGCGTTGATGTCAGCGCCCATGGCGATGTTGGTGACGCGCTCGAGGATGAACTCGATGACGACGGGAACCTGGTGTTCCTTCATCAGCTTCTCAGCCGTGTTGAAGGCTTCCTGGAACTCGTTGGCGCTGCGGACACGGATCGCCTTGCAGCCGAGACCTTCGGCAACCGCGACGTGGTCGACGCCGTAGCCGGCTTCCGAATCGCCCGTCGCATTGATGTTGTCGAAGGCGAGCGAGACCTCGAAGTCCATGTTGAAGCCGCGCTGGGCCTGGCGGATGAGGCCGAGATACGAGTTGTTCACGACGACATGCAGGTAGGGCAGCTTGTGCTGGGCGCCGACGGCCAGTTCCTCGATCATGAACTGGAAGTCGTAGTCGCCCGACAGAGCGACGATCTTGCGGTCCGGATCGGCGGCGCGGACACCGAGCGCTGCCGGCAGCGTCCAGCCGAGCGGGCCGGCCTGGCCGCAGTTGATCCAGTTGCGCGGCTTGTAGACGTGCAGGAACTGCGCGCCGGCGATCTGGGAAAGACCGATGGTCGAGACGTAGCAGGTGTCGCGGTCGAAGGCCTTGTTCATCTCTTCATAGACGCGCTGCGGCTTCAGCGGCATCTGGTCGAAATGCGTCTTGCGCAGCATGGTGCGCTTGCGGTCCTGGCACTCGCCGGCCCAGTTGGACCAGTCGCGCAGCTTGCCGGCAGCCTTCCATTCGGTCGCAACCTCGACGAAGACCTGCAGGGCAGCACCCGCATCCGAGACGATGCCGAAGTCGGGCGTGAAGACGCGGCCGATCTGGGTCGGCTCGATGTCGACGTGAACGAACTTGCGCCCTTCCGTGTAGGTCGGGATGTTGCCGGTGTGGCGGTTGGCCCAGCGGTTGCCGATGCCTAAGACGAAGTCCGAGGCGAGCAGCGTCGCATTGCCGTAGCGGTGCGAGGTCTGCAGGCCGCACATGCCGGCCATCAGCGGGTGGTCGTCCGGGATCGTGCCCCAGCCCATCAGGGTCGGGATGACGGGGACGCCGGTGATTTCGGCAAGCTCGACCAAGAGGTCGGAGGCATTGGCATTGATGATACCGCCGCCAGCGACGATCAGCGGACGCTCGGATGCGTTGAGCATCGTCAGGGCCTTTTCGGCCTGGGCGCGGGTCGCGGCCGGCTTGTAGGGCGTCAGCGGCTCGTAGGCGTCGATGTCGAACTCGATCTCGGCGAGCTGGACGTCGATCGGCAGATCGACCAGAACGGGACCGGGACGGCCCGACCGCATGGTGTGGAAGGCCTTCTGGAAGACATAGGGAACGAGGCCCGGCTCCATGACCGTGACGGCCCACTTGGTGACGGGGGCTGCGATCTTGGCGATATCGACCGCCTGGAAATCTTCCTTGTCGAGGCGCGCGCGCGGCGCCTGGCCGGTGACGCAGAGGATCGGGATCGAGTCGGCCTGGGCCGAATAGAGGCCGGTGATCATGTCGGTGCCGGCGGGACCGGAGGTGCCGATGCACAGGCCGATATTGCCGGCGCGGGCACGGGTATAGCCTTCGGCCATATGGCTTGCGCCTTCGACGTGGCGGGCAAGGATGTGGCGGACCGAGCCGCGGGCCTTCAGCGCCGAATAGAAGGGATTGATTGCAGCCCCCGGAACGCCGAAGGCGCAATCGATGCCTTCCTTCTCCAGAACCAGAACCGCTGCATCGACAGCACGCATTTTTGCCATGGGTTTTTCCTCCGTCTCTTGGGATGGAAGGTAGCGAATTCCGTTCGACGCGCAATCACAAAATGGAAATCAATCCCATCAGATGGAAATAAACATTTTCAACGAATCTGGAACAATCACCGCGAGCCAGATATGGAATGATGCGGCGACGAGGGAGAATGGCTATGGCGGAGCATCAGGAAAAGACACGCGGGCGGCCCGGCCGAAAACCGGCGGCAGATGCCGCACCGTCCTCCGTGCAGGTGCTGGATAGAAGCCTGAAGCTGCTGGACCTGGTGGCGCAGGCCGATGGCGCAGGCCTGACCGACCTTGCCGACCAGTCCGGCATGGCGCCCTCCACGGTACACCGTCTGCTGACCTCGCTTGCCCAGCACGGCATGGTGACCCATGACGGCGAGACCGGCGCCTGGACGATCGGCGTCAAGGCCTTCGAGATCGGCACCGCCTATCTGCGCTTCCGCAAGCTCGGCACGATCAGCCGTCCCTTCCTCAAACAATTGATGGAGGGCTGCGGCGAGACCGCCAATATCGCCATCGAGGACGACGGCGATGTGGTCTTCATCTCGCAGGTGGAAAGCCATGCGCCGATGCGCGCCTTTTTCCGTCCCGGCCGGCGCGGGCCGATCCATGCCTCGGGCATCGGAAAAGCGATCCTTTCCACCTGGCAGGATGCCCGCATCGAAGCGCTGCTGGCCGGCCGCACGCTCGCCCATTTCACCGACAAGACCCGCGACAGCGTGCCCTTGCTGCTCGCGGATATCGAAAAAATTCGCGCCCGCGGCTTCTCCATCGATGACGAGGAACACACGCTCGGCATGCGCTGCGTCGCCGCGCCGATCTTCGACGAATATGGCGAGGCCGTGGCCGGCATTTCCGTCTCCGGGCCGGCGGTGCGCCTGCCCGACAGCAAGGTCGATGCGCTCGGCCCGGTCGTGCGGGCGGCGGCGGAAGGATTGACGAAGGCGATGGGCGGGCGGGTGAAACGCGCTTGACTTCACCGGCACGAGTGCCAGTCTTGCGGCGATATCACGAAAGGATTTGCCGATGACCAAAGCCCGTTTTGCCGTTGCCGCCGCAGCGCTGTTTGTTGCAAGCCCGGCTTTCGCGAAAATCCCGCTCGTCAATGCCACTTGCCCCGGCAATATCGAGGTGCATGCCGACGAGGGCGGGCCGATCTATATCAATGGCAAGGAAGCGAAACTTCACGTCTTCAACGACAATTACTACGAGGCCAAGGGCCACGGGGTGACGGTCTCGCTCTCCATCAACCCGGATGGTTCGGCCGCCGTCTCCTATACGGGACACGGCGGCGCGAATGGTGTCTGCACCGTCAAATAATCAGGTGTTTTCGAGCAACCGGCTTGCCGCCGCTGCGCGCTTGCCCTTGCCCTTCATCGGCTTGCCGGCAATGTAGACCTCGGCGACGCAGCGGTCGTCGCCCATCGTCTGAAGGATGAACAGCTCCTCCAGCAGCGATTTCGCCGTGCGCATGCGGTATTCCATCGCCGACTTGCCGCTGGAATCCAGCACGACGATATCCGCGTCCGCGCCCGCATGCAGCGAACCGATCTCGTTCTCCAGGCCGAGCGCGCGGGCATTGCCGAGCGTCATGCGATAGAAGGAATTGAACGGCGTGAGCTTCTGGCCCCGGAGGTGCAGCACCTTGTAGGCCTCGTCCATCGTTTCCAGCATGGAAAAGCTGGTGCCGGCGCCGACATCGGTCGCGACCGACCAGCGGGCACCGGCCTTGTCGAACCGGTCGCGGTCGAACAGGCCCGAACCGAGGAACAGGTTCGAGGTCGGGCAGAAAACACCGACGCTGCGGGTTTCGGCAAGGACACCGATTTCGCGGTCGCTCAAATGGATGCAGTGGCCGAGCAGCATGCGCTCGTTCAGAAGGCCATAGCGGGCATAGATGTCCGTATAGTCCTTGGCCTTCGGATAGAGCGAGGTCGCGAAGGCGATCTCGTCGTGGTTCTCCGAAAGATGGGTCTGGACGTAGCAGGTCGGATGCTCGGCGACGAGCGCCTGGCTCATCTCCATCTGCTCCGGCGTCGAGGTGATGGCGAAGCGCGGGCTGATGGCGTAGAGCGCCCGGCCGCGGCCGTGCCACTTTTCGATCAGCGCCTTGGTCTCGTCATAACCCTGTTGCGGCGTGTCGCGCAGCGCTTCCGGCGCGTTGCGATCCATCATCACCTTGCCGCCGATCATGCGCATGCCGCGCGCTTCGGCCGCCGTGAAATAGGCGTCGACGCTTTCGGGATGCACCGAACAATAGGCGACGGCCGTGGTGGTGCCGTTCGACAAGAGTTCGTCCATGAAGCGGTCCGCCACGGCTGCCGCATGGGCGGCCTGGGCGAACTTCTGCTCCTCGACGAAGATATAGGTGTTCAGCCATTCGAGGAGCTGCGCACCGTAGGAGGCGATTGCCTGGGTCTGCGGGAAGTGCAAATGCGTATCGATAAGGCCCGGCAGAACGAGGTTCGGCCGGTGATCGGCCACCTCGACATCCGCGCCGGCAAGCTTGCTGATGTCAGCATAATCGCCTGCGTCCACCACCTTGCCGCCACGCACGAAGACGGCGCCGTCCTCGAAGTAGCGATAGGAGGCCGTGTCGTCGATGCCCTGAGGCTCGGCGACGAAGGTCAGCACCCGTCCGCGGATCAGGCGCTCGGTCATTGGGTCTTCTCCCCGCTAACCGCACTTTCATACCAGGCGACGAAGAGCTTGCGCTCCTCGTCCGAGACCTGGGTCACATTGGCCGGCGGCATTGCATGCGAACGGCCGGCCTGGAGATAGATTTCGCGGGCATGCTTGGCGATATCGCCGTCGGTTTCCAGCGTCACGCCCTTCGGCGGCGTGACCATACCTTCCCAGCCCGGCTCCTTGGCGTGGCACATGGCGCAGCGGCCCGCGATCGTATCGCGCACCTTCGGGAAGGCTTCCGCCGTCACGAAGGGCTGCTGGGCGGCCGAGAGCTTAGCATCGGCCGCTTCACCGGTCAGGATCTTCGGCACCGTGGAAAGCCACATGATGGCGACGAAGAGCAGGGCGGTGACGAGCCAGGTCCAGGTCGGATTGCCCGTGCCGGCGTGGGTCGTGTTGAAGTAGTGGCGGATCGTGACGCCCATCAGGAAGACCAGCGAGGCGATGATCCAGTTGAACTCCGTGCCGAAGGCCAGCGGATAGTGGTTCGACAGCATCAGGAACAGCACGGGCAGCGTCAGGTAGTTGTTGTGCGTGGAGCGCTGCTTGGCGATCTTGCCGTATTTCGGATCGGGCGTGCGGCCGGCGATGAGGTCGGCGACGACGATGCGCTGGTTCGGCATGATGATGAAGAACACGTTCGCCGACATGATCGTGGCCGTGAAAGCGCCGAGATGCAGGAATGCGGCGCGGCCGGTGAAGAGCTGCGTATAACCCCAGGCGACGACGACGAGGATGAAATACAGCGCCACCATCAGGCGCGTGTTGTCGTTGCCGAAGGGCGACTTGCAGATCAGGTCGTACATGATCCAGCCGAAGGCGAGCGAACCGAGCGAGATGGCGATGGCCACCGGCTTGGATACATTCAGCACGTTCGGATCGATGAGGTAGAGGTCCGCACCCGCATAATAGACGAGACAGAGCATCGCGAAGCCCGAGAGCCAGGTGGCATAGCTTTCCCACTTGAACCACACGAGATGTTCCGGCATCGCGGCGGGTGCCACGAGGTACTTCTGGATGTGGTAGAAACCACCGCCGTGCACCTGCCATTCCTCGCCATGCGCACCCGCCGGCAGGCCGGGATGCTTCTTCAGGCCGAGGTCGAGCGCCACGAAATAAAACGATGAACCAATCCAGGCGATGGCCGTGATGACATGCAGCCAGCGCACCGCGAACATGACCCAATCCCAGGCAATGGCGTATTCGTACATGGGGATACCCTCCTCCCGATCTTCACGGAAATGAATGCCATCAAGTCATTTTCTAGAAAATCCCGGTGAATCACTAACACTTTCAAAAAAAACTAAAAGATGACCCCCACTTTGCTCCGCACACCGATGTGGTAGAAAGGGCCATGTCCTATCTCGATAATGTGCGCGTCTTCGTTCGCGTGGTCGAACTCGGTACCCTCTCGGCGGCGGGGCGCGACCAGCGCGTCACCCCCGCGGTCGCCAGCAATCGCATTAAGGAACTCGAACGCCATCTCGGCGTGCGGCTGTTCAACCGCACCACGCGCAAGCTGTCGCCGACCGAGCACGGCCGGGTGTTCTACGAAGGCGCGGTGAAGATCATCGAGGCCGTCAACGAGGCGGAAGCCGCCATCGCCGACCTCTCGCGCAACCCGAAGGGGTCGCTGCGCATCACCGCCCCGCTCGGCATCGGCCGCCGGCTGATCGCCTCCGGCATTCCGGAATTCCACGACAAGTATCCGGATATCGAGGTGCGCGTGCGCTTGTCGGACCACAATGTCGATATCCTCGCCGAGGGCGTCGATGTCGCCTTCAAGCTGGGCGTGCTCGAGGATTCCAACCTGCGCATGCGCGGTATCCTCAAATGCGAGCGCGTGCTCTGCGCCTCGCCGGACTATCTTGCCCGCCGCGGCACACCGAAGAACGCCGATGCGCTGATCGCCGACAAGCACGAATGTCTCCTGCTGCGCTATCCCGGCTCGAAGGAATACTATTGGACGCTCGTCACCGCAGACGGTCCGCGCAAATTCGAGGTCGGCGGCCCCTATGACAGCGACGACGGCGACGTGCTGACGCAATGGGCGCTGGAGGGTCGCGGCATCATCAACAAGCCACTGTTCGAGGTGAAGGCGCATCTGACCGACGGCCGTCTGGTGGAGATCCTCAAGGAAACCCCGCCCGCCTCCGCCCAGCTCGCCGCCATCTACCCGCACAAGCGGTTTCAGGACCCGAAAGTGCGCCTGATGATCGACTTCATGGCCGAGCGATGTCAGCGGCTGATCGGCAAGCTGCTTGGCGAGGAGCCGGCGGTTGAAACGGCCGACGAGGACTGAGCCCCTTTTGCCGACCATGTCAGCGCCGCCGTCATGATCTCCGACGCGGCAAGCGTCGCGATGACGGCCGGGCGCTTGTCCTTTACCGCCGTGCCGCCGATCGGGCAGACGAGGTTTTCGAACAGATCGGGATGGCCGATTTCGCGCGACAGCCAGTTGCGGAATGTGGCGCGTTTGGTCTTCGAGCCGATCATGCCGACATAGGCGGCATCCGGGCGCTTCAGCGCTTCGGCGGCGATCAGGAAATCCAGTGCGTGGTCATGAGTCAGGATCACGAAACTGCTGCCGGCAGGCGCGTCGCGCACCACGGCCTCGGGCATCGCCGTCAGGCACGTCTCGATGCGCGGCACCGTCGAGGCGATGAGTTCGTCCTCGCGGGTATCCACCAGAATGACGCGGAGCGGCGCCAGCGACAGCGCCATGGCGAGCGCATCGCCGACATGGCCGGCACCGAAGACATAGACATGCGGGCGCGAGGCCATTTCGCGATCGCTGCGGGCAATGAGGTCACGCGCAATCAGCGGCGTCACCGCCGTGAAGGTCAATCCGACCCGGCCGCCGCAGCACTGGCCGATTTCCGGGCCGAGCGGCACGTTCATCGGCTCGGCGGCGACGTTGAAGCGCAGCGCCCGCCGCGCATGGTCGATCGCCATATATTCGAGCTGCCCGCCGCCGATCGTCGCGAAGATGCCGCGTTCCGACACCAGCATGAAGGCATCCGTGTCGCGCGGCGTCGAGCCCGCCGCGCCCGTCACTTCCACCAGGATCGAAGCCTGCGCCCGGCGCAGAAAGTCCCTGATATCTTCGCGCGCGGCGGGCATGGTCTCACCCTTTCTTCTGGGCCTTGAGCCGCTCGATGGCCATCAGCACGCATTCGGGCGTCGCCGGCGCATCGAGTTGCGGGCAGATCTTGTGATCGGCCACAGCCGCCACCGCGTCCGACAGCGCATGCAGCACGGCAAGGCCGAGCGGCAGCGGCGGCTCACCGACCGCCTTCGAGCGATGGACCGTCGGCTCGTAGGCCTCCGACCAGTCGGTGAGGTTGACGTTGAAGATTTTCGGGCGATCCGAGGCGAGCGGGATCTTGTAGGTGGAGGGCGCGTGCGTGCGCAGCCGCCCCTTGCCGTCCCACCACAGTTCCTCCGTCGTCAGCCATCCCATGCCCTGGATGAAGCCGCCCTCGATCTGGCCGATATCGATGATCTTGTTCAGCGAACGGCCGGTATCGTGCAGGATATCGGTGCGCTCGACGACATATTCACCAGTCAGCGTATCGACGGAGACTTCCGAACAGGCCGCGCCATAGGCGTAGTAGTAGAAGGCGTGGCCGCGACCCTTCGAGCGGTCCCAGTGGATCTTCGGCGTCTTGTAGAAGCCTGCCGCCGAGAGCTGGATACGCGCCATATAGGCCTGCTTGACGAGATCGTTGAACGCGATCTCGGCATTGCCGATGCGCACGCGGTTGGGCAGGAAGACCACCTGATCGCGCGGGATCTGGTATTTTTCCGCCGCGAAATCGATCAGCCGGTCCTTGATCTGGCGGGCGGCATCCTGTGCCGCCATGCCGTTCAGGTCAGCACCCGAGGAGGCGGCGGTCGGCGAGGTGTTCGGCACCTTGGCCGTCGTCGTGGCGGTGATCTTCACGCGGTCGAGATCGATCTGGAACTCTTCCGCCACCACCTGCGCCACCTTCAGGTGCAGGCCCTGGCCCATTTCCGTGCCGCCGTGGTTCATGTGCACGGAACCGTCCGTATAGACATGCACCAGCGCGCCGGCCTGGTTGGATTCCGTCTTGGTGAAGGAGATGCCGAATTTCACCGGCGTCAGCGCCAGGCCGCGCTTGACGAAGCGGCTGTTGGCGTTGAATTCCCGGATCGACTTGCGGCGGCCGGCATAGTCGGCGCTCTCTTCCAGCTCGGCGACGATGCGCTGGATGATGCAGTCCTCGACCTTCTGGTGATAGGGCGTGAGGTTACGCTCACCCTCCACGCCCATGGCGTCATAAAAATTCAGCTTGCGGATATCGAGCGGGTCCTTGCCGACGGCGAAGGCCACTTCATCGATGACGCGTTCCGCGCCGACCATGCCCTGGGGACCGCCGAAACCGCGGAATGCGGTGTTCGAGACCGTGTTTGTATGCAAGAGCGACGACTTGGCATGCACATGCGGGAAGAAATAGGCGTTGTCGCAGTGGAACAGCGCCCGGTCGCCCACCGGACCGGAGAGGTCGGCCGAGAAACCGGCCCTGAGCGCGAAGGTGTAGTCGATGCCGAGGATGCGACCCTCGTCGTCGAAACCGACATCGTAGTCGATGGCGAAATCGTGCCGCTTGCCGGTCGCGACCATGTCTTCATCGCGGTCGAGGCGAACCTTGACGGCGCGGTTGAGCTTCTTGGCGGCGATGGCGGCGAGTGCGGCGCACTGGTTGGCCTGCGTCTCCTTGCCGCCGAAACCGCCGCCCATGCGGCGCACTTCCACCGCAACCGCATTGCTCGGCACGCCGAGCGCATGGGCGATCATGTGCTGCGTCTCGCTCGGACCCTGCGTCGAGCAATGGACGAGAACCTCGTCATCCTCGCCGGGTATGGCGAGCGACACCTGCCCCTCAAGATAGAAATGGTCCTGCCCGCCGAGCCGCATGCGGCCCTTCACCCGGCGCGGCGCGCTTTCGAGTGCCGCGGCCGCATCACCGCGCTGCAGCGTCAGCGGCGGGAAGACCTGGGGATGCGTCGTCTGGTCGAGATCCCAGATATCGATATTGGCCGGCAGTTCCTCATATTCGATCCTGGCGAGCCGAGCGGCGCGACGTGCCTCCTCGCGGGTTTCCGCGATGACGCAGAAGATCGGCTGGCCGTGGAACTGGACCTTGCCTTCCGCCAGAACCGGGTCGTCATGCATGCCCGAGGGCGAGATGTCGTTGACGCCGGGAATGTCTTCATAGGTCAAAACGTCGACGACGCCGGGGGCAGCGCGGACGGCCGAGAGATCGACGGATTTCAGGAGGCCGTGCGCGACGGTCGAGAGGCCGAGGCCCGCATGCAGCGTGCCGGCCGGCTCGGTGATGTCGTCGATATAGACGGCGGTTCCGGCGACATGCTTGTGCGCGGAATCGTGGCGCACGCTCGCATGGACGCCGCCTTCGATTTTCTCGGCCTTGAGATCGGGGGTGTGCTTGTTCATGGGCTCACGCAGCCTCGTATCTGGACACTTGCGCGGTCGCCGCGCCTGACGTCGTTTCCGTGTAGAACCGCAGCAGCAGGTTTTTCGCCACCAGAGCGCGGTATTCCGCAGTGGCGCGCATGTCGGTCAGCGGGGTGTAATCCTCCGCATATTTCTCCATGGCCGCTTCCACCGTCGCCTCGGTCCATTTCTGACCGAGAAGCGCCTTTTCCACGGCGAAGGCACGCTTCGGCGTCGCCGCCATGCCGCCGTAAGCGATGGTGATGCCGGTGACGGTGCCATCGGCCGAAAGCGCCAGGCGGAAGGCGCCGAGCGATGCCGTGATGTCCTCGTCGCGGCGCTTCGTCACCTTATAGACGGCGAACTTTTCACCCGAAGCGGGCGCGGGCACATGCACCGCTTCCACGAATTCGCCCGGCTGGCGGTCCTGCTTGCCATAGGCGATGAAGTAGTCCTCGAGGCGAATGGTGCGCCGCGCCGTGCCTTTGCGCAAGGTCAGCTTCGCATCGAGCGCGATCAGCGCCGGCGGCGTGTCGCCGATCGGCGAGCCGTTGGCGATGTTGCCGCCGATCGTGCCCATGTTGCGCACCTGCTGGCCGCCGATGCGCTCGATGAGCGGACCGAGCGCCGGCACATGTCCGGAGAGCGTCTTCAGCGCTTCCGTATAGGTGACGCCGGCACCGATGGTGACCGTGTCGCCCGCAACCGAAATGGATTTCAACCCGTCCAGCCCGGCGATGAAGACGACGGGCGAGATGTCGCGCATATGCTTGGTGACCCAGAGGCCGACATCGGTGGAGCCGGCAACGACGGTCGCGGCAGGCGAGGCCTCCAGCACGGCGGCGAAATCGTCGAGATCGGCGGGAACGACGAAGCGGCTCTTGCCGTCGCCGATCTCGACGCGGGCGCCGTCCTTCAGTGCCTTGAGGCGTGCGATCATCTCGTCGCGCTCGACGAGCAGCGGGTCCTTGTCGGTCCCACCATAGCTGGAAATGGCCCGCGCCGCGCGCAGGATCGGCTCATAGCCGGTGCAGCGACAGAGATTGCCCTGCAGCGCCGTCTCGATCTCTCGGTCGCTCGGGTTCGGCGTCTGCATCCACAGCGCATAGAGCGAGATGACGAAGCCGGGCGTGCAGAAACCGCACTGCGAACCGTGATAATCGACCATCGCCTGCTGCACCGGATGCAGCTTGCCGTCGCGGGCGGCGACATGCTCGACCGTCACGACATGACAGCCGTCGAGCGAGCCCATAAAGCGGATGCAGGCATTGACGCCCTCATAGACGAGGCCGCCCGCGGGAGTGAGCCGGCCGACGAGCACGGTGCAGGCGCCGCAGTCGCCTTCGGCGCAGCCTTCCTTGGTGCCCTTGAGCAGTTTGGAGAGGCGTAGCCAGTCGAGCAGTGTCTGGTCGGGCGCGACGTCGTGCAGCGACACGTCCTGCCCGTTGAGGATGAAGCGCAGTTCGGATCGGATTTTTGGGGCCGCCATGGCATTAGCTCCCGCGGTAAGTGGAATAGCTGAAGGGCGAGACGAGCAGCGGCACATGGTAATGCGCCCCCTCGTCGGCAAGGCCGAAACGGATCGGGATAATATCGAGGAACAGCGGGCCATCGCCGGTGCGGCCGAGATAGTCGCCGGCATGGAAACGCAGTTCGTAGGTGCCGGATTTCATGGTCTCACCAGCGAGAAGCGGCGCGTCGCAACGGCCGTCGTCATTCGTCTGTGTGGTCTTGATCAGGTGGAAGGTTTCGCCTTCGACCCGGTAGAGATCGATGCGCAGGCCTTCCGCAGGCTTGCCGCGCGCCGTATCCAGAACGTGGGTCGTGAGCCGCCCGGCTCCCTGGCTATGAGACTGCATGTTTTCCTCCCGAGCACACTACGCCTGCCATCACTATCCGTCACCCTTTATCCACTGAAAAGCGGTGAGATCGTTCGAGACTTTCAAATTTTCCTGAGGAATGTAACGCGCAAATTTCAGGTTAGCATTTGGCAATCGAAAGCGTTTGGAGGAGCGTTCCATGCGATATTGCCGCGACATGCACGGATATGGTCAGACCCCGCCGAAGGCTCAGTGGCCCGGTGATGCGCGCATCGCCGTCCAGTTCGTCCTAAACTATGAAGAAGGCGGCGAGAACTGCGTGCTGCATGGCGACGCGGCTTCCGAAGCCTTCCTGTCGGAGATCGTCGGCGCCGCCCAATGGCCGGGCCAGCGCCACTGGAACATGGAATCGATCTACGAATACGGCGCCCGCGCCGGCTTCTGGCGCCTGCACCGGCTGCTGACGGAAAAGAACGTGCCCGTCACGGTCTATGGCGTGGCAACCGCACTGCAACGCTCGCCGGCGCAGGTCGCCGCGATGATCGAGGCCGGCTGGGAAATCGCCTCACACGGCCTGAAATGGGTCGAGCACAAGGACATGAGCCCCGAGGACGAGCGCGCGGCCATCGCCGAGGCGATCCGCCTGCACACGCTGGTGACGGGCGAACGCCCGCGCGGCTGGTATACCGGCCGCTGTTCGGTCAACACGGTGGACCTCGTCGCGGAGGCCGGTGGCTTCGACTATATTTCCGACACCTATGCCGACGACCTGCCCTACTGGTACGAGCACAACGGCAAGCAGCAGCTGATCATTCCCTATACGCTCGACGCCAATGACATGCGTTTCGCCACGCCGCAGGGCTTCAACAGCGGCGACCAGTTCTTCACCTATCTGAAGGATTCGTTCGACGCGCTCTATGCCGAAGGCAAGGCGGGTCACCCGAAGATGATGAGCATCGGCCTGCATTGCCGCCTGATGGGCCGTCCCGGCCGCGTCATGGCGCTCGCCCGCTTCATCCACTACATCCAGAGCCACGAGAAGGTCTGGATCCCCCGGCGCGTCGATATTGCCGAGCACTGGGCCAGGAACCATCCGCCGCAGCCGCAGGCCGAGCGCCCCTCGCAGATGCCGGAGGACGTTTTCGTCAAGCGCTACGGCGATATCTACGAACATTCCCCGTGGATCGCCGAGCGCGCCTGGGCGGGTGAACTTTCGCCGGCTAACGATACGGTGGTGGGGCTTGCCGCCGCGCTCGCCTTCCAGTTCCGTGCCGCAAGCGAAGAGGAACGGCTCGGCGTTCTCGTCGCCCACCCGGATCTCGCCGGCAAGCTGGCGCAGGCCAAGCGCCTGACGGCGAGCTCAACCGACGAGCAGGCCTCCGCCGGTCTCGACGCCCTGACGGACGAGGAGCGCGCTCGTTTTACCGATCTCAACGACCGCTATGTGAAGACGTTCGGCTTTCCCTTCATCATCGCCGTGCGCGACAACACCAAGGCAAGCATCCTCGCCGCCTTCGAAAAACGCATCGCCCATGGCCGCGACACCGAATTCGCCACCGCCTGCAAGCAGGTGGAACGCATCGGCTACCTGCGGCTCAAGGCGCTGCTGCCGGACTGAGAGATACGACCATGTCGACCGCCGCCCTGCCCGCCTTCGCACGCGGAACGATCAATCTTGCCTCAGCGGGTCTCGGGGCGAAGGGGCTTTGCGCGACGGACGAGTTCTTCGGCCCGCTGGCGCGTCTGCTCTCCGACGAGCCAGCGGTCTATCATCCCGGCGTCTATGACGCGCATGGCAAATGGATGGACGGCTGGGAAACCCGGCGGCGGCGCGGGCCGGGCCATGATCACGCCGTGATCGCGTTGGCGACCGCAGGCCGCATCCGCGGCTTCGATGTCGATACGGCTTTCTTCACCGGCAACTACCCGACGGCTTGCGCCATCGAGGGCTGTCTGGCGCCCGACGGCCCTAACGAAGCGTCGGAATGGGTGGAGCTTCTGGCACCGAGCCCGCTCGGGCCGAGCGCCCAACATTTCTTCGACTGCGCCGTGGACGGCCTCATCAGCCATGTCCGGTTGCGGATCTATCCCGATGGCGGGGTGGCGCGGCTGCGGGTCTATGGTATTCCCGCGCTGGCGCCCGCCGAAGGGCCGATCGATCTCGCTTCCGCGCTTTCGGGCGGGCAGGTCGTTGCATTTTCCAACGGTCACTACGGCCATCAGCGCTTGCTCGCGCCCGGCCGTGGCGTCAATATGGGCGATGGCTGGGAAACCAGCCGCCGCCGGCAGCCGGGTCACGAGTGGATCGTGGTCAAGCTTGCGGCACGCGCGACGGTCGAAAGCATCGTCGTCGATACCGCCCATTTCAAGGGCAACTACCCGGACGCCTGCTCCATGCAGGCCGCCGATCTGACGGGCACGACGGGGGACCTCCCCACCCTTGTCACCGCCGCGTCGATGTTCTGGCAGGAAGTCCTGCCCGAGCAGAAATTGGCCGCCGACCGTATCCATACGTTCGATGGCCATCTCGTGAAGCAGGCGGGTGCCGTGACGCATGTCCGCCTGAACATTCATCCGGACGGCGGCATCAGCCGTCTGAGGGTTTTTGGCCACACGGCCGAGGGAGGAAAGACATGAAGACCATCGAAATCAGAGAGCTGACCCGCGAGGCCTTCGCGCCCTTCGGCCAGGTCATCGAACAGGACGGCGCGCACAATTTCCCGATCAATGCGGGCAAGTGCACGCGCTTCCACGACCTCGCCAACATCGAGACGACGGGCGAGAAAGCTCGCCCGATGATCAGCCTGCTGCGCGGCGAACCCTATCCGCTGCCGCTGGAACTGAAGATGGTGGAGCGCCATCCGCTCGGCAGCCAGGCCTTCATTCCGCTTGGTGACGCCTCCTTCCTCGTCGTCGTCGCCGAGGAAACGGAAACCGGCCCGGCCGAGCCCATCGCCTTCCGCACCGCCCCCGGCCAGGGCGTCAATATCGGCCGCAACGTCTGGCACGGCATCCTGACGCCGCTCGACAAGACCTCGGATTTCGCCGTGGTCGATCGCGGCGGCGAGGGCGTCAACCTCGAGGAACATTTCTACCAGGAAACCTTCCTGGTCCGCTGATCCACCACCGGG
>NZ_JBLZPK010000047.1:0-273 GCF_049199905.1 Shinella sp. M27
GCTTCCGCGACACCCTTGAGGATCTTGGCGACGGCGAGCGGCTCGACAGCGTCTTCCGTCTCGACCAGCACGGCGCGGTCGGCGCCCATGGCGAGCGCGGTGCGCAGCGTCTCTTCGGCCTTCGCAGGACCGATCGAAACCACGACCACTTCCTCAGCCTTGCCGGCCTCCTTCAGACGCAGCGCCTCTTCCACGGAGATTTCGTCGAACGGGTTCATCGACATCTTCACATTCGCAAGCTCAACGCCAGAACCATCCGACTTCACGCGGATC
>NZ_JBLZPK010000048.1:0-2771 GCF_049199905.1 Shinella sp. M27
AACGATACCCGCCTTCTCCAGCTTGCGCAGCCTGAGCCAGCAGGGGGTAGGGGAAAGGCCCGCCTTTTCCGCCAGCGCCAGCTTGGTGATGCGCCCGTTCTCCTGGATGGCTTCCAGGATGCGCAGGTCGATGGCGTCGATCTTCATGCGGTCGCCCTCCGGGCGGGGATCATGTCAAAGTCGGGAAAAAGACAATGGAAAGGCATTTAGACATTGTCAATTGAACTGAATTTGAGCACTGTTGAAATCATGACAAATTGGCGTCCCGACATATCCCAATTGCGCCGTCCGGCCTATCTCTCTCTGGCCGAGCAGATCGCGCGCGCCATCCAGGAAGGGCTGCTGCCGAACGGTACACGCCTTCTGCCGCACCGCAAGCTCGCCGACGACCTGAAACTCTCCGTCCAGACCGTCAGCCGCGCCTATGACGAGCTGATCCGCCGCGGCCTCATTTCGGGCGAGGTCGGCCGCGGCTCCTTCGTACAGACACAGCCGAAGGAGCCGGAGCCGCCCTATCTGCCGGAGCGGCTGGGCGAACTTGTGGATCTGTCGATCCTCAAGCCCGTCTGCGAGCAGCTGCATCTCGAGCGCATGCGCGAGGCCTTCGGCTGGCTTGCGGAAAATCTGCCATCGAGCTCGGCGCTGTCCTTCCGCCCCAATATGGTGTTCCCGCGTCATCGCGCCGTCGCGGCCGAATGGCTGGCGCGCTGCGGGCTCGATATCTCGCCGCTCAACATCAGCCTCACCAATGGCGCGACCTCGGGCATGACGGTCGCTCTGATGAGCGTGGCGCCGCCCGGCGCGACGGTGGCGACGGAGGCGATCAGCCACCACACGCTGGTGCCGCTCTCGACCTATCTCGGCCTGCATCTCGAGGGCCTGCCGATCGATCGCGACGGCATGATCCCAGAGGCGCTCGACGAAGCCTGCCGCAAAGGCGTTATTCGCGCGGTTTTCCTGCAACCTTCCGTGATCAACCCGACGGCCACACTGATGAGCGGCGAGCGCCGGCAGGCTTTGGCGGACGTCGCGCGGCGTCACGATATCGCGATCATCGAGAACGACATTCTCGGCCCGCTCGTCGAGCGCAAGCCGCAGCCGATCGCGGCCTTCGCGCCGGAGCGCACGCTCTACATCACCAGTTTCACCAAGATCACGGTGCCGGGCCTGCGCATCGGCTATCTCGCGGCCCCCGACCGCTACGTCGCTGCCGTTGCCAACCGGCACCTCGTCTCGAACTGGATGGCAACGCCGTCGATTGCCGAGATCGCCACCCGCTGGGTCAGCGACGGCACGGCGATGGAATTGGTCAACTGGCAGCGACGGGCGCTTGGCGTTCGCCATGCCATTGCGGAGGAGGCCTTCGCGGGGTTGCCCTACCATGCCCATCCGCAAAGCCTGCATGTCTGGCTGCCGCTGCCGGAAGGGCACACCGAGGAAGGCTTCGTTTCGCAGGCCCGCCTGCGTGGCGTCGCCATCGCGCCGGGCTCCTCCTTCCGCACGGCGGACCAAGGCTGGCATCCGGCCGTGCGCATCTCGCTCGGCTCCACGACCGAGCAGGAACTTCGTACCGGCCTCGGCATTCTCGCTTCGTTGGCCAGCGGAAACCCGGAGGCGTTGCTGCTCGCGATTTAGGGCAAATTGCCCGCCAAATGCGCATGGAAACAATAATTGTCATGAGATTATTATTCGGATTGACATGATTTTGATCGCCGCGCATCGTTAGGCCATCACTTGTCCCGCCAGGGAGAGACAGGCATGGCCGCACCAATCATCCGCATCGACAACATCACCAAGCGCTACGGTCCCCTGACCGTGCTCGACGGTTTGTCGATGGAGGTGCTGCCGGGCGAAAAGCTCGCCCTTATCGGCCCGTCCGGCTCCGGCAAGACGACGATCCTGCGCATCCTCATGACGCTGGAAACAATCAGCGGCGGCCATATCGAGGTCGAGGGGGACCAGCTCTATCATATGCCGAAGAACGGCAGCCTCGTGCCGGCCGACGACCGCCACCTGCACCGGATGCGCGAGAAGGTCGGCATGGTCTTCCAGCACTTCAATCTCTTCCCGCACAAATGCGTTCTCGACAATGTAACGCTCGCGCCGATGCTGACCAAGGGCGTGGCGCGTGCGGAGGCTGAGAAGCGGGCGATGGAGCTTCTCGACATGGTGGGCCTCGCCGACAAAGCGAAGAGCATGCCCGCCCAATTGTCCGGCGGACAGAAGCAGCGTGTCGCCATCGCCCGCGCCCTCGCACTTTCGCCGAAGATCATGCTGTTCGACGAGGTGACCTCGGCGCTCGACCCGGAACTGGTCGAGGAGGTGCTGAACGTCATGCGCAAGCTCGCCGCCGAGACCGACATGACCATGCTGCTGGTCACGCACGAGATGGGTTTCGCCCACGACTTCGCCGATCGGGTCCTGTTCTTCGATCGCGGCAAGATCGTCGAGGAAGGCAAGCCGGACGAGATTTTCCGCAATCCCAGGCAGGAACGCACACAGACCTTCCTGCGCAAGATCATCGCGGCAGGGCACCGCGTCTGAGGTGCTCCAGGCACTTCAAGAGAATGGCCCCAAACAACAACCACAGAGGAGTTCGCACGATGAAGATCAGACATTTCATGAGCATGGCTGCCGGTGCCGGCGCGCTGATGGCAATCGCCGCCGCAACCCCGGCGTCCGCCGATGACGCCAAGCTGGAGGAACTGAAGGGGCAGGGCTTCGCCCGCGTCGCCATCGCCAACGAGCCGCCGTTCACGGCGGTCGCTGCC